>JAIDSW010000062.1 GCA_029061025.1 Duncaniella sp.
TTCCCGCGGAAATACGCTGTATTTTAATTTTCTACATCAATTTTTAACTTGTCTAAATTAGTTTAGATGACTTCATTTTTAAGACTAAATAAATCATCAAATCTGTTCATAAAAAAGGCGGAGTATGTAGCGCGACTCTTACGGGGATGTTGTTGAAATATTGCTAATATGGGATACTTTTGTTAACTTTGCGTTTACTAATAAAGATCACAATGATAGATAGATTTGATGAAATAGGAAATCTTTTCTTCCGGCGTAGAAAGGAACTCGGACTCACCGAGCAACAGTTGGGTGAGAAGGTCGGTGTTTCTAAATCCGAGATTTCAAAGATTGAAAATGGTAAAGGTATTACATTCGACACAGTCAATAGATTGGCGGACGCTTTAGGAGTATCGGCTCGTGTAGAATTATCGCCAAAAGCATCAGTTTCGTCAGATGTGATCCATTATATAGTGATGAGCCTCGGCCTGTTTGCACGGAAGTACAAATTGACAAAAAGGGAGGCCTGCAATTACCTGTCACGGTTCAAAGGTCTTGATTTCACAATCCGTAACTATGAAGCGGAACATCAGCTCTCAATTCAAGAGTGTGTTGAGGATATGGCTGCGATCTGTAAAAGAAATGGAGGTGAGGTGTCATGATTTTATATCATGGTTCAAATAAGCCTATAGACAAAATTGATTTGTCACAAGGTAAGAAATTCAAAGATTTCGGGCAAGGTTTCTATACTACCCATATAAAGGATCAGGCCGGATTTTGGTCAAGAAGAATTGCTGATCGTTTCGGTGGAGTTCCTTCGGTTACAGAATTTGAGTTTAATCTCGATGCAGCCATTGCAGCGGGATTGAAAGTAAAGATATTCGAGAAGCCTGATAAGGAGTGGGCATTGTTTGTCATGGCAAACCGTAAGCAGGATGGAGCGGAATTTCATCATGAATATGACATCGTCATCGGACCGGTGGCCAATGATAACATGGCACGACTCTTTGGACTCTATGATATGGAAATAATAGATCTGGATGCAGTTGTCGCCGGACTGGTTTACAAAGATCTCAATTCGCAGTATTTCTTTGCTACGGAAGAATCTCTCAAATACATAAGACGGATATGAAGCAGTCAGACAATAATTTTGAATTTCTTGTAGAATACATCACCACCCGGGTAGTGGAATGGATTATACGGGACCAGGCTGTTGGTCTTGAGGAAGCATTACTTTTGTTTCATAATTCAGAGATATTCGAGAAACTCTGCGAGAAGCGTACCGGCCTTTACATCGAGTCACCGGCATACATATATGAGTTGTTGACGGAGGAATTGCGCAGAGGTACTCTCCGCGGAATGAGTGAATAATCACCCGGGCGGGGAAATGAGCTGCGCATGTTGCCATTGGAGAATATGTAGAGAAGATCGAGCGCGTAGTATGTCGCAATTCTTGCGGGGATAACCTTTTGCTTGGGATAAGGTGAGATAATTAAATAATTTTTTGCTTTTCGTGAAAAAAAATCGTAATTTCGCAGCGTATATACAAGTAGAAAACCTGACCGGAATATAACCTTGGAATATATCTAAAACCATATAGATTACATTTAACCAATTATGAGCAAAGAAAAAAAATTCTTGACCTGTGATGGTAACCAGGCCGCCGCACATGTATCTTACATGTTCTCGGAAGTTGCCGCTATCTACCCCATCACTCCCTCGTCGACTATGGCTGAATATGTCGACGAATGGGCTGCAGCAGGACGTAAAAACATCTTCGGCGAGACTGTTCTCGTGCAGGAGATGCAGTCAGAAGGCGGTGCAGCCGGTGCCGTACACGGTTCACTCCAGGCCGGCGCGCTGACTACCACCTACACTGCTTCGCAGGGCCTCCTGCTGATGATCCCCAACATGTACAAGATCGCCGGTGAGCTTCTTCCCACCGTGTTCCACGTGTCGGCCCGTACGCTCGCTAGCCACGCTCTGTCGATCTTCGGTGATCATCAGGATGTAATGTCGGTGCGTCAGACCGGCTTCGCCATGCTTGCCGAAGGCAGCGTGCAGGAAGTGATGGACCTCGCAGGTGTAGCCCACCTCGCCACCATCAAGTCGCGCGTACCTTTCGTAAACTTCTTCGACGGCTTCCGTACCTCTCACGAGATTCAGAAGGTTGAGGCTATGGATCAGGATGATCTCGCTCCGCTGCTCGACCGTGAGGCTCTCGCCGACTTCCGCGCCCGCGCTCTCAATCCCGAGAAGCCCGTTGCCCGCGGTATGGCCGAGAATGGCGACGTATTCTTCCAGCACCGCGAATCGTGCAACCGCTACTATGACAGCGTGCCCGAAATCGTTGAGGAATACATGAAGGAAATCACCCGCATAACCGGTCGCGAATACGGCCTCTTCAACTACTACGGCGATCCCGAAGCTGACCGCGTGATCATCGCTATGGGTTCTGTAACCCAGGCTGCTCAGGAAGCTATCGACTATCTCCGCGCCAAGGGCGAAAAGGTAGGTCTCGTATCCGTTCACCTCTACCGTCCCTTCTCGGCCAAGCATTTCCTTGCTGCTGTGCCCAAGACTGCCAAGCGCATCGCCGTGCTCGACCGCACCAAGGAACCCGGTGCCAACGGCGAGCCCCTCTATCTCGACGTTAAGGACTGCTTCTACGGCCAGGCCGACGCTCCCGTGATCGTAGGCGGCCGCTACGGTCTTGCTTCCAAGGACACCACTCCCGCCCAGATTCTCTCGGTATTCGAGAACCTCGCTCTCCCCGAGCCCAAGAATCACTTCACCGTGGGTATCGTCGATGACGTGACCTTCACTTCGCTCCCCATGAAGGAAGAGCTCGCTCTCGGCGGCGACACTTTCGAAGCCAAGTTCTACGGCCTCGGTGCCGACGGTACTGTGGGTGCCAACAAGAACTCGGTTAAGATCATCGGTGACAATACCGACAAGTATTGCCAGGCTTACTTCGCCTACGACTCCAAGAAGTCGGGCGGTTTCACCTGCTCTCACCTCCGCTTCGGCGACCAGCCCATCCGCTCTACTTATCTGGTGACCACCCCCAACTTCGTGGCTTGCCACGTTCAGGCTTACCTCCACATGTATGACGTGACCCGCGGTCTCCGCAAGGGCGGTACATTCCTTCTCAACACTATCTGGGAAGGTGAGGAGCTCGCCAAGAATCTTCCCAACAAGGTGAAGAAATATCTTGCCGACAACGACATCACCGTTTACTATATCAACGCTACCAAGATCGCTCAGGAAATCGGTCTGGGCAACCGCACCAACACCATCCTCCAGAGCGCATTCTTCCGCATCACCGAGGTTATCCCCGTGGATCTCGCCGTAGAGCAGATGAAGAAATTCATCGTGAAGTCTTATGGCAAGAAGGGTCAGGATGTGGTCGACAAGAACTATGCAGCCGTTGACCGCGGTGGCGAATACAAGCAGCTCCCCGTTGATCCCGCATGGAGCAACCTCACTCCCGAGGCTCCCGCCGAGAACAACGATCCCGAATTCATCAACAAGATCGTGCGCCCCATCAACGCTCAGGACGGCGACCTGCTCAAGGTATCTGACTTCGTAGGAATCGAGGACGGCACCTGGCACCAGGGCACTGCCGCTTACGAGAAGCGCGGTGTGGCAGCATTCGTTCCCGAATGGCTCGAAGAAAACTGTATACAGTGTAACAAGTGTGCATTCGTTTGTCCTCACGCCGCTATCCGTCCCTTCCTCCTCACTGAAGAGGAAGTTGCCAAGGCTCCCTTCGGCGCAGCAGGCACCATTCCCGCACTCGGTCCTCAGTTCAAGGGCATGCACTTCATTCAGGCTGTCGACGTTCTCGACTGTCTCGGCTGCGGCAACTGCGTCGCCGTATGTCCCGGCAAGAAGGGCGTGAAGGCTCTCGAAATGAAGCCCCTCGAAACTCAGCTCGATGTTCAGAAAGACTGGGATTACTGCGTGGCCAACGTATCGTCGAAGCAGACTCTCGTCGACACCAAGAGCAACGTGAAGAACTCTCAGTTTGCCACTCCGCTCTTTGAATTCTCCGGCGCTTGCTCGGGCTGCGGTGAGACTCCCTACGTGAAGCTCGTCAGCCAGCTCTTCGGCGACCACGAAATGGTGGCCAACGCTACCGGTTGCTCGTCGATCTACTCAGGCTCAGTTCCTTCAACTCCCTACTGCACCGACGCTGCAGGTCACGGTCCCGCTTGGGCCAACTCGCTCTTCGAGGACTTCGCTGAATTCGGTCTCGGTATGAAGATCGCCAACGAGAAGATGACCGAGCGCGTTACCGAGCTCATGAAGGCTGCTCTCGCATGCGACAAGTGCTCGGCTGAAATCAAGGCTCTCGCTCAGCAGTGGCTCGACAACGCCGACAATGTAGCCGTGACCCGCGAAGTTGCCGAGAAGATCGTGCCTCTCTGCGAAGCTTGCGGTTGCGACATCTGCAAGGGTATCCTCGCTCACAAGAACTTCCTCACCAAGAAATCTCAGTGGATCATCGCCGGTGACGGTGCCGCTTACGATATAGGTTTCGGTGGTCTCGACCACGTGCTCGCATCGGGCAAGAATGTAAATGTACTCGTGCTCGACACCGAGGTTTACTCCAACACCGGTGGCCAGGCATCGAAGGCTACTCCTCTGGGCGCTATCGCCAAGTTTGCCGCATCGGGCAAGCGCATCCGCAAGAAAGACCTCGGTCTCATCGCTTCGACCTACGGCTACGTTTATGTGGCTCAGGTAGCTATGGGTGCTGACA
>JAIDSW010000063.1 GCA_029061025.1 Duncaniella sp.
GATGGATAATGTACCCTCAGGCTTCGACCTGATGTTCTCCGGTAAGGTATCCGGCGGAAATGACTTCAACGGCAATGAATTTGCCTGCGAGGTAGTCGACGGCAAGGTTATGGTGTCGCCCGACGTGCTCAACGGCGCTATCCGCACCATCTCCAAGAATCCCGCCGACCTCACCGTCAACGTGCAGCTCTATCCCTACATCGTGTCGGTGGCCAATCCCACCTTCACTGCTAAGGTTGAGACTGTTTTCGGTCCCTTCGCCATCAACGCCACTCCGTTTGCCCCCGAATACGTGATCGAGCCGGCCTACTACCTGCTCCTCTCGACCGACGGCGCAACCTGGACTGCCGAAAATGCCGTGAAGTCTACTCACTCGTCCAACAATGTTTACGACGATCCCAACTTCACATTTATCTATTCGGCTGAAGCCAGCGACTTCGCTCCCATGTATTGGAAAGTCGTTCCTGAAAGCGTGTTCCTGACCGACCTCAACGCTCAGCCCTGGTACACTCCTGTATTTGAGGACAGCTTCGTGGCTAAAGGTACTCTCGAACTCAACAGCAGCGAAATGGGTCAGAACATCTCCGTTTCCGGCGCTCAGGTTATGACCATCAACATGGAGACTCTCGCATTCCAGTATCAGGTAGGCTTCCCGCAGCTTTACACCCCCGGTAATTCCAACGGTTGGACTGCAACTGCAAGCCAGATCCTCACCACTGAGAACTACACCGATTATACCGGTTATCTCTATCTCAACGGTGACTTCAAGTTCAATCCTGATCCTGACTGGATGGGCCGCGACTTCGGTTGCAACGATCCTTTCGTCTACGAAGGCTCGCCCCTCGTAGGTAAAGGTCTTGCCGACGGTGGCAACAACATCAACGTTGATGCTGAAGGCGTATACTTCGCAACGCTCAACTATCCTACCCGCGAGACTGTGCTCACCATGATCGAAACCTACGGCCTGATCGGTGACGCTACCGAAGGCGGCTGGGATGAAAGCACCCCGCTCACCATGACCACTCCGCTCGTGTACACTGCCGAAGTTAAGATCAAAGGCACCGGTGCGTTCAAGTTCCGCGCCAACAATGGCTGGGACATCAACCTCGGCGGCGAACTCAGCAACCTCACTGCCGGTGGCGACAATATCCCCACTCCCGGTGAAGGCACATACACCGTAACCCTTGATCTCTCACAGGTTCCCTACTCGGCAACCGTAGTTAAGAAATAAGGCCTCTGCAAGGTTGCGGACCACAATCCGCACCACCCGTCCCGCTCCCCACCCGGAGCGGGACTTTTTACGTGTTAATATATTGAAAATGAGATAGTAGGGACGCGATTCTTTGCGAGCAAAGCGGCAAGCCGATTATATCGCGTCCGCAGCGAATACTCAGATTGAAAAATTGTAATTTCCTGCACTGCGTAATTCGCCTCATGTTTTCGCCGCGGACGCGATGAATCGCGTCCCTACCTCTGAATATCAATATATTACGCTTTTCACGTTGTCGCCGACCCCCGCCGCAATAGCAACATGTATTATCGGATTGCATCGAGTTACCGACCCTTGGAATTACCACATTGCCGTCGCTCGGAAACGGTGCAAAGCACCGTCCCTACAATGTCGATACACAATATATTACGCAAGGAATCACTCCGAAACATCGCAAAGCGATGTCCCTACAATTTTCCATTTTCCATCTTCAATTCTCCATTTTCAATTCTCTATTTTCAATTTTCCATTCTAAAACCTCAATTCTATATCTTAAATTTTCCATTTAGTATTAAATATTATGGATTTTTCACTAAATTTACACCCGAAAATATAAATCTCATTACCGGTAGCATGAAAAAATACGTTCTTTCGATCCTCATCTGTCTGGGTGTCGCATTTGGCGCCTGCGCGCAAGAGGATAAAAAACAGCAGTTTATGGTGTTTGGAGTGGCTTTCTATAACCTTGAAAACCTCTTTGACACGATCAACAACAACGGCAATTATGACCTCGAATTTTCACCTCAAGGTCAGCGCCAGTGGAACAGCTATAAATACTGGAGCAAGATCAACAAACTCGCCGACTGTATAGCCCACATGACCACGCCTACCACACCCAACGGTCCTGCCATCATAGGCGTGTCGGAAATCGAAAACAAGAGCGTGCTCGACGACCTGGTGAAGGCCGCCCCGATCAAGCGCTGGATGCTTCAGGTGGTGCATCACGACTCGCCCGACCGCCGCGGCGTCGACGTGGGTCTGCTCTATAATCCCCGCCTTTTCAAGGTCATCGACGTGACCAATCATACACTCTGCATACCCTCCAACCCCCGCTTCCGCACCCGCGACCAGATGTGTGTGACCGGTGTGTTGGGCGGCGATACGGTGTCGGTGATCGTCAACCACTGGCCTTCGCGTCTGGGCGGACAGGAGCAGTCGAGCTATCTGCGCGAGGCAGCCGCCGACCTTTCCCGCCACATAGCCGATTCGCTCTGGGCCATACGTCCCAATCAGGGCGTGATAGTGATGGGTGACCTCAACGACGACCCGATGGACCGCTCCGTGGCCGTGAATCTCGGCGCTGACCGCGACGACAGCAAGGTGTCGGCTCACGGTTTCTACAATCCCTGGTGGAACATGCTCGCAAAGGGCATAGGCACCCTTGCCTACAAAGGCGGCTGGAACCTCTTTGACCAGATCGTGGTGTCGGGCACCCTGCTCAAGCAGAATCAGGACGGCAAGGGACTGCACTACTGGAAGTGTCAGGTCAACAATTTTGAATTCCTGCGCGATGTCAACGGTCAGCGTCAGGGCTATCCGCTGCGCACGTTTGCCGGCGGCGCGTGGCTCGACGGATATTCTGACCATTTCCCCACCGAGGTATTCCTCATCAAAGCCCGCTGAGACATGACCGATAAAGATAAGACCGACGATTTCGGCGGTAACTACGTCATCACGATAGGACGCCAGTTTGGCAGCGGTGGCCGCGAGCTTGGCAAACTGCTGGCCGAGCGCCTCGGCATAGACTATTATGACAAGGAGCTGCTGGCCGAAGCTGCGAAGCGCGCCGGCGTGCATCCGAAATTTTTCGAGGAAAAAGATGAGCGTTTCCCGTCGTTTCTCAACGGTATATTCTCGTTTTCGATGGGCTGCACGCCGGTGTGCTATTACACCGGCTCGTCGGCTATAAGCGACGACGGCCTCTACAAGTCGATAAGCGATTTTCTGCTTGAGACGGCGAGGAAGAAATCATTTGTGGTAGTGGGCCGCAGTGCCGACTATATCCTGCGCCACCACCCGCGGTGCATCAACATCTTCGTGCACGCCCCGGTGGAGGACTGCGTGCGCCGCATCACCGAGCGCAACGACGCCATCGACGCCGACAAGGCTCGCGCCCTGGCCGAAAAGACCAACCGCTGGCGCTCGGAATACTACAATTTCTTCACCGACAAGACTTGGGGCGACGCCTCGTCGTATCATCTCACCTTTGACTCCTCCCACATGCCCATGGAAAAATATGCCGACGTGGTGGAGGCCTATCTGCGCGGCCGCGGTATAGTGAAGTGACCCCGCGCCCCGCTGACCTTAAAAACATGAAATCATAATCAATCAACCAACCAATTATCAATATGCGACTCAAACTGTTTCTGCTCATGATGCTCGCGGCGGTGATGCCGGCGCTGGCTCAAAAGACAGGCGTGGCAGGCACTGTAGTTGACTCCAACACCGGCTCGCCGGTGGCAGGAGCGAGTGTCATGCTCGAGAATCAAAGTATCGTTGTCACCACCGGTGCCGCGGGTGATTTCAGCATCACCACCGCCACTCCGGGCAGCGATGTGCTCGTAATCGCCGCCTACGGCTACAACGACAAGTCTCTTCCGGTGGAAATCGCCAAAGGTCTTGTCAGCGACCTCGGCCAGATTCCCGTGGTGAATTCCGATCTCCTCTCCACCTACTACGAGGATCAGAATGACATGTATTTCGACCAGGAGCTCCTCGACGATGAGGAGGCCGGCGCGCAGACCATCACCGCTCTCACCGGTGCAAGCGACAATATCTATTACAACGCAGCCCAGTATGATTTCTCGGTGATGCGTTTCCGCATGCGCGGCTACGACTCGCAGTATCAGTCGGTGTCGGTCAACGGTGTAAACCTAAACGACCTTGCCCGCGGACGCTTCAACTACTCGTCGATAGGCGGTATGAACCGTGCGTTTCGCAACAAGAACAACTCCATAGGCATGGACGCCGCTTTCTGGGGCTTCGGCGACATAGGCGGTTCTACCGATATGCGCACCCTTGCGTCGGACTACGCCCCCGGCTTCTACGGCTCGGCAGCCTACACCAACAGCGCTTATATGTTCCGCGCTATGGCTCAGTACTCCACCGGTCTGACCAAAAACGGCTGGGCCGTGACCCTCTCGGCCATAGGCCGCTATGCCGATGAAGGCGTGGTGCCCGGTACATTCTACAACTCGGGCGGTCTTTTCCTCTCGGTGCAGAAGATGCTCGGCAAGGGCCACTCCCTCAACCTCACCGCATGGGGCGCTCCCACCCAGCGTGCCACCAACTCCGCAACCTACGAGGAGGCCTACGACCTCGCCGGCAGCAATCTCTACAACCCCAACTGGGGCTGGCAGGACGGCAAGAAGCGCTCGGCCAAGATCGTGGAGACATTCGACCCCACCGCCATACTCAACTGGCTCTGGAAAAAGAACTCCAATACCACTCTCAACACCGCGGCCGCCATCCGCTGGGTCAACTACTCGACTTCGGCTCTCAACTGGTATAACGCCGCCGACCCCCGTCCCGACTATTACCGCTATCTTCCTTCATATTACAAGGATGACGAGGAAGCATATCAGTTGTATACCGACCTGTGGAAAAATCAGTCGTTCCGTCAGCTCGACTGGGGCAAGTTCTACAACACCAACCGCATGAACGCCGAATTCGGCCGCGGCGACAATCCCGACAACCTCTCGTCGACCTACATCCTCGAAAACCGTCACAGCAACCAGTTTAACTTCATCCTCAACTCAACGCTCAACACCCGCCTCAACGAGCACATGACCCTGCAGGGCGGCGTTTCGCTCAACTACACCCGCGCCCACTACTACAAGACCGTGCGCGACCTGCTGGGCGGAGCTTACTGGATCGACCTCGACCAGTACAGCGAGCGCGACTTCCCCGATCAGCCCGGTATGCTTCAGAACGACCTTAACAATCCCAACCGCAAGGTGGGCAAGGGCGACACTTTCGGCTACGATTATTACATCAACGCCATCCAGGCTACCGCATGGCTCCAGAACATGATCACCCTGCCTCACTGGGACATCAACTACGGACTGAAGATAAGCTACACCCAGTTCCAGCGCGACGGTAAGATGCGCAACGGCCGCGCCCCCGACAATTCCTACGGCAAGGGTCTGACCCACCGCTTCGACAACGCCGGCATCAAGGCGGGCGCCACCTACAAGATCGACGGCCGCAACTTCTTCATGGCTCACGCCGAGTATGAGACCCGCGCCCCGCTCTTCGAGTATGCCTACATCTCGCCCCGTATCAAGGATACCGCAATCGACGGCCTCGCCAACGAGCGCATCTTCTCGGCCGACCTCTCATATGTGTGGAACTACCGCCGTTTCCGCGGATCGATCACCGGTTTCTGGACCGAGATGTATGACATGACCGAACGCACCTCGTTCTACGACGACCAGTACTCCACATTCATGAACTACGTGCTCAAGGGCGTACACCGCTCCTACAAGGGCGTCGAGATAGGCATGGCCTTCAAGATCACTCCCTCCGTCACCCTTGAGGCTGCCGGAACATTTGCCCGCTACCAGTACAAGAATCGTCCCACCGGCGTGCGCTCCTACGAGAACGGCATGATGCCCGATACCGCTCAGGTGGTTTATCTCAAGAACTTCTACGTGGGCGGCACTCCCCAGACTGCCGTTAACATCGGTATCGACTGGGCCGCTCCCAAATCATGGTTCTTCAACATCAACGCTTCGTGGATGGACGATGCTTATGTATCGCTTTCGCCTATCCGTCATGAGGCGCTCCCCAACCTCTGGCAGAAATATCCCGATCCCGAGGTGCTCGAAGCCAAGATGACCGAGCTCGCCCATCAGGACAAGCTCAACGACGCTTTCGTGCTCAACGCTTCGATCGGCAAGGTTATCTACATCAACCGCAAGGTGTCGCTCAACCTCAATCTCAACGTCGACAATATCCTCAACAACCGCAAGATTCAGACCTACGGTTACCAGCAGGGACGCTTCGACTACACCAACTACGATGCCAACAAGTATCCCAACCGCTACTTCTACGCCCAGGGTATCAAGGTGTATTTCAACGTGGGCGTACGCTTCTAAGCATCCATGCTTAAAATCTATTTCCGAAACATGAAACTAAGAAATTTCTTCATAGGACTCGCAGTGGCAGCCGCATCGACGGCCGCCGTGAGCTGCTCCGACGATTTTGACCGTCCGCCGGTGATCGTCCCCGAAGCTACCATCGAGGCCAACACCACAATACTCGAGCTGAAAGAGAGATACTGGCAGGGTACAGGCTCATATCTTACCGAAATAGGTCTTACCGATAGCGGCGAGCACATTATTATAGCCGGCCGCGTGGTGTCGAGCGATGAGTGCGGCAACATTTACCAGCGCATCGTTATCGAGGATGAGACAGCGGCTATTCCCGTGCGCGTGTATGCCACCGGACTGTATGAGACTTACCACTACGGACAGGAAGTGCGCATGGACGTTACCGGCCTCCTCATGGGTACCTACAACGGCTGGCTGATGATAGGCGTCGAATACAACAGCGGTATCGGAGGCATGGACAAGACGGTGATGACCGAGCGCGCGCAGGTCAACGGCTTGCCCGACGCCCGCGAGATCACCGACTACACGGTGACTATCCCCGCAATGAATGGTGTGAATACTTCCGATGTAACCGAGTTCATGACCTGGCAGTCCCGTTTCGTCACTCTTGAAAATGTAGAGTTTGTCGACGGTGGCAAGCAGCCCTTCGGCGACAACAGCGACAATGCCTACGTGACACGCTACATCAAGGATGCCGACGGCAACCGCATGGTGGTGAATACCAGCAACAAGTGTACTTTCAAGGGCACCACGATGCCCACAGGTACAGGTACTGTACGCGCCATCCTCAGCTACTACCGCTCTGACTGGCAGCTCGTGATCAGCAACCCCGCTACTGACTGCATAGGCTTCGATCCTATGGGTGAGCCTGTTGATCCCGGCACTCCCACCGTGCCCGGCGATGCAGCCGCTCAGATTTCGGCCGACTTCGAGGATGGTCAGCTTCCCGCAGGCTGGACAGCCGTGGCTACCTCGGGCGACCGCACTTGGTTTGTCAAGGACTTCAACAACAACTTCTACGCACAGTGCTCCGCCTACAAGGGCAAGGCAGGCTCCGAAGGATTCCGCTCTTGGCTCATCACCTCGGCTGTGGATGTCGACAAGATGACCGAGAAGGTAATGAGCTTCGAGACTGAAATCCAGTATGGTCCCAACGAAGGCAACATGCAGCTCTACGTTCTCGATTCCAATGATCCCACAAAGGCTCAGATGGTGGAGATGACCTACACACAGCCTAATCCCACATCGGCTGCTTCGTCAGGTTATGTATTCTCGGGCGAGATTGATCTGTCGCAGTTCAGCGGCGTGAAGTATATCGGCTGGCTCTACATCGCTTCTGACCCCGACAACTCGCGCACCTATCGCGTCGACAATGTCAAGATCGGTTTCAAAGCTGACCAAGAGCCCGTAACTCCTCCAACTCCCGCAGGCGGTACTCTCTATACGGCTCTCGACGAGAACGCAACTTCCATCGACTGGACTCTGACCAATACCGAAATATGGAAATGGGCTGAATACAGCGGAAAGCATTATCTCAATGTGAGCGCATTCAATAAACCCGAATTTTACGGTCAGGATTCTTATGCCGAATCACCCGTAATTGATCTTACCTCGGCTTCGAAGGCAACTCTTACTTTTGACCACGCAGCCAAGTTCCAGACCACTCTCAAGCAGCTCTGCGGAGTGGTGGTGAAACTCGAAGGCGCCACTGAATGGACTGAACTCACCATTCCCGAGTGGCCGGCTGCCGGCGCTTGGACATTCGTATCATCAGGAGCGATCGATCTCTCGGCCTATGCCGGCAAGAAGATTCAGCTCGCTTTCAAATACGGATGCTCGGCCGAAGGGGCTGACCAGTGGGAAATAAAGAATCTCAAAATAACCGAATAATCGTCACTGACTATATAAGTTATGAAAAATATCCTTAAATATACCGGCCTGCTCGCACTCGGTTTCGTGTCGCTGACTTCGTGTCAGGACGACGTCGACGCCCCCGTGAGCACCGCTCCCGTGGCTACTATCAAGGCCAACACTACCATCGCCGAGGTCAAGGCTCGATTCTGGAGCGATGACCGCAATTATATCTGGAGCAATCCTGACACCGACGAGGTGATTTCCTCGATTCCCCTCACCGATAGCGGCGAGCACATGATCATCAGCGGCCGCGTGGTGAGCTCCGACGCTTCGGGCAACATCTACAAGAGCCTCGTGATTCAGGACGAGACCGGCGCTCTCGCCATGTCGATCAACGCCAACTCGATGTACAATCAATATCGCCGCGGTCAGGAAATCCTCGTGGATCTCACCGACATGTGGATTGGTAAGTACAATGGCCTCCAGCAGCTCGGCTTCCCCAACTTCACCGAGCAGTATGGTTGGGAAGCTACATTTATGCCCTTTGAGTTCTTCAAGGAGCACATTCAGCTCAACGGCATGCCCGAGCCTGACGCTATCGACGTGATCACCATTACAGGCGCCGACCTCCAGTCGAGCACACCCGAGAATCTGCGCCGCCTGCAGAGCCAGTTTGTGCGCATTAATGACTGCGAATTTGAAGGGGGCGGCACACTCACCTTCACCGAAGGCTCGAAGATAACTACCAACCGTAACCTCAAGCTCGCCGACGGTACCACTCTTATAGTGCGCACCAGCGGTTACTCCAATTTCTGGGGTCACACTCTCCCTGCGGGCCGCGGTGACGTGATGGGTATTCTCTCATATTACGGTACTGACTGGCAGCTTCTGCTTAACTCTGACCGCGATTGCATCAATTTCGGCAATCCCACTCAGAACCCCGGCAGCCAGGACGTTCCCTACACCGTAGAGCAGGCAATCGAGATTATAAATGCCGGTTCGGCCGCCAACGAAGTGTGGACCACCGGCTTCATCGTGGGCGCTGTAGCTCCCGGCGTATCGGAAGTGGCTTCTAATGCCGACGTTGAATTTACCGCCACAGTGTCGATGGACAATACTCTCGTGATCGCTCCCGCTCCCGATGTGAAAGACTACACGAAGTGCCTCGTGGTAAGTCTGCCTCAGAGCTCTGCACTCCGCACCTACGGTAACCTTCTCGACCACCCCGAAAACTATGGTAAGGAAATCACCCTCCAGGGTAACCTCGGCAAGGTGATGACCACCACCGGCGTCACCACCACCGGCGTGGCCGGAACATTCTCGATCGACGGAGTGGAAGTGCCCGGCGGCGATACCCCCGGCGTATCAGGCACAATCTTCTCTGAGACATTCGAGTCAGGTCAGGGTCAGTTTACAGTCGAGACGGTGACTTCACCCGGCTTCGATGTGTGGAAACATGACTCCAAATATAAATACATGATCGCCACTGCCTACGTCAGCGCCTCCAAGGAAAACAAGGCCGCCGACTCATGGCTTATTTCGCCCGTGATTTCACTCAAGGGCGCGCCCGCAGCATTCCTCTCGTTTGAGCAGGCCATCAACTTCTTCAGCAGTGTATCAAGCGCCAAGACCGAGGCCACTGTGGCTGTTCGCGAAGCCGGTTCCGCTGCATGGACCACCCTCACTATCCCCAACTATCCCTCGGCTATGAGCTGGGATCTCGTAGGCTCGGGCGACATCGACCTCTCGGCATTCGTCGGTAAGGATGTTCAGATCGGTTTCCACTACACCTCCACCGCCTCCAAGGCCGGCACATGGGAAGTGAAAAACGTTGCGGTAAAGACCTCAGGCACGCCCTCCGGTCCCGGCACAGGCGATGATCCCGTCACTCCTCCCTCGGGCGACGCTATCAATGCCACTTCGGCCGACTTCGGCACTCTCAACGGCGGCAAAGCCATCGCAACCTATGGCTCGTATTCATCAGCCGACGGCTGGACCGTTACTAACGCCCAAGTTCTTTCGGGTGGCGCTGCCGACAGTAAGACCGAATTTACTTTCATCTCATCTGACCCCTCGGTAATGGCCGTGTGTCTCAATGGTAAGAAAGGCAGCTGTGGCGTGCTCACCTCGCCCCTGATTGCCAACAATCTCGGCTCGCTGTCGTTCAACTACGGTCTGCCTTACAGCAAAGATAAAGTATCGCTTCTCATCGAGGTGCTCGACGCTGCCGGCGAAGTAGTGAGGAGCACCACACTTGAAAATCTTTCCGCCGAGCAGAAGCAGGTATACAG
>JAIDSW010000064.1 GCA_029061025.1 Duncaniella sp.
GCCCCATTCTCGTGTCCTATTACCCAGCTTCCGTCGGCAGCCATCACAGGTCGGGCATCGGTAAATCTCAGTTTGGTTCCCCAGTACCAGTCACCGTATACCCTTTTACGGCCCGTGGAGGGATTGTACAGATAAATGCGGTTGTTTGACGTGACGAGATACCAGCCGTCGAGATTCTCGGGAGCTTCCTTGACAGCAAGGGCTATATCAGTCAGACCGGTGGAGGCGTTATGGTGAGAGAAAGTCCAGTTCTCAGGCTTGTCGATTGCCGCCGGCGTGACAATATTGATTCCGTCGCTCTCAGTAGCCGCGAGTATTGTGCCGTCGCGACCAACAGTCACATCCATTACCGCGATATTGCCCAGCGAGGAAGGATCGCCGGGGCGGCTCGTAAGCAGCGAAGCCCTTACAGTATCAGATTTATCAACGTCTCTTATGTCGACCGCAAGCAGACCGGAAGTAGTGGATGCCAGCAGCATGGTGTCGCCGGCTATGGCGAGGTGTCTTACGAGTCGAGCTTCGGCCGGATACCCTTTCTTCTCGCGCAACTGCATGAATTGCGGATTGCGTGCGGCAGGGTCGGAACAATAAAGCACGCCTTCTCCCATTGTCGCAATCCAGAGTGTCCCACGCTTGTCAAAAAGGAAATCATAGACGTTGCCCGCATCGAAATTTTCAATCTCATATCCACTTCCGCCGGAGGGGGTGAGGCGAAAAGCTCCGTCGGGCTTGGAACCTAACCACACAGTTCCGTCAGGAGCCTGTGCCATAGCGTAGACCGGTGAACCGAATGTTCTGAACAAATCAGAAACATTTCCGGCCGCGTCCAAATATCTTTTTGCTCCCGTAGCAGCATCGAGCAGCGACACCGCATTTCCATCACTTTCCGAGAGCCATATGAGCCCGGAGGAATCGCGCATAGAGGTGCGCATTTTTGAGTCAATGCATGTTTTGACGGTGGAGTAGGGGCGATGTCCCATAGCAATGCGGTGAGCTCCCTCGGAACTGCGCAGCCACACGTTGCCGCTTTTGTCCACCGTGGAAAAATAGAGTGAGCCGGGCACCATGTTGATTCTTTCATGCAATACGAAAACATCATCACCATTGCCGAGCGACATAATCTCGCCGTCACGGGTGATCAGCCATGTCGTTCCGCAAGAGTCCACGCTGGAGAATACCAAATCCTCGGGACGATATGGTCCGATAGGTGTGTGGAGGCGGTTGCCGCGGGTGCGGTATGATATGGACGGTCGGGAATCAACAGTTTTTGCAGCCTGAATGGAGTCCTCAGCCGGGATGATGATATAGTGCCCGTCTTTGGTCGACATTACTATTTCTTCGCCTCGGGTAGGAAGTATCTGTTTTAAATCAAATCGTTTACCGATCGCATTTTCAATCTGCGAGTGGAGGTCGGTATACTTGAAAGTGTTGACATCAAAAAGCGAAATACGGTCGTCGATGCGGCACAACAGATTACCCCGCGGCGAGAGGTGGAGGTCGCTGATACGATTGGAATACTTATAGGCTTCGTCGGTGAAGTCAGGCCGCAGTGTTGCAAATTCGCTCCCGTCGAAGCGGTTGAGCCCGTTCCATGTACCGATCCATATGAAACCGTCGTTGTCCTGCACGATGCCTTTTACCAGACGCTGCGACAGACCTGAATCCTCGTCGTAGGTAGTCACGGTGCAGTAAGCCTGACAGAATGCGTCAAGCGCCGAAACCAGCAGAATGAATATTGCGGCAATGTTTCTCATGGTATTGCAAAGATATGCAAAATACCTTAACATGCAAAAAAAATCAGCCCGGCATCGTAAAGACACCGGGCCGACCAACCTTAATAATAACTTATCTTATTATAATCTTCTCGACTTTCACATTTCCGGCTTCGTCACGGAGACGGATAATGTTGACACCCATGACGGGCGATGCGAGACGAATTCCATTCAGATTATAGATGCCTTCGACAGTGAAGTTACCTTCGGCAACAGTAGAAATGATACCTGATTCGCCGGCGGCTTTCACGGCTGCTTTCTCGCTGAGGCCCCCGAATTCGTTTACGGCCTGCACGAAGTAGCCTGCGGGCTTTTCGGCATCGACATCTACGGAAGGCTCGGTAGTTATCGAAACTACATCGTCGTTGTGAGTCACCACGTAGCAGATTGCGTAATCAACGGGTTCCCAAGAGATATTGCCGTTTTCGAGTTTGGCAATAGGAGCCGCACATTCTTCGGTCTTGATCACGGGCTGCCAGTTGTCGCTGCCTGAGAGAACATTCTTCACCGTGTATTCGGCAGCTTCCTCATCGGTGAGGTGATTCTTTGCCTTGCCATACACGCGGTTGCCTTCAGAATCAGTGTAATAGTAGGTGTCGCGACGCTGAGAGAGGTCAACGAGGTTGCCGTCGCCGTCGGTAGTGTTCCAGTCGGCCCAGATTGCGGGCAGACCACCCATGGTCTCATACCAGCCGGTAGCGGGGATGGTCACTTCGGCGCGGGTGTTGAGGAATACGGTCTTGGGGAAGTTGTGCCAGGGACGGCCGAGCCATACCGAGGTCTCGCTGGGTACACCGGGAGCGGTGATAACGCAGTTGTTGAACACATAGCCCCATTCTACGTCAGCACCATGCGAAGGAGCTACGATATAGCCGCCGCTCTTGCGGTTGATGTAGAGAGTGGTATTGTCGATGTAGATGTTACCGCTGTTGTAGATGAAGTCTACTGCACCCTCGATGAACGAGTTGTGAACATATGCGCGGTAATTTGAGGTCGACGGGGTGATCCATGTATCCTGATAAGAGAGCATGGCAACGTTGTTGAAGATGGTGCGGTCGCCTATGGTGTTTAGGGCGAGTGCCTGAGGACCGTCCTGCTTCTCGTGGCCGTAGGAGTTTTCGAGGGTGATGTTCTCGAAAAGACAGTCATTGGAGTTGACCACAACGGTAGCACCTGCGCTTACGTGGAGTGCGTTGGGGCCGCCACACAGTTTGTCGTCGAGTATCACGGCTTTGTCGCGATCCTGACCTATGATGTGAAGCATGGGCTTGTTGGCGGGAATGTTGACGTGTTCCTTGTAGTTGCCGTTTTTCACGAAGATGAGCCAGGGCTTGATGCGGTCAGCGGGAGCTGCGTCGATGGCTTCCTGAACGGTGGCATAGTCGCCCGAGCCGTCGGCGGCTACCACAGCGTCATATACACGTGCCTCGGGGCGCACACGTTCCATTGTGGTGAACGAGGTGGAGATTGCTGCGCAGGGATTTCCGGAGCGGTCGGTGATGGCACCGGCGGGGAGAGAGAAGGTGTAGGTGGTGGCGTAGTCGAGACCGGTGTAGGGATATACCACGCTCTTTCCGCTCACGCGGGGAGTGAGCACAGCACCGTTGAGGGTAGCGTCGCCTGTACTGAGCTTGATTTTCTCGTCGAAGTTCACGATGATCGAGCCGGTGGCTGAAGCATCGGTGTCACCGTCGGCAGGGATGATGCTTACTACCGAGGGAGCGGTGTTGTCGTCGGCTGCTTCCTTGTTGGCAAGCACGAAGATTTCTGCGATGGCAAGACCGTCGTAGTCAGTATCGTTACCTACGAGGGGAGAGGTGCGGTCGGGCATGAAGCGTACCCACACGCGCTGTGCATTGGCAGCATCGGCAGGAAGAGCCACTTCTTTCGAGGTCCATCCGGGAGCGAGTTCATAAGTGTCGACGGTAGTGAAGTTGGTGCCGTCGATACTGTACTGCATGTTGTTGATAGAGTAGGAGTTGTACTGAACACCGAGAGCGGCAGCTACGGTGATGTCAGTGTAACCTACAGTAGAGAAAGATATTTCAAAATAAAGGTTTTCGCTGCGAAGTTTCCAGATACGGGCTGCCCATTTACCGTTTTCAGCGCCATTGCTGATACCGCGGGTGAGCCAGGTCTTGGTGTTACCTTCGGGATCACGGAGGCTGAGCAGACCGGCATTGTCGGTCTCATCCTTATAGTCGGCTGCGCGCTCGCCATTGGGCTGATCGAAGTAGAGATCCCAGCCAACGATGTAGTCGCAAGCTGAAAATTCTGCTACTACGTTCTTCTCACCGTCCATCACGATGTCGCGGGTGGGAGCGGTGGTGTTGTCTTCCCAGTTGGTGAAAGTGAGGATGCGGTTGTTGTAGGTGGTAAGACGCACTTCCGTGCCGGCTTCGTAGTAGTGAACGCCGTCGACCACATTGCCTTCGGGAGAGTACTGCACGAGGTTGACGTTTGCGCCGCCCTTGAGCTCGAGATTGAGAGCGTATACATCATTCTTGTCGTAGTTGGCTACAAGGTGAGTATCGCCGGTGATGTCGAAGGTATAAGGATTGTCGGTAGAAATCACCTTGCCGTCGGCATCGGTCCATGAAGTGAAGTGGTAGCCGAAATTCTCGGTGGTAGATACAGTCAGGCGAGTGCCTTCGTCAAATTCGTTTCCGGCGGGGGCGCATGAAAGTGCACCGGCACCTTCCATGGCTGAGGTGAGAGTGAATGAGTAAACGGGCACGGGTAGAACCTGGCCGTCGGCTACTCCGTAGAGAGTAAGATCGGCGAAGCCCATTTCCTTATTTGTAGCGAGCTTGTTGATGTAGAGCACTACGGTCACAGCCTCGGAAGAAGCTTCAAAACCGTTGATTGCTTCCTCGAATGAAGAAAAGAAGTTGCCTGTATTGTTGCGCTCGGGATTGAGAGCATTGTTGATCATGACGGTCTTGTCGCCCTGACGCACTTCAAGACCGATGTTACCGCCGCCGGTACCGTGCTTGCTGGCCTGGAAGGCGAACTTGGTGGGCTTGAAAGTAACACCCTTCTTGGGGATAACGGTGAGGATGAGTGCATCATCTTCGTTGAAGTCAGATGAGTTGTTGTTGGACGGCTTGAAGAGGGTCTGAGCCGAACCGCCGGTCACATTGCCAACCTTGGAGATAGTCAGGCCTTTACCGATTGCGAGCTCATATACACCGAATACGTCGGGCATCGAAGCCGTCGCGGTAAGCTGAGGCTCGGTAGAGCCCATGGGCCAGAAGAAATCCACATCGGCGTTGCTTACCGATGCGAGTTCGTCGGCTTTCTCGGCTTCGATGGAGATGTTGCGGAGATTCCAGTTGGTCATTCCGCTTGCGGGGAGCAGACGCACCAGCACATTATCCTTATTGTTGACCGAAAGCGACACGGTGCGATCCTCATACTGGAACCACGCGGCCGAAGTGTTCTGCGCGCCTGAGTCAAACCATGTTGCGCCGCCGTCGGTGGATACTACGAGTTCTACGGGAGTCTGAGTATTGTTACCGGGAGCGATGGCGTAGGTTATAGCCACATCCTTGTAACCCTTGGTGGGGAAGGAGAGCTCGTAATATACCTTATGATTCTCGGGATTGGAGAAATCGGTAGAGATATTCTCGGCTGTATTGCTGTTGTCGAGACGGAGCACACGTGTTTCCCAACCGTTGCATAACTGCCAGTAGCGGTTTTCGCTGAACGCCGAGAGCGAATAAGCGCTTGCTTCACCGGCTGCTTCCTCAGGAAGAATTGAAGGAATGTTGGAGTTGGACCATCCTGTTATATCCTCTACAGCGGCGGCTGCATCGGGGGTATAAAGGAAATGGTTTTCGCCAAGGTCGGTCACCGCATAGCCTGTCTGGAATGTCCATGAGGCAAGGGTCTCGGCACCGGCCGGCACTGCGGCGGCACACATAGCCAGTGCACCTGCGGCAGCTAATAATGTTTTCTTATTCATGGGTTAAGTTTATGTAAGGTTAATTCTTAAAAGCGTACTTTGTTTGAGGTCATTGAGCCGTCGGCGTGAAGATCACATTTAATATATACGTGGCCGGCTGCGGGATTGGCTACCTCCATTCCCTGAATATTGTAGTAAGTACTCGCTACCACGCTGTCGGTATCGGCTGCGATGTCGGCGATACCGGCGGGATCTTCGGCTTCCATGGCAAAACCGTGGAATTTCACATCGGAGATACAGAGTGTCTTGCCTGTGGCTTCGCCATTATACCAGGGGTAGAAGCGGAGGCGGAGCGATTGACCCTCGTTGAGCTTGATCACGGGCTGAACCTTGCCGTCCTGCATGTTGTTGGCCGGCATCTTGGTCATTGAGAAGATAAGCTGGGCGTTGGAGAAATCGTCCTCGGTGGAGTACCACACGTGGAGACACATACCGTTGCCGCCGCAGCCGCAGGTGTAGTAGCTGATTTCGTCGATGTTGAGATCCATTCCTGTGGGAGCCGTGATACCGAACTCGATATAGCGGGTAGATACCTCGTCGATTTCGCCGGCAGGCCATTTTTCACCCTCGATGAGGTTACGCTGGGTCTTGCGCGAAGCTTCAAATCCGGTGTAGGAGGGCCATACGGTATTGGCGTTGGGATTGGCATATTTCTGAACCATCATGCCGTGCCATGACTCGGGAATCACGGTCACAGGACCTTCAGTAACGCAGTTGTCGTCAGATTCGAGACGCCAGTAAGCCGAAACCTCAGTGCCACCCGAGAGCTGGACACCGGTCACCGTAACGGGTATGTCGAGGCTCTTGTTGCCGGCCTTTACATTGATTATGGCTGTGTTGACACCTTCGTTTTCAACAGGCATCTGAGCATAGAATCGCTGAATGAGTGTGCCGCCATTGTAGGCTACCGAAAGGCTTTCTTCCCAAGTCTTTTGGTCAGTGGAGAGCTTGAGGCTGCCCGATGAGGTGATCGATACGTTGCCTGAGGCAGGGGTGAGGTCAAAGCCGGTCACCATGAACTCCTTGGTCATCGACTGGCCTTTGTAACCGTTGCCGAGGTCGGCATTGTCGGGGGTGATGGAAAGCTCGCTGGTAAGGTGCGCATATTCAGTCAGAAGACCCTGCTCCTGACAGAGCTGCACGAAGCGGCGGGCGATAAGGGCGGCCCCGGTTGCGCTGAGGTGGGTTGAGCCGTCGCCGTCACCGAGTATCGAGTGGCAATCCTTGTCGCCGTAGCTTAAATAAAGTTCGGCAGTGGCGGCGGTAAGGTCAACGAAAGGCACATTCATCTCCTCGGCCACAAGCTTCATCTGATAGGTGTAGTCCATGGAGTGGTCCGAAGCCGCCACGCTGCGGCCGGTCTTGATACCGTCGGCTGAAACTACCGAGAAGCTGTCGCCAAGGTCATGACGGCCATTGCGCTTGATGGTGTTGCCCGAGAAATACATGCGGCATACGCTACCTACTAATATAGGTGTGCAGCCTGCGGCGCGGGTCTCCTCAACATATTTGCGGAGATAATCTTTATATGTGGTATTTGGGCATGTGCCACGGTAGTCGGTGGCGTTGGCCTGAGTGGTGTTGCCCACCGATGTATAATAAGCCTTCACTTCGTCGCCGTCCATGCCCTGGGTCTTTTCGTCGTTGTGGGCAAACTGTATAAGCACATAGTCGCCCTCCTGCATCTGCTTCTTTACCGAAGTCCAGTAGGCAGCTTCCTTATAGAAGCTCTTGCTCGATGCGCCGTTTTTACCGCGGTTGTTCACTTCGATACCGTTGAGAAATTGCTGGAGATACTGACACCAGCCGCGGGTCACGGTAGCATTTTCGTCATAGTTGGCCATGGTGGAGTCACCGATGGTGTGAACTTTCTTTGCCTGTGCAGGCGAGAGTCCGCCGAGTGCGAGAGCGGCCGCTGCAACCAAGGTAGTAAATCTTTTCATGGATGTGGTTATGTTAATGGTTAAATTAGTTTCGGTTGACGTTAGCAAAGTTAGTGTATCCCGCATCATACTTAGGGTGAAAACGGTTAAATTAAGGGTAAAATTGGCTCAGACCATGCCGAAATGAGGGTAAAATTGAACCTCTGACGCAATTTTTCTATCTTTTTATGCCATATGTTAAAAAAAATATCTAAATTTGCCCCTGAAATGCACACGCCTCGTTTACTCTTCCCGGAGTGTTAACTATTTTCGGTTAAGTAATTTTAACACAATGGGAGGGTAATTACGAAAAATTATATGTAAATTTGTACGCTTTTTTAGCGTGATTGACTCAGACTGTTCAGCCTTGGTCTTTCAAGGAGATACATTGATCAGATGTGCGGTACATTCTAATGAAGTAAAAAACTAAGAAAAACAACAAAATAAGCTTAATCCCAAATTCTCGTGCTATGCGGATAATAGTAAGAGGACTTTTAATGATTATCGCTGCGGTTTTCGGTACGATTACCGCTGATGCTCAGTCTGTGGGTGTCAAGACCAATCTGCTGTCAGATGTGGCACTCAGTCCCAATCTTGGAATAGAGGTTAAAGCGGCTCCCAAGTGGACCGTTGAACTTTCGGGTAGTATCAATGCATGGACCGTCGACGGTCATAAGTGGAAGCACTGGCTTGTGCAGCCCGAGGCCCGCTACTGGTTTTGCGAGGCTTTCTCCGGACACTTCCTCGGCGCTCACCTGCTCGGCGGACAGTATAACCTCGGTAATCTCGACCTTAACTTCAAGTTTTTAGGCACCGACTTCTCAAAGTTGCGCGACCACCGTTATGAAGGGTGGGCTGTAGGTGCCGGCATTGCCTATGGTTATGCCTGGGTTCTCGGCAAGCACTGGAACCTCGAAGCCGAAATAGGTGTGGGCTACGTATATACCGAGGCCGATAAATACATGTGTGCCGAATGCGGACGTGCTATTGCCCGTAAGATTCCCCACCATTATGTAGGCCCCACCAAGGCTGCTGTTAATATCGTATATCTTTTCTAATCCTGTCAATATCAAGCAATGAACATGAAGAGAATTTTTCTTGCCACGGCTGTCGCCGCCACCGCTCTCGGCGCTTTTGCCGACATGCCTAAGATCGACGGGGTAGAACGCATCACCTCGACCCGTGTCGACTCAGCTTTCGTGCTGATGATGGACATCAACGCTTCAGCCGTTAAGCCCGGCCGCGACCGTGAGCTTCTGCTCACCCCCGTGCTTCGTGCCGCCGACGGCAGCGACTCCATCACCCTCCCCGGCGTGCTCATCGCCGGTCGCAACCGCTATTTCTCCCATCTGCGCAACAATAATATACCTGCCGGCGACAAAATGCTGCGCGGAGGCTCTCAGGAAGTGTACAACTACCGCTTCTCTGCACCCTGGCAGGCATGGATGGATCACAGCGAAGTAAGCTTCATCACCACTTCGGCCACCTGCTGCGAAGCTCCGCAGCCCGTAGCCACCACTCCGGCCGTGCGCCACGACTACGGCCAGCCCCGGCTCGAATACCCCGTGATGAATGTGGCTCTCACCGGCGACTCGGCCATTACGGTCGAAGCCAAGGGCTCGGCATTTGTTGACTTCGTTGTCAACCGCACCGAGCTTAAGCCCGACTATCGCGGCAACCGCGCCGAAATCGAGAAGATACTCAAGTCGATCGACCTTGTGGCCAACGACCCCGAGGCGATCATCACAAATATTACCATCAAGGGTTACGCTTCGCCCGAAGGTCCGTATGCCAACAACGTCCGCCTCGCTATGGGTCGTACGAATACGCTTAAGGAATACGTTCAGGCCGAGTGCGAGCGTCGCGGCTACGGCCTTGACGCCGGCGTGATAGGCTACGACTACGAGCCTGAGGACTGGGAAGGCCTGATTGCATGGCTCGAAAGCCACGAGATAGCCAACCGCGACGCTATCCTTGCCATCGCGCGCGATACTTCGCTCGAACCCGATCCCCGCAACACCAAGATTCAGACTACCTATCCCGAGCAGTATGCATTCCTGCTCAAGGAGGTATATCCGGCTCTGCGTCACTCTGACTACACGATCCGCTACAATATCAAGACCGGCATCGACGTGGTGCGCCTCAAGGAAATGTTTGAGGTTACGCCAGAGCGCTTGCGTCCCGTCGACTTCTACCTCGTGGCCCGCACTTATCCCGAGGGTAGCCCCGAGTGGCAGCACGTGATGCTCAAGGCTGCCGATGTGTATCCCTACGATGAGGAAGCTGCCATCAACGCGGCCAATATCTACATGAGCCGCGGAGATCTTGACGGCGCACGCCCCTTTATCGACAAAGTAGGGCAGACCCCTGCCGGACTCTTCACGAAAGCCAACTATGCCGCCCGCCGCGGCGACCTTTATCAGGCCGAGGCTCTGCTTCAGGCGTCGGTCAATCAGGGTTACGAGGCTGCCGAAGCCGCTCTTGAAGAAGTGCGCGCCATCATCGCCCGCGACCCTGTCGAATACCTTATCGAACGATAATCAGTTAAGCACACAAAAATATCAATAACCAATAATCTATTAATCATTTATGAAGAAAACCTATCTTTATGGAGCGGTGGCCATGGGCCTTCTCTTCACAGGATGTTCGGCCGATGATCTTCAGGGTCCTGCAGGCGACGGAGTGTCTGAGTCAGATCAGGCCTACTACGTCAGCATGAGCATCTCAGGCGATGGTGCACAGTCGCGTGCAGTAGGTGCTGTGTGGTATACACATCTCCGAGCCCACCCGGCCCAGGCGGGGGGGGTGTTGCGTGG
>JAIDSW010000065.1 GCA_029061025.1 Duncaniella sp.
CAGCGATACAAGAGCAAACGGCAATACGATATTTGTACCCTTGGTCGGTTTCATAAGCGGGATTATTTTACTATGCCTTTCTCGAGATATTCGGCGAGGTTGGTGCGAACCTGTTCGCCGGCTCTTTCGGCCGCTACCTTAGCCATATCGGAGTCGACCATCAGATTGACAAGCTCCTCGAATGAAGTCTTTTTCTCCGGATCCCATCCGAGTTTTTGCTTGGCTTTCGTAGGATCACCCCACAGATTAACCACGTCGGTGGGACGGTAGAAGTCGGGTGAAACTTCGATGACTACGCGACCGGTCTTTACATCGATACCTTTTTCATGTTCACCTTCGCCCTCGAAACGCAGTTCGATGCCTGCGCGGCGGAATGCGTAGAGGCAAAACTCGCGAACTGAATGCTGGTGACCTGTTGCTATCACGAAATCTTCAGGCTCGGGTTGCTGAAGTATCAGCCACATACATTCCACATAATCTTTGGCATATCCCCAGTCGCGCAGCGACGAGAGATTTCCGAGGTAAAGCTTTTCCTGCTTTCCCTGCGCGATGCGAGCAGCTGCGAGCGTGATCTTGCGGGTGACGAATGTCTCGCCGCGGCGCTCGCTCTCGTGGTTGAACAGAATACCTGAGCAGGCATACATATTGTAAGCCTCGCGATACTCCTTCACGATCCAGAACCCGTAAAGCTTGGCTACGGCATAAGGAGAGTAGGGGTGAAAGGGAGTGTTTTCATTCTGGGGCACTTCCTCCACTTTACCGTAAAGTTCCGAGGTGGAAGCCTGATAGAAGCGGCAAGTGTCGGCAAGCCCTACCTGACGGATTCCTTCAAGTATTCTGAGCACTCCGGTGGCATCGACGTCGGCAGTAAACTCGGGCGAGTCAAATGAAACCTGCACATGGCTCTGAGCGGCAAGGTTATACACTTCATCAGGTCGCACCTTACTCAATACCTGGATTATACTCATTGAATCGCCCAAATCGGCATAATGCAGATGAAAGTGCGGGCGCCCTTCGAGGTGGGCTATACGTTCACGATAGTCGACCGACGAACGGCGTATGGTGCCGTGCACATCATATCCTTTTTCAAGAAGAAATTCCGCCAGAAAGCTTCCATCCTGACCGGTTACTCCTGTGATTAAAGCAGTCTTCATAAGAATTTTTTGACTAAAACATCATGTTTGTACCGCAAATATAGGCATTATTATTTATTAACCAAACATATATTAAAATAAAGAGTTACAATCTCGCCAAAAAGTAACCGGATTGTAACTCCATAATTTTATTCAGATATAGGTGGAGGCGGAGACTTGGGCTTGCGGCCGTGACGACGCAGGGCTTCGGCCACAATCCATTGCAGCTGGCCATTGACCGACCTGAATTCTTGTGCGGCCCATGCCTCGACCATCTCCATTGTGGCAGGGTCAAGCCGGAGCAGAAAGCTTTTGGTAGCTTCTTTTTTAGCCATCGGCACGGGGATCAGTTGTAAAGCGTGCCGGTATTTACTACAGGCTGAGCCGGTTCATCCGCGCAAAGCACTACGAGCAGATTGCTGACCATAGTAGCCTTTCGCTCCTCGTCGAGCTCCACTACGCCTTCCTCCTTGAGTTGATTCAGAGCCATCTTTACCATTGAAACCGCGCCCTCTACTATCTTTTCACGGGCCGATATGATAGCCGAAGCCTGCTGGCGACGAAGCATTACGGCCGCTATTTCAGGAGCGTAGGCAAGATAGTTGAGACGTGCTTCCACCACCTCTATGCCTGCCATCGACAGTCGCTCATTGAGCTTTTCTTCAAGACGTTCTACAATCTCGTGGCTGCCGCTGCGCAGGGTGACCTCACGGGAGTCGTTGCCTTCACCATCGTAAGCATAGTGTCCTGTCACCTCACGGAGTGCCGCATCGCTCTGTACTTTCACGAAGTTGCTCAGGGTATCGGTGCTTGCCTTTCCTACGGTCACGTTACCGTTGGCATCAGTGGTGACGGGAGGCTCGGATATATCAGTGTCGACATCGAATATCACGCGGTAAGTGTCGCGCACCTTCCCCACAAGCACCATACCTATCATGACAGGGTTTCCGACTTTGTCATTGACCTTTATAGGAGCGATATCCATGTTTCTG
>JAIDSW010000066.1 GCA_029061025.1 Duncaniella sp.
CAAATATCACTAGGAGTGTTAAACCGACGTAAGCGGCAAAATCCGTAACCCGGTTGCATTCGGGCGGCCGCAGGGAATTTTTTTTGAACTTTATGCATGCGAAATCAATTATATTTTTTAACTTAGCAATCTGAAATGTACTCAGCCGCCACGAGCTCGCGGCCGATACAGATTCACATTCAACAGAAATATTAATCATCAAAACAATATATTATGGACATTAAAGACTTGCAACCCGCACTCGTCTTCAGCATTTTTGAAGACATCACCAAGATACCCCGTCCCTCCAAGAAGGAAGAAAAAATCCGTCAGTATCTTCTCGACTTCGCCAAGAAACACAATCTTGAAGCAAAGACCGACAAGGCGGGCAACGTGATGATACTCGCGCCCGCTACAAAGGGATATGAAAACGCCCCGACGGTAGTGCTTCAGGGACACATGGATATGGTGTGCGAGAGCAACGACAAGAGTTTCGATTTCACCACACAACCTATCCCTACGGTGGTAGACGGTGACTGGGTGCGCACCGAAGGAACCACACTCGGAGCCGACAACGGTATAGGCGTTGCAGCCTCGCTTGCAGCCCTTATCGACGACAGCTATGTGCACGGTCCTATCGAGGCATTCTTTACCGTCGATGAGGAGACCGGCATGACCGGCGCCTTCAATGTGGGCAAGGATATGATCACAGGCAACATCCTGCTCAACCTCGACTCCGAGGACGACGGCGAAATCTTCGTAGGCTGCGCCGGTGGCGTGGATACCGTGTGTACTTTCAAGTACAGCCGCTCTTATGCCCCCGTCGACTTCCTTTACTTCCGCATAGCACTCGAAGGTCTGCTCGGCGGACACTCGGGCGGCGACATCCACCTCGGACGCGCCAATGCCAACAAGCTCCTCGCGCGTTTCCTCTTCAACGTACAGAGCAAATATGAGGTAGCAATATCGGAAATCGACGGCGGAAACCTCCGCAACGCCATTCCCCGCGCCGCTCATGCCGTAATAGGTGTTCACACCTCCAAGAAGGAGCAGGTGCGCGTGATGCTCAATAAGTTTATCGCCGAAGTTGAAAATGAATTCAAGGGACTTGAGACCGGTATCAAGATCACGATGGAGACCGTGGATAAGCCCGATTTCGTGCTTGACCAGACCACGACCGTCAACCTCATCCGTGCGCTTTACGCCGCTCCTCACGGAGTGATGTCGATGAGCCGCGAACTTGAAGGCCTCGTAGAGACATCCACCAACCTTGCTTCGGTAAAGATGCGCCCCGAAAACACCATCGAGGTTGTGACAAGCCAGCGCAGCTCAGTGGAATCCCGCAAATGGGACATCGCCATGCAGATCGAGGCTCTCTTCCTCCTCGCCGGCGCTACCGTAACTCACGGAGAAGGTTATCCCGGATGGGCTCCCAATATGGATTCACCCATCATGCACGTGGCTCGCGACGCCTATAAGGAACTGTTTGGTGTCGACCCCGCCATCAAAGCCATCCACGCCGGACTTGAATGCGGTCTTTTCCTCACGAAATTCCCGCACCTCGACATGGTATCGTTTGGCCCGACACTCCGCGACGTTCACTCTCCCTCGGAGCGCATGCTGATTCCCACCGTACAGAAGTTCTGGGATCACCTCAAGCTCGTGCTTACCAAGGTGGCCGAATCGTCGAAAAAATAAAAGTAAAAATTCTTACTTCCTCCCCCGCTGCCATCAGCCGCGGGGGATTTATGTAATTATGACAACACTCTCCCGTTTCAGCATCTTAGGCCTGCTTGCCATCACCTGCCTGCCGGCGGCATATTCCATCTCACCTTTCGACCTTGATTCATTTTATCTCGAAGTACCGTATCCGTGGGAACAATTCTTCCTCCACCCTGACTCGATCCACCGCCTCACCGACGATGACTTCCGCAAGGTCGCCGAGGAACTCGGAGTGGAGACGGCGGCTATCAAGGCGGTGGTAGAAATCGAGGCCGGCAAGACGCATCAGGGATTTTCAGCTCCGCTCAAGCCGCTGGTCAATTTCGATCTCTCGATGTTCCGCTCTTTCGCCGCCCGCAGAGGTATCAACCTCGGAAAATACACCTCGCAATACCCCGAGGTATTCCGAAGCGGTCGACGCACACAGCCCGAAGTATTCAGTCGTCTCGAAACCGCGATGGCGATCGACTCTACTCTTGCCGTGGAATCCACTTTCTGGGGGATGTTTCAGATCGGAGGCTTTAACTGGAAAAAGTGCGGAGTGGAATCCATCGATGAATTCGTCACGCTCATGAGCCGGTCAGAACGCGACCAGCTGGAACTGTTCGGCAAATTCATCACCAACACTGATCTGCTCAAGCACCTGCGCAGTAAAAACTGGGCGGCGTTTGCCCGCGGATACAATGGTCCGGCCTATGCCCGCCGCGGCTACCACACCCGCCTCGCCAATGCCTACCGGCGGTATAAAGCCGAAGAGAAATAAACCGGAATCAGAGAAGCATATCGAATCGAGTAGGTCGGGAAACGAAAGTTTTCTGACCTACTTTCGTTTCCTTTCCTCTCACACCACCGTACGTGCCGTT
>JAIDSW010000067.1 GCA_029061025.1 Duncaniella sp.
CCTAGATCAACACATGGTTATTCGTCGCCAGCGTCATATGTGTAAAATAAGCTCATACTGATACTGGGTATAAGCAAGCGCGTTGTCCATAACTTTCAACTTCTGGGGAAGAACGTCAAACGACACGAAGCCGTTGTAATCGATCTTGGTCTTGCCCTGCGAAGCGCTCTTGGTGGTGATCACAATGATACCGTTGCTACCGCGTGCACCATAGATGGCGGTCGAAGAAGCATCCTTCAGCACGTCGATCGACTCGATGTCGTTGATATCGATATTAGAAAGAGCGTTGTCCATCGGGAAGCCGTCGACAATGTAGAGGGGGTCAGTGCTCTGAGTAAGAGAAGCACCACCGCGCACAGTCACGTTGACACCTGCACCGGGAGCACCGCTCTGCTGCACGATGTTGATACCGGCAGCCTTACCCTGAAGAGCCTGGGCGGCTGATACTACGGGGACTTTGGCAAGCTCAGAACCCGATACCGAAGAAACGGCACCGGTAAGGTCTTTCTTGCGTACTGTACCGTAACCGATTGCGACAACCTCATCGAGCATCATGGAGTTGGACTGCATCACTACGTCAATAGTGGAGCGGCCGTTGACGGGCATTTCGAGATTATCGTAACCGATGTATGAGAAAACAAGCGTGCCTTTGGAGGGAGCGCTGATAGAATAGTTGCCGTCGAGATCGGTGGCAACACCGTTGTTTGTACCCTTTACCATGACAGTGGCACCCATGAGGGGCTCGCCGGACTCGTCGGACACGGTACCTTTCACTGTAATGTTCTGGGCATAAACTGAAAGTGAGAATACTACCGACAGCAACAGTGCAAGCCAGTAGCGTGGGTTCTTACTTAGATTCATACACACATGGTTTAGATAAGATTATAAATAGAAAAGTATTTTAGGTATCAAGTTTCACACAATTCGCCTCACGAAAATGCCTCAAAACGCCTTACGGCAGCCTTACAGTTTGGCAAAAAGTTACACAAAATTACATAATTTATCCGTAATTCGGTTAAAGCATATATAATTTAGCACATTTTAACAATACCAGAAGCCGTTCATTCAATTTAACAATTACCCTCATCCGTTCACCACATTTATAATATAAGGAAACCGTTACACAAAAAATCTTAAAGTTACAATAACCCCCTTTCGGAAACGGAATAAAATCACTAACTTTGCATATATCGGCGAGGGACTCTGACGTCCCTTCGGCCAAGTGAAAATAATCATCAATTTACAACTATCATACTTACATATTCAGCATTTATGAAAATCAACCTCCGCCCTACTCTTTCCGCAATCATGATTACAACGGGAATCGCACTTTCATGCCCGCTCACTACGGCGGCTCAGGACGTGGACGCTGTCTACGCCAATTATCCGGTCTATACCGGCGACGACCTTGAGCTCAACGTTACGCCCGAAGCGACAAATTTCCGCCTTTGGGCCCCTACCGCCCAGGCTGTGAAACTCTACATCTATCCCACCGACCGCAACTCGGCCGCTGAAAAGACCATCGATATGAGCCGCTCCATCGACGGCACATGGGTTGCCAAGCTTCCCGGACAGCTTTACGGGAAATTCTACACTTTCAGTATCAAGAACGACGGCAAATGGCTTACCGAGACTCCGGGCGTGTGGGCAAAAGCCGTAGGCACCAACGGCGAGCGCGCCGCTATCATCGATTTCTCCCGCACTAATCCCGAAGGTTGGGACTCTGACAAAGGGCCTCACACTCCGGCCATCACCGACGCCGTCATCTACGAAATGCACCATCGCGATTTCTCGGTAGATCCTTCGTCGGGTATTGTCAACAAGGGAAAATTCCTTGCTCTCACTGAGGACGGAACCCATAATAATCACGGACAAGCTACCGGTATCGACCACCTTAAAGAGCTTGGCGTGACACACGTGCACATTCTTCCTTCGTATGACTACAACTCGGTCGACGAAGCCAACCTTCCTTCCAACGGCTATAACTGGGGTTATGACCCTGTAAACTATAACGCCCCCGAAGGCTCCTACTCCACTAATCCCGCCGATCCCACCGCCCGAGTAAAGGAAATGAAGCAGATGGTGAAGCATCTTCATGACAACGGCATAGGCGTGATTATGGATGTGGTATATAATCACACCGCGCAAAACGACGACTCTAATTTCTCGCTCACCGCTCCCGGCTATTACTATCGCCACCGTCCCGACGGCAGCTACAGTGACGCTTCGGGTTGCGGCAACGAGACCGCCTCTGACCACAAGATGATGAGCGATTTCATCGTCAACTCGGTAAAATACTGGGCCAAGGAATACCACATCGATGGTTTCCGCTTCGACCTCATGGCAATTCACGATACCGAGACCATGAATCGTGTTGCCGAAGCGCTGAAAGAAATCAACCCCGATATTTTCGTTTACGGCGAAGGCTGGACAGCCGGTGACTCTCCTCTGCCCGTAGAGCGCCGCGCTCTTAAAGAAAATGTATCGAAGATGCCGCAGGTTGCAGTGTTCTCCGATGATATCCGTGATGCCGTCAAAGGTCACTACTCCGATGCAGCCGACCGCGGATTCGCCACCGGCAAGCCCGGACTTGAAGAAACTGTAAAAATAGGTATCGTAGCTGCTACTGCTCATCCCCAGGTTGACTATGCTAAAGGCACTAACTCGAAATTTGCCTATGCATCCGCCCCCACGCAGATCATCAACTATGTATCATGCCATGACGACCTGATGCTTACCGATAAGCTGCGCAAATCCATGCCCGATGCCACCGACGCCGAGCGTCAGCGTGCCGCACGCCTGGCTCAGACCATCGTTTTCACTTCGCAGGGCACTCCGTTCATGTTTGCCGGCGAGGAACTTTTCCGCGACAAAAAGGGTG
>JAIDSW010000068.1 GCA_029061025.1 Duncaniella sp.
GTGAAGATCTCGGGATTCATCGACCGCCGCAAGGGACTCGGACGCCCCACAAAGCGCGAGGGTCGCGAGCTTCAGGAATTCACCGAGCAATACATGACCGACGATTCGTGGGATCTCGAAGATGAATTTGACTGGGATTCAGACGAATGACCGCCGCTTGAGCTTACCGGTTGCAGTGTACTCCGGCGCCGGATCACATATTATATCCTTAGGGCGCATGTAGCCCGGAAGAGCGTCGCGTATTCGGTCGCTCAGTTCCACCGGCAGCTCCTCATCGCCGGCCACCACCATTACCGCCTCCTCGCCCCAGAGCGTGGAGGCGCGTTTTGTAATATAAAACACCCTGCCTTCCATCACCTCGGCAAGACGTCGCTCTATCTCCTCGGGGTGAAGTTTGATGCCGCCCGAATTAATCACATTGTCCATCCTGCCGAGCCATCGGAACTCGACGGGCGACAATACTTCACACACGTCGCGCGTGTCAAGCACTCCCACACTCATCGCCCCGGTATCGATGCGCAGGCAGCCGTCGGGGTTGACCGACACCGACATTCCGGGCATGGTGGTATACACGTCGCAGCCCATGGGTCGCAGCGCTATGTGGCTGCATGTCTCGGTCATGCCGTAGGTGGCATACACGGCAGCACCGCAGTCGGCGAGAAGCACCTCGTCGGCAGGCGACACGGGCGCACCGCCCACTATCACATTGCGTATCACCACGCCCCGCTTCAGAGCGTCGAGCAGATCCTGAATCTGGGCGGGGACTATGGCGAGAAGGTCGATCGGCTCGCCTTTGTAGCTACTCAGCGGCTCACGCGACCGCGGCAGTTCCACGATTCGGGCGCCCGACACAGCCTGCCTCACGGCCATCATCTTTCCCGCGATATAATCCGCTGACAGAGGCGTGGCCAGCAGGCTACCGCTATCGATGCCGAAGCGACGGCAGGTGGCGCGAGCCGACAACTCCATGTCGGTTTTCAGCAGACGTATAACTTTAGGCTCACCCGTCGAACCCGACGTGTGAGCCTCTATGTAAGGACTTGAATCAGTCCATTGCCTGTAAAATTCGGCAAGTGTCATCAGCGGGCGGCGATCACCTCCACCTCGACGAGCACCTGCTTGGGAAGCTCGCGCACAGCCACTGCCGAGCGGGCGGGATAAGGCTCGGTAAACTCGGCGCCATACACCTCATTCATCTCTCCGAAAAGACTCATGTCGGCGAGGAACACTGTGGTTTTCACCACATTGTCGATCGTCAGGCCGGCCTCGGCAAGGATAGCCTTGACATTTGCGATAGCCTGGGCGGTCTGGGCCTTGATACCTTCGGGAATCTCACCGGTAGCGGGGTTGATGGGAATCTGACCTGAGCAGTAAACCATATTGCCTAAGTCAATGGCCTGGGAATAGGGGCCGATAGCTGCGGGAGCAGCCTTGGTTGCGATTACTTTTTTCATTGTTGGGGAATATTTGATGGAATAAATGATATGTCTTTTATGGCTATCGTGTCGCCGGTGGTCTTTATCGCATCGTCGATTTGAGCCAGCACCTTGTCAATCTCGGCAAAATGAGTGGCAAACTGCGGTATAAAATCGGCCGAGCCTTTATGGCGCAACGTCTCCAGAACACTCGCTATCGTGTAATTGTCGAGACCCATGGCGGGGATAAGCGGCTGCTGCGACTGCTCGTCGGGCAGATATTCGCGGGTCACGAGTCCCGTATTTATAAGCTCGTCGGCCACGAGTTCCGTTAGGCGCGGAGGTATCTCATATCGCGCCGAAATTTCGTCGACGGTGAGCGGCTTCTGCTTGGTCTCGAAGCGGTGGACGATCACCGTGAGCACCGACAGCGCCACCCGGCGTCGGTAGTCGAGCGACACGGTGTCGATCTCTTCCTCGAAACTGAAACGGAAGAAATTTTGCGACGAATAGCATATCAGCGCCCCTGTAAGCGTGATCAGCCACGAAAACTGGAGCCAGAGCAGCATGAGCGGCAGAAATGAGAATGTGCCGTAGATTGCGTTGTATTTCGACACGTAAAGCTGTCCGCTGGCAAAGAGCCACTGTAGCACCTGAAAGGCCGTGCCCGCCAGCACTCCGGCTATAAACGCATTGGTGAATTTCACTTTCGTATTGGGAATGAGCATATATGCCGCCGTGAAAAACAACCATGCCAGCACATATGAAGCCACATCGAGCAGCACAGCCGTGACGGGAGAGATGAAATGAGCCGGAAGTATCTTCTGAATCGTGGTCGACACGAGTATCTGCAAGCCACCCGAACATATCATGAGTATGGGCAGAATGATACATATGGCCGTGTAGTCGGTGAGTTTACGGAATATCGAGCGTCCTTCCCTTATATTCCATATGGAGTTGAAGGAGTCCTCGACACTCATGAGCAGCGAGATGATGGTCCACAGGAGCACTACAATACCCACTCCCACAAATACTCCCTCCGATGCCTGGGCAAGAGCCCCGTCGATAAACCGCAGTCCTACCTCAAGCGCATATTGCTGCGACGGAAACAGGTGAAAAAGTTGCGACTTGATGATATTCTGAAACCCGAAGCCGCGCCCTATGGCGAAAAGCAGCGCAAGTGCCGGCACAATGGCGAGCATGGTCTGATAGGTGAGCGAGCAGGCCTGCGTCTGGAGATCCTTGTTGAAAAACGAGCGCACCGTGAGGTTGAGAGTCTTGATGACGTTGACTTTCCACCCCGAGCGGGTATCGCGCCACACACCCGCCGACACATACTCCCACGTGCGTTGCCCCCACGCTGTCACGCGGTCGACTAATCCTGACTTTTCGGGCGTAGGTTGAGTAGATTGAGACTGTGAGGACATATCAAAAAACAATTTATTTAGTACAACAAAAATAATAGAAAAATGTCGGTTTGCCCACAGATTATCACCAAAAAATGTGTCATAATCACAACTAAGGAAATAAAATTATTAAAATGTGTGAAAAATAGCCGTCATCTATTGCGGGAATAAAAAAAACGGCTTAACTTTGCAGTGCAAATGGCGATTTAGTGTAGTGGCCTAGCACGCCACCCTCTCACGGTGGAGACCAGGGTTCGATTCCCTGATTCGCTACAACGCCACAAAGGTCATCCGATTTCGGATGACCTTTTTTTGTTGCCACATAATCTAAACCCGAATAATTGCTTCGTAATTATATGGAGCGGGGGTCGCTGACCCCCGCCGCCGTTGAAAACATGAAACGAA
>JAIDSW010000069.1 GCA_029061025.1 Duncaniella sp.
GTATATATTTGCAACCGCGGTTGAATCAACCGCGGTTGCAAATAATATTTTCTATGAAATTCTATAACCGACATGACGAAATCGCTGAGCTAAAGCGAATCGAACAACTATCGTTCACGCGCAACTCTCGCATGACCGTAATAACCGGTCGCCGACGTATTGGCAAAACAAGTCTGATCAAAAAAGCCTTTGAGGACTCTGAGGCTCCCCTTATATACTTTTTTACCGGACGCAAAACGGAAGCCGCTCTTGTAGACGACTTCGTGTTGGCTATCCGTAACAAAATGGATATTTACATACCCGACGGCCTCCCAAATGTGGTGGCGGTAATAAAGCATCTTTTTGAAATATCCATGACCACCCGATTCACCCTTGTAATCGATGAATTTCAGGAGTTCATAAATATCAATCCATCTATCTTCAGCGATCTTCAGAATCTATGGGATACATACCGGTTTGACACCCACATGAATCTGGTGCTTAGCGGTAGCGTACTATCTATGATGAAGAAGATTTTTACCGATTCCCACGAGCCTCTTTTCGGACGCGCCGACAATATCATCAACCTTAAACCTTTCCGTATAAGCGTGATCAAGGAAATACTTCGTGATTATAACCCGGCATATACTAATGAAGATCTCCTTGCTTTATACACTATCACGGGAGGCGTTCCTAAATATATCGAACTGATATGTGATAACGGCTATGTCACGGCTGAAACGATGTTGCGTTTCACAACCTCCAATATGTCACCTTTTATCGAAGAGGGACGAAATCTGCTTGTCACTGAGTTTGGACGCGACTATGGCACATATTTTTCAATTCTCCTTGCCGTCTCAGAGGGCAAGACAACCCAAGCCGAAATCTCAACTGCATTGGGCGGTATCCCAATAGGCGGGCATCTTGATAAACTTGAAAATATATATGGCATCATTTCAAAATACCGTCCGATATTCTCAAAACCCGGCACTAAAAATTCCGTGAGGTTCCGCATCACTGACATCTTTCTTCAGTATTGGTTTCACTTCATAGAAAGCAATCGCCCCATGGTTGAGCTTGACAATTACTCCGATCTCACAGCACTTGTCCTCGCTCAATACCCTACGTACTCAGGAGGTACACTTGAAAGATATTTCAGAGAGAAACTTGCCGAGGACGGCGGATTCAGGGAAATCGGCTCATGGTGGGTGCCAAAATTAGGCATTGAAGCAAGCGAAATAGATATAGTAGGCATAAAAATTGACCGGATACACGCGCTCGTAGCAGAGGTTAAACGGCAACGCCGCAATTATGACCATAAGAAATTCATGGAAAAAGTCGACTGCATAAAGACGGCGATTCTATCAGGTTATGAAATCGAAACGCGTCTATTCACTATTGAAGATATGTAAATTTCATATCAGCCACCCTGCAAACTGCAACTGCCGTTGATTCAACCGCAGTTGCAGTTGCTGTTTTCCGGCATAAAAGAAGCCATGTTTCCGATTGGAACATTTATTTTGCATCGGAAAGCGCAGGCGAGTTGTCGATCCGGAATTTTTTCCTATATTTGCGATACGATTCATCGAATAGTCGATGAATCACGACATAGCAATTAGCTTTGACTAATTACCCGGCTTTAGTAAAATCTAATACATTCCATCCTGAATAAAAATCTAAGCATGATATACAGCACGTTATTCACTATTTGAAAAGTCACTATGAACACAGGAAAGAATAAGACGACAGAACTTCCCGTGATGATGTATATTCACGGCTTTCGTTCGGGGGCTAATGGCTCGAAGCGCGAACAGTTGCAAAAGCATTTTGAAGGGAAATATCGGGTGATTGCACCTGAGGTGGATGCTGACCCTGATGCTTCTCTTGCGAAAATCAACGAAATAATCGCTCGTGAAAAGCCGCAGATAATTGTAGGCACTTCTCTCGGCGGATGGATGACGCTGATGTGTGAAAGCGGAGATGCCGAGTTGGTCATCGTAAATCCGTGCCTTTTCCCGCCGGAAGCATTGTCGCAATGGAAAGATATGGAGCTGGAATATTTCTGCAAGCGGCTCGACGGCGTGCAAACTTATAAAGTAACCGATGAAATCCTCAATAAATATGACCGATATGATGTGAATGAGGCTGTCAGGATAAAGGGTCAACACATCCATGGACTCTGCACCACTCGTGATGAGCTGCTGGGCACTTCACATATCGACACACTGAAGCCACTGTTATCACCCGCGCAACTCACTATCGTTGACGACTTCGGCCACCGTTGCTCGGGAGCCGGCATGACCCATCTTTTCGAGATATTGGGAACCATGCTACACCACTGATTATCAACGCGATTACGTAGTCGGTCATTTGTGCCGGCGGCACATTATTGTCTGAAACCCCGCATCTTCAGTGGGGGGACTAAACTGACTGACAAAATCGCGTCCCGGCGGGTTATAGTGGTCGGAAGATATTTTCTGAGTCATTTAAGTGAGTATTTCCGGTTTCTTCTTCGCATCGATTTTGC
>JAIDSW010000007.1 GCA_029061025.1 Duncaniella sp.
GGATTGCGCTCGCCGGTCATCTCCATCGCGTGGCGGTAGATGCCTATGGCCGGTTTGTTGATTCCTATGTGGTCGCTGAGCACGGTGATGTCAATGTAAGGAGTGATGCCTGCGGTGTCCATCTTGCGATACTGTACCTGCTCGAAGCCGTTTGACAATATCCCGATGCGGTAGTTATGCTCGCGTAGCCATGTGAGAAGTTTCTGCGCTCCGTCAACGAGTCCTTTCTGCATGGCGAGTAAGTCGAGATACCACGGATCGAGTTTCATTGCTATCTCGTCGAGCTCCGAATCCGAGCCTTTGAAATAAGACCTCAGCGGTGCTCTCATTCTCTCGATGCGCAGATAGTCGCGCGTCACCTCACCGAGGGCGTAGCGGCGCCACAGTTCGACATTTGATTTCTCATAATCTTCCACCCAAGTATCGGCCGATGGAATCCATCGGCTTATCGCGGCCTCGTCGTAAAGCAGCCGCAGGGCGCTTCGGGAATTGGCGTGGAAATCTATAAGTGTATCGTCGAGGTCAAGCCACACCACCGACGGGCGTAAAGATATAACGATTTTCTCAGATTTCATTGATTTTCCACCATTTATATGACATGTCAGGACTGTCGGTTACGTCATGCCCCTCGATGGAGCGCAACCAACGCACCACTCTTACGGTGACCGGAAGTATCAGAATCTCGTAGAAGGTTTTGAGAAATGTCTGGGTCACGATGAGCATGGCTATCTCGCTCCATGCGAGTATGCCGCCGAAAGCGATGGGGAAGAATATCACCGAGTCGACACCCTCTCCGAACAACGATGAAAGAATCGCGCGTATCGAGAAGCCTTTGCCTTTGTGGGCGATCTTCATGCGCGACATCACATAAGCATTGACCATCGAACCGCTCAGAAATGCGATGAAGCTGGCGGCGAACACACGCGGCACCGCTCCGAATATCGTCTCCATAGCGTCCTGATGATTCCATGAGGCTGCTCCCGGCAGCAGAAGTCCGAGCTGTAGCAGGAGGGCGACAAGCAGCGCCATGCCGAAGCCGAGCCATATCACCAGTCGAGCTTTGGAGAAGCCGTATACTTCCACTATGCAGTCGTTGATGATATAGGATATGGGAAACACCACCACGCCGGCCGTGATGGTGAGAAATCCGAGATCTACGGTCTTTATCTCCATGAGATTGCTCACAATCAGGCAGGTACAGAAAATTACCGCCAGGATCATGAATGTCACTGACACTTCGGGCCGTCGGGTTGAGGATAGATTGTCAGAATTCCGAGTCATCGATGAAAGTATTGGCAAATTCGCGTACACAGCCCTGACCACCGTTGAGAGTCATGATTTTAATTTCGGGCACGGCCTTGACCTGAGGCATGGCGTCGGCCGGACACGCCGGGTGACCCACGGCGCGGAGCAGTTGAAGGCAGTTGACATCATCGCCTATATAAGCCACGTCGGCAAGCTCAATGCCTGACTCGGCGCATATCGCCATGACCGCTTCGAGTTTTCCGCCGAAGCGCTTGCCCTGCACCAGATAGTCCACACCGAGCTTTTCGGCGCGCCGCTCCACTATAGTGGTATTCTCGCTCGTTACGATGCCCACTTTCACACCTTGACGCTGAAGCAGTTGCAATCCCATGCCGTCGCGGGTGTTAAAGCGCTTCATGTAGTCGCCGTCGGCAGTATAATACATTCCGCCGTCGGTAAGCGTACCGTCGACGTCGGTAAGAAATAGCTTGATTGATTTCATATATATGATAACGAAATTCTATCGCTCATATTGTTCACGCATCTTGCGGGGAAGCTTGGCGATAACCTGCTGATAGGAATGTAAGATAAGTTGGCGTTGTACATCATCGGGCACGTCGCCATAGAAGTCCACCGAAATCCAGTGGCGCTTGTTCATGTGATAGCCGGGCCGAATACCTGAGTATCGTTCGCGCAGCTCCTCGGAGTAAGCGGGATCGACTTTCAGATTATAGAAATCCCACTCTCCGGCAAGCGTCATCAGGCAGAAAATCCTTCCGCCTGTTTCGAGCGAAAGCGTGTAGGGTCCGAAAGGCAACCGCTCGGTAGCATAGGGCAACGACAGCCCATATTCTCTCACTTCTTCAATGTTCATGACTTGAGTTTTACGGAAATTTTTCGGTAGGCGCATTTCAATCCCGGCGACATATACTGCGTGGCCAGCATATCGAGGCGCGACCTAAGTTCCGATTTAAGTTCCGGAAAATGGCAGCACATCTTGTAGGCGGCATACAGGCAGAAACATCTCACGGCGTAAGGCTCGCACTCTGCATTGATATTAGCCAAACAATAGTCGAGGAAATCCGTGCGGATACTTTCGGGCTCATATTCTTGATCGCGCAAAATCTGCAGCAACATTCTTTTGCGAGCGGTAACGGTCTCGACCATAAGCCTGTCGATCAAAACATTCTGCAATGATTGCAGCCACGGCGCATCACTCTCGGGCAGATGGGTGAGACACCACAGGGCATTGTTATTGACCCTGCGGTCGCCCGACAGCGCGAGCGAAAAGAGAGCGTCGCGATTTTCCTCACACTCCCCCGCCCACTCCACGGCATTCTTAATGTCAGGCATATTTATCCGCCCTGACAGGATGGTTGTGAGATTGCAATTCATTGTGATAATAAGGAGTGAAAATTATTGGTTTCAGTTTGGAAGCGAATTCTTTGCAAGCAAAGCGGCAAGGAGGTAATCCGCGGTTACAGGGAGGAGAAGAGATAATTTGTTGGATATCTACGCAAATTTTCACTTAGCATGAAGTGCTTACGGATATGATGGGTTTACCGAAAAAGGAGGAAATCATTGATAATGTCGCTATCGTGAAATTGTGTTGACCACTAAGCCATTTTGTAATCTCACTCGGACGTCGTCCCAAGGCTTCGGCAAATTGTGTTTTAGTGATATTGCGTTGACGCATAAGTTTATCAATGCGGTCAGAAATTTCAAAAGACAGATCGACTTCCTGTTGAATTCGATCAGGTATATTACCCAAAATTTCGGTGAGTGATCTTGATGTACGTTTCATATTTCAAAAATATTGTCAGTCTCTATAGTGCTTTCTGTCAATAACACACTCCCGTCGGCAATGCCTTCATGAAGCAATCTCTCAAATTTCTGAAGTGTAATTACATGTCCTTTCAACACTGAATCTTCATTGTATGTGCGCGTCTTTTTAACGCCCCCGTTTCCGAGTATAAGAATTTTATCAGATAGTCTCAAACAGTACAGTCTTAACTTGGAAGCAGTGACCGGTAAAGCTACTACTGCATCATTCATTTTACCTTCTCTACGAAAGTACCGCTCAAATGCGCCGGTGCTGACTATCCTACTTATAAAAGCAGCTATACGCGCATAGTCTTCACTATACTCTGCGTCACCTATAAATCTTGAAACGAATTTCTCAAACTCTGATTCCGAGTCGCGGAGAAATTGCAGTGTGTATATGGTGCAATTCTCACCTTTTTCTATGAGGTATAATTCTACTTCGCTCATATATCTTCTTTTATTATTATAACGCAAATATAATATATTTTTTTCACTTAAAAGTGAAGTCTTGATTCTTTTTTATCAGAAGTTGTCAATTACTGAGAAACCATCAATGCTCGCGGATGATGTAATCGAAGAGATCAAACCGTGTGAAGCCTGATGATCGGAGCTGCTGAATACTTGCGGCGCGGTCAGTTTCGGTGTTGAAGTCGGGAATGAGTGGAATTCTGATGAGGCAATCGTTTTGGCGGCCATGCTCGGCTATGAGGTTGAGATTATGGATTACCCAACGGTTGTCGCGACCGGTATAGCGCTGATATATTGCGGGATTCATGTCTTTAATGTCGATGATGAAAAAATCTGCAACATTCAAGAGCGCATCAACATTCTCGGATGGCACGTTGAGCGAGGTCTCGATATTGATTTTCCATTCATCGCCACACAGTTCGCGAAACTCTTGGATAAACTGCGGCCGCAGTCCCGGCTCTCCACCACCGAATGTGACACCGCCACCCGTAGCGAGAAAATAAAGTTCGTCGATATATGTAGCTGCATAAAGTTCAGCCGGAGTATACTCCCTAATACCTGCAGGCTCACCGAGACAACTGGGATTGAGGCAATAACGACACCGCAGCGGACACCCGTGAAAAGCCACAAGCGTAGTGACCCCATCGCCGTCGATCCCGAGACGATGGCGATTGACGCTCATTATCAGTTCACTCGTAAACTCCATGATTATTCATCCGTAATTGCATCGTGTCCAAAGATACAAAAATTCCTACGATATTACACCTTTGCGTTGCTATAAAAGCCACCCGCGCGGCGGGTGAAGTCTACTTCTATATGTAGAGGATAGTCACAGAGCGATCTCTCTGCGTTGAGCTGTCAATATTATGGCGGAGCCATTACAACCCGGAGGGTTGGCCATCTATATAGCCGCGGGTGCTTGTCACCCGTGGCTGTCACGCGATGGGCAAAACAACCTCGGAGGGGTTGGCCAATACGCATCACGCATGCAGGGAAGGTTGTGATATTACAATATTGCGCTTCCCGGCAACGGTGCAAAGCACCGTCCCTACATTCTTTATTTACAATTAGTTGTGTACAAAAAATCGCCTCCGGCTCGGGTGAGACGGAGGCGAGAGTTATGTGGGTAGATGAATAGTTATTACATCATGCCGCCCATGCCACCCATGCCGGGTGCGGGCATTGCGGGTGCGGGATTGTCTTCTTTCTTCTCGGCGATGACGCACTCGGTAGTGAGGAACATGCCGGCAATCGAAGCGGCGTTTTCGAGGGCTACGCGGGTAACCTTGGCAGGGTCGATCACGCCTGCGGCAAGGAGATTTTCGTATTCGCCTGTGCGGGCGTTGTAGCCGAAGTCACCTTCGCCGTCTTTCACGCGCTGTACCACTACGGCACCTTCCTGACCGGCGTTCTCCACGATCTGACGGAGGGGTTCCTCGATGGCGCGGAGCACGATGTGGATACCGGTGGTCTCGTCGTCGTTGGCACCCTTGAGGTTTTCAAGGAGCTTGGTGCAGCGGATGTAGGCAACACCGCCGCCGGGCACGATACCTTCGGCGATAGCAGCGCGGGTAGCGCTGAGAGCGTCGTCAACACGGTCTTTCTTTTCCTTCATCTCTACTTCGGAGGGTGCGCCGATGTGGAGCACGGCAACACCGCCGGCGAGTTTGGCAAGGCGTTCCTGAAGTTTCTCGCGGTCGTAGTCAGATTTGGTCTGCTCGATCTGAGCCTTGATCATAGCCACACGTGCAGCGATGGCATCCTTGTCACCGGCACCGTTGACGATGGTTGTAGACTCCTTGTTGACGTCGATCTTCTCGGCGCGGCCAAGCATCTGGATGTTAGCTTGGTCGAGCTTCATGCCCTTTTCCTCGGAGATAACGGTACCGCCGGTGAGAACGGCGATGTCCTCAAGCATTTCCTTGCGGCGGTCGCCGAAACCGGGCGCCTTAACGGCACATACCTTGAGCGAGCCGCGGAGACGGTTGACTACGAGTGTGGCGAGTGCTTCCTGATCGACGTCCTCGGCGATGATGAGCAGCGGACGACCGCTCTGGGCGGTAGCTTCGAGCACGGGAAGCATATCTTTGAGGTTGGAGATCTTCTTGTCGTAGATGAGCACGTAGGGCGATTCCATCTCGCAATTCATCTTCTCGGTGTTGGTCACGAAGTAGGGCGAGATATATCCGCGGTCAAACTGCATACCTTCCACGATGTCAACGGTGGTTTCGGTACCTTTGGCCTCGTCGACAGTGATGACGCCTTCTTTCTTGACCTTGCGCATTGCCTCGGCGATGAGAGCGCCGATAGCCTCGTCGTTGTTGGCCGAGATGCGGGCCACATCTTCGATCTTCTTGAAATCGTCGCCCACTTCCTGACTCATATTTCGGATACCTTCCACCACTACCGATACGGCGCGGTCAATACCGCGCTTGATATCCATGGGGTTGGCACCGGCGGCCACGTTCTTGAGACCGACATTGATGATCGACTGAGCGAGCACGGTGGCGGTGGTGGTGCCGTCGCCGGCATCGTCGCCGGTCTTGGATGCCACTTCCTTCACGAGCTGTGCGCCCATGTTCTGGAAAGCATCCTCGAGTTCTACTTCACGGGCTACCGACACACCGTCTTTGGTGATGTGGGGAGCGCCGAATTTCTTTTCGATAATCACGTTGCGGCCTTTGGGGCCGAGGGTAACTTTGACGGCATCGGCAAGAGCGTCGACGCCTTTCTTGAGCTCTTCGCGAGCCTTGATGTCAAATTTTATTTCTTTAGCCATGATGACTGATGATTTAAATTGATGATTGATAAAAATGAATTAAAAGCCGAAGATTATCAGCCGAGGATAGCGAGAATGTCGCTCTGGCGCATGATGAGATACTTGGTGCCTTCAAGCTCGATTTCGGTGCCGGCATACTTGCCGTAGAGCACGTTGTCGCCTTTCTTCACTACCATTTCTTCGTCTTTTGTGCCGTTGCCGGTGGCGAGCACTGTGCCGCGGAGAGGTTTTTCTTTAGCCGAGTCAGGGATGATGATACCCGACATGGTTACTTCTTCAACGGGAGTGGGCTCGATGAGCACACGGTCAGCTAAGGGTTGAATATTCATGATAATATGTATTGATGTTATAATTATATGTTAGTTCTGTAAACTTATCTGCATAAATCGTGCCACTGTGACAGTCTCTGCCTTTTTGTCAGTATTCAAACGCCTGCGGAGCTATTATTGTTCAGCCGCGGGCAGGGCGCTTTCGACCACGCGGTGAGCCTCGTCCATCACCCGGGCTATGTCGTGCTCGTCGGCAGGCGGGGCAATGGGTTTGTGGATGGTGAGGTGTATGTGGCCGGGATTGCAGAGCTTGCGGAAGCGGGGCTGTACGGCAAAAGCACCGTCGATGGTCACCGGCACGATTGGCAGCCCGAATTCCATCGCCAGCTTAAACGCGCCTTTCTTGAAGCGGCGCATCTTGCCGTCCCACGTGCGGGCACCCTCGGGAAACACCACGAGCGACATGCCTCCGCTCAGACGGCTCTCGGCCTCGGTCATGGTGTGGCGCGTGGCGCTCACTGAGGAGTTGTCCACGAATATCTGACCCGATTTCTCGCATGCCCAACCCACCACGGGGAGCTTGCGCAGCTCCTGCTTCATCATCCAGCGGAAATTATGGCCGAGGTAGCCGTAGATTGAAAATATATCGTAGGCGCTCTGGTGATTGGGGGTGAACACGTAGGAGGTCTTGGGGTCGATGTTCTCATGGCCTGTGGAGGTGACTTTAACAAAGGCAAGCCAGCAGAATACCCGTCCCCACAATATTTCGGGGTAATATCCCATCACGCGCCCGAAGCCGAGCGCGCAGCCGGTCACGGTGATCAGCGCGATTATGATGGTGAACACTATGAGCAGCGGCCACATGATTAGTATCTGATAGATGCGGTAAAGGGCGATAAGCATTGTGTAGAGTATTGATGTGTGAAAAGTGGTTTAAGATTCTTTGTCGGTTTCGGGTGATGAGGGGGATGCCTGGGCGCTCTTGGCGCGGGGCAGAAGTAGATCGACCAGCCACAGCACCACGAGGATAGCGGCAAGCGCGAGATTGATGTAGCGCAGCATCTCGTTGGGCTCGGGGTCGAGAGCCTCGTCGAGACGCGAGGCTGTGTGGCGACCGGTGGCCGCGGGGTCGATTGACGACAGCGTGCGCTTCCATATCACCGTGCCGTCGCGGAGATATACCAGTGCGGCCGTGCCTCGCGCGAGTTCCTTGATGAGGTTGGGCTCCACGCGATATATGTCATACGAAGCCATCGATATATCCATCCAGCGTGCTATGGCAGCGGAGTCGCCGGCTATGAAAGCCGTGAGCGTGCCGCCGCGCTCGGTGATGTAGTCGTTGAGGTCGTTGATGAGATTGGTAAACGACAGGTCGACTTCAGCAGGCTGGGGGAGGGTGACTATGAATTGCTCGGCAAGGGGCGTCTCACCGTCGGGTGCGAGAATATCGGGAAGTATATCGGTGCCGTCGACTGTAACGTTTAGTCCGTCGTCGATAGACTCCGAGCCGCTGACGAGCCGCCGTTCCACAAATGTCCATGTGGAATCGGGCACTTCATCGGCTGTAAAGGAGCGGGTATCGCCGTCGCGGGAGTATATGAATTCATATTCCGCATTATCCTCGGCTGCATCATCCTCGTCGTCAGCGGGCATAAGCGATGTGCCCGGGCTGAAACGGCGGAAATCCACAAGCGGCTGAATGTTGTAGCCGATGAGGGCGATAATCAGTATATAGAACGTGAGCACCCCACCTGCAATCCACTGGGTATGGGGAGTGTAGACCGGACTCACGCGGGTGTTGACCACCAGCAGATATATAAGGGCTGCGGTGAGGAAAACGTTCTTGACAAACGTGCCGGTATTGGATACTTTGACAAGATCGCCGAAGCAGCCGCAGTCGGCCACCGGCGAAGCCACGGCGATATACAGCGTCAGCGGCAGCATGGCTGCCATGCAGAGAAGCAGCGCGATTACCGACACCCGACGGTAAGTGCCGAGCAGCAGGAGCGCTCCCCACACGAATTCCCATGCCGAGAGCAGAAACGTGACGCTCGTGACCAGAGCACGGGGAATGTCGAGTCCCCACACGTCGAGATATTCCGAAATCTTGTAGACCGTGCCCCACGGATCGACAGCCTTGGCCCATCCTGAAATGATGAACGTGGCTCCCACTGCCAGGCGCAGTATCACGACTGCGACCGTGGTGATGCGGCGGCGCAGGATTTCGTTATTCCTCTCCATCGGTGAGCTTGATGATGGCGAAGATGGCATAGTTGATTATGTCCATCAGATTGGAGTCGATACCCTCGGATATGATAGTCTCGCCGTCGTTGTTCTCGATCTGCTTTATCCGCTGGATTTTCGTGAGTATAAGGTCAGTGTATGAGATCACTCTCATGTCGCGCCAGGCGTCGCCATAGTCGTGGGTCTTGGCGGCCATCAGCTCGAGGGTGACGCGCGCGTAGCGGTCATACAATCCCAGTGCTTCCACGGGAGTGATGTCGGCGCTGTCGGCATATCCGAGCTGAAGCTGAATGAGTCCTATGATTCCATAGTTGACCAGAGCCATAAACTCGGGCAGGATACCTTCGTTGATCATCGCCGTGTCGGTCTCGAGCGTGCGTATGCGCTTGGCTTTGATGAATAGCTGGTCGGTGATCGACATGGGCCGCATGATGCGCCACGAAGCGCCGTAGTCGGTGAGCTTTTTGGCAAATATTCCGCGGCAGAGTGCTATGGCCTGCGAGGCATGCTTTATGGTGTAGGAGTCCTGCATGGTGGTGAGTGGTCGATATTATGGCGGAGAGAAACGTGAATTAATAAAATTTGCAGTTACAAAATTATCAAAAATACGCGGAATAGACAAGCACCGCCCGAAGTTACAGCTTATTCGGACTGATTCCGAATAAGAGCGATGTGTGACTTTTTTACTTTCGCCCGGCATAAAGAGTGTGAAAAATAGGGTGTTAGGAAAAGCAAACAGAAAAGTATCCGATTAAACCATTACTTTAAGCGCGGTATATATAAATCGATAATACAACTATTTAGGTGCACAAAACGAAATAATTACTTTAAGCGAGTGTTAATAACTTTGCAATCTGTTGATATTCAATACCGTATACAAAACTTGTCAATTCCAAATAAAAAACCGCTTTATTTTTAGAAAAAAAAATAAGAATTTTGCAACGAAAAGAAATGAACGTATATACCGAAAAATGAATCAAGAAAACTCCCTTAAATGGGAACAATGTCTGCAATTCATTGCCGACAATCTATCGCCCGAGCTGTACAACGCCTGGTTCAAACCGCTGACGTTTCACAGCTACGAAGACGGAAAATTGGTCATCAATATTCCGTCGCCCTACTTCTACGAGCAGCTTGAGGAGCGCTTCCTCAAGCTGATAGTAGCGGCGCTCGCCAAAGTATTCGGACGAGGCACGCAACTCTTTTACCACTATAATCAGATCAACAACGAGCCCACCACGGCTGTGACCATGGAGTCGTCGCGCCAGTCGCCGGCGGTGCGTCCCGCTCAGGGAGCATCTTCCAATCCGTTTCATCAGGAGCCGGTCAAGGAAGTGGACTCGCAGCTCAACCCCTCATATAATTTTGAGAATTATTGCAAGAGCGAGAGCAACAAGGTGGCCGTGTCGATAGGCGAGGCCATTGCCGATAACCCCAAGCTCAAGACGTTCAACCCGCTCTTCGTGTGCGGTCCCTGCGGCGTGGGCAAGACCCATCTGATTCAGGCCATAGGCGTGCGCATCAAGGAGCATAATCCCCAGGCGCGCGTGCTATATATTACCTCGCGTCTTTTCCAGAGCCAGTATACCACCGCCGAGCATCAGGGTAAGATCAACGACTTCATCACGTTCTATCAGGGTATCGACGTGCTTATAATCGACGATATTCAGGATCTGATAGGAAAGACCAAGACCCAGAATACATTCTTCCACATCTTCAATCACCTCAAGCAGAATCAGAAGCAGCTCATCCTGTCGAGCGACTGCCCCCCGGCTCTCATGAAAGGAATGGAGGAGCGACTGCTGTCGCGATTCAAAGGTGGAACCACGGTGATGATAGAGCGGCCTGACTATGAGCTGCGCAAGGATGTGCTGAACATGCGCGCAAGCCAGGACGGCCTGAGCATACCGCGCGACGTGATGGACTTCATAGCCTCTAACGTCACCGAAAGCATCCGTGAGCTCGAGGGCATAGTAGCCTCGCTGCTGGCTCACGCCACATTCCTCAACCGCGACATCAATATCGACCTTGCTCGCAACGTGCTCGCAAATTCGGTGAAAATAAAAAATCGCACGCAAAATTT
>JAIDSW010000070.1 GCA_029061025.1 Duncaniella sp.
CCCGCGCGCGGTGGGGTGCTCGGATAGGTTCACTTACGACCCTGGCGGGCGCCCCCCCCCCCGCCCGCCGTTGAAAACATGAAACGAATTATGGGGGGGAAGATTACCATTTTGCCGCTGCGGCGGAGGTCGGCGACCCCCGCTCCATATAATTGCTAAAATTTTTCTAAATTCTCAATTCACTTCGTTTCCCCGCTCCATATTTTTCCATTATAATTTTTCCATTTTTAAAATTATCTCTCTATCTTTGGGGCATGAACCTAATAAACATTCTCTACCATGAAACTTTTCAAAATCCTCTTTCCGGCAATAATAGCCCTCACAATGGCTGTTGCCCCTTTATCTATTGCTGCACAAAACATCACGGCAGGAGAACTCTCAGCCAAGGTCAATGATCTTTCCACCGAGCAGATCGTATCAATGGCACAAACTCTCCTCGATACTCCGATCGCCGGGAATGAAGAAACTGTAAAAGCCTATAGCACAATTATACTTATGTGGCTCACCAATACTGATGAAATGACTATTTCAATGAATGCAATTCCGGAATTGAGCACTAACGCCAATATTCTTTTTGCCTATTTATCTGCCGAAATAATCAACATGAACAAGCTCGGTCTCAAAACGAATGACAAGACCACTTTCATAAAGTCGATGAAAGATGTACTGAAATATTATCTCGTCAATAAAGATGCTATAGGCCGAATTCCTGAATTAAGCAAACTGAGCCGCACTCCGGCAAACGAGCTCGACCGCAAGCTCGGCAAGATGTACAAAGCCTCGATGCACTGACACACCGTCTCAGCCTTCACCCTGCGCCTTGCCGTCGACGGCGGGCGCAGCTTCATATAGAGCCAGCGACGCGCGGAGCGACTCCACGATCATGGCTTTAAGCTCGGGAGGCGACACCACCTCGATGTTGGGACCCATCGACAGGAGCTCCTGCACGAAGTCGGGCGTGAGTTTAATGTGGTAATAAAATATCGAATACCGGTCGTGGATCACCTCGCTCTGGGAGGGGTGGAGCGGCAGGGCGCGCAGATATTTGGCCTGACGGGCATCGGCTTTTATGGCAACGCGGTGAGCCTGCCCCTTGGTAAACACGATACCGAAAGCCTCGCTCACAAATTCCTCGGCATCGAAATCGGCCGGGATGGTAAATGTGCCTTCGTCGAGGGTGACGTCGCTCATGCGGTCGAGCGCATAGGTCTTTATGGCATCGTCTTTCACGTTAAGGCCGGTCACATACCAGCGCTGGCGAAAAATCTTAAGGAAATAAGGCTCCAGCACCACACCGCGCGACGGATTGACACGGGTGTAAGGGTGATACGTGAAGCGCAGTGGATGGTTGCTGCGCAGCGCCTCGGTCACGGTGGCGAGATGCTCGCGTGCCGAGGGCACGTCTTCGAGAAACACACGGCTCGATATGTCGCGCACGCCGCTGAGCACGTCGCTTATCGTGGCGGAGTTGAGCATCCAGTCGGTCACGCTGCCGTCGTGAGCGCCCGCGCCCTTGATGGAGTACTCGTAAGTGGCGGGATTACACTCGATAGTGATATTGAAAAGCTCCTCGATAGCCTGGCGGTAGGTGTAAAATGTGCGGCGCGGCAGCGGAGACCCGTCGGAAAAGCGGGAGCGCATCCACAGTTCGTTGAGCCGCTCGCGGGTGATGGACCCGAAGCGCACTATCGTATCGATAAGCCAGATGTATCTTCCTAAAAGATTGCGTGACATGTCAATTTGCCGTTAGTAGTGTCCAAATTTACGGATTTTCCACGACAAAGATATAAAAAACTATAATTTTTTGTATTTTCGCAGACAAAAAGGCAGAATCGACAATTTTACAGCCGCAAAAGCGTTAACTTTGCACCGTGAACACCGGGCATAACCGATCCCCGTATCTTACCGAAACAATTACAACAAACCATAACTCACTATCTTACCAAATGAACAAGACTATCATCACTACCGCGCTGGCGGCTCTGATGGGGCTCACCGCCACGGTCGACGCGCGCACAGCCGCCGACCTCCGTCAGAAAGCTGCTGAAGACGCGGCTTTCAAGTGGGCGCCCAAAGTGGAGGCCGGTAACTGGAAGGTCCTCACGGGCAAGCCGTCAAAGTCAGTGGCCAAAGCCATCGAGACCGCAACCGGTGTCGACGTAAGTTGGCACGGCGCCGACTCCTACACCTATATCCAGATGCCCGACGGCGAAACATGGTTTGCAGCCACCACTATCAGGAAAGAAGCCATATCGCAGGAGGAATACTATACCGAATATAACTATACCGGACTGGAGGTGACTATATATGACGCCGATTTCAACAAGGTGGCCTACATCGACTCCCCCATCACCCTGCCCGAAGGCTATGAGCGATGCTCGGGAGTGGAGATAGGCGCCAACGTGACACAGAAATTCTTCAACTTCGACAATAACTACGAGCTGATGGTGATGTGTCTCTTCAAGCCCACGGGCGACTATGGCGCAGTACCGTTTACCGACGTGTATTCGCTCTCGGGGCCAGACACCCCGGCCGCGAAGATCGCCACCCTCCCGGGTTACTACACATCGGCTGTCAACGCATCTACAAGCAAGTGGAGCGAGGATTACTACATGGTATTCTTCTCGGGCGAGACTTATACCGACACCGAGATGCTCTACACATTCGACATCTACACTAAGGCATCCTACAGCAATCCCGCTGCTACCAAGATAAAGACCTTCACGGTCAACATGATGAATGTGATGGCCGACGGCGAGAACGAGACTCTGCCCGTGATCCTCAACACCCACAACGGCGAGGCTTACGTAGCCGTGTCGCAGTATGAAAAGACTTTCTTTGAAGATCCTTTCGACTGGTTTAACGACAAGCTCACGCCCGACAACAGTTATATCATCGAGCTATACAAGACTTCAGGCTGGTCGCCCAAGTCGCTCGATCTCGTGTCGACCACCAAGATTGCCTGCGAGGCACCCGCCGAGCCCTACATGATGCGCTCCTACTGTCTGGGCCGCTTCCGCCTGGACGGCGACATATCATTTGACTTCGGCACCGGCGACGATCCCGCCTACATCCTTACGGTCAACGATGCCGACATGCGCGACAATTCCGAATCTCACTTCGCCGTATACAACGTGGCCGGCGAGATGATGACCGAGTTCGGACAAAACACCGACGCCCTGATGCTTCTCTCCGACGTGCCCGGCTACCCCCAGCAGTATTGCTTCGTGCAGGGCGACGCCAACGGCGGCTTCAGCTTCAACATGATCAACTATCCCGAGCTCGACGTAGCCGCATCGCTCCCCATCACAGTCACTGAGGACGGGCAGCTCTACGGCCTGTCGTTCACGCTTGACCGCGTGCCCGGTCAGGGCAGCTACGGATATGCCGTCGCCGCCCAGCAGGGCGACGAGACCGCCGACGGCGACACGTTCCACCCCGTATTGTGGTTTGACCGCAACGGCGTGTTCAGCCACATCGACCGCATCATGGCCGGCAAGAATGTAGCGATGATAAGCCCCTACGTCATGGCCAACGGTCTGACCCCCTACCTGTTCAACACTGACGTCAAGCACGAATACATGGCATTCGTGCTCCGCAATGAAGACCACGGATCGTCGAAATCCATCTACGAGCTTATCGTAGTCAACGAGGAAGGCGAGACCAACTATTGCTACACTTTCCCCGCCGACGCCACCGCCATCAATGCCTCGCTCGTCAACACTTCCACCCATCCCGCCATCTGGATCACCTACCGCATGGCCGGCTCTGATGAATATACCTCTGACTTCGTGAATCTTCCCTTCAACAAGTGGGAGGGTGAAGGCACGGCCGAGAATCCTTACATGATCCACACCGCCGGTGACTTCGCACTCATCAAATACAATCTCGCCGCCCACTACCGCGTGGCCGATGACATTGACTTCGACGGCTCGGCGCTCGACGGATTCACCGGCACATTCACCGGCTCGCTCGACGGTGCCGGCCACACCATCCGCAACCTCACCCTTACAGGCGCCCCGATATTCGCCAACGTAGGCGAGGTAGGCTCGGATAAGTGTGTCATCAAGGATCTTACTTTCTCCCACGTGACCGTCAGCAATGCTTCGGCAGTTATTGCCGGAAGCATCTACACCACCGCACTTGAAAATGTATATGTATATGATCTCAACGCCGAGCTGACCGAAAACATTGAATTCGGCGGCCTCGTCAACGGCGCCCGCTTCAGCTCCGAGATTACCGGATGCGCCGTGATCGGAACCATCAATGCGCCTCAGGCAGCCGGTGTGGGCGGTCTGGTATGCACGCTGGGTAACTCATATGTCAAAGCCTCGGCATTTGAAGGCAACATCACCGCCGGGTCAAATCTGGGAGGTATCGTGTCCGACATCGCCGATGCCAAGTCGACCGTAAGCGACTGCCATGTGAAAGCGTCGCTCACCTCACGCCACACCGTAGGTGGTATCGCCGCCTCGTCGAGCCGCGGACTTATCAGTGACTGTCTTGTCGAAGGCGCCATCTCGGCCACCGAGCCCCGCGACGCCTACTCTTATTTCGCCGGAGGCTACGTCAAGGAAATCAACGCCGGCGGTATCGTGGGCAGCCTTGAGCGCCCCATGGCCGACCTTGAGACAGGCGAGACCACCGTGGCTACCGCCGTGAGCAAAAATGTGGTGGCTCTCGAGTCGATCTCCGTGCCCGAAAGCCCCGAGCTCTATGCCACCGCCCACCGCATCGTGGGTCGCACATCGATCAACGACGACCCCGCCATCGTCGACGAGAAATATAATCCCGCCACCGGCGACTGGGATACCACCTGGGGCGACCGTCTGGCCGAGGAAGGCATCACTGATAACTATGCCCTCGCCCCCCTCGCGGTAGTCGATCCTGCCCTTGAGGCCGGCCTCAACACCGTGGAAGGCGCATCGCTCGACGCCGATAAGGCCGACACCGCTTTCTTTGAAGGCCTCGGATTTAAGTTCAACGGCTACTCAGCCGCCGAGCCCTGGGTATTCGCCTCCACTCTTCCCGCTCTCTACTTCGAGAGCACCGTGGGCTCATCGATTATGTTTGACCCCGCAGCCATAAGCGTGGTTGAAGGTCAGAAAGAATTTGTGATGCTCATGCTCGAAAAAGTGGAATTTGACGCCCTCACCATCGAGTCGTCCGACGAATCGGGCTGCTATCTCACCCCCGTGGAACTCGACGAGGACGGCAACGTGGTATGCGAAGTGACTTGTCTCAAGACCGGCTCTTACGTAATCACCGCCACCAACGGCACCATATCGGGCACGCTCACCGTGACCGGCACCTCGGGCATAGCTTCAGTGACCGATAACGTCAAGACCATCATCACATTCGACGGCTCATGCCTCTCAGCCCCCGGCCACGACCTCACCCTCTACTCCGTGACAGGTGTAGAAGTTGCCCGCGGCCACGGCAGCGTATCAGCCGCAAGCCTCGTGCCCGGCGTTTACGTAGCCACCGCACCCGGCGCCGAAGCATTGAAATTCGTGGTAAAATAACCACACCAAACCCCATTAAACATAAAGAGGCCGCGACACCCGCGGCCTCTTTATGTTTAATAAATGGAGAATGGAAAAATGTATGGAGCGAGGGTCTCCGCCCCCCCCGCCGCCGCGACAACATGAAATGAAGTTAAAGTATTGAGCTACGCGGGTAGGGACGCGATTTATCGCATCCGCATCGGCAACATGAATTGAAAAAATGTAATTTTCGTTTTTCATGATTCGCATCATGTTTTCGCCGTGGACGCGATAAATCGCGTCCCTACACTGATAGTCAACACCTTACATCCCAAAAAATTAGTATTAATTTTCAAGTCTCCATTTTAAATATAAC
>JAIDSW010000071.1 GCA_029061025.1 Duncaniella sp.
TCGCGCCTTATGAGCCGTCATGGCTGGGACATGCGCAAGGCAATGAAGGAGTATCTTGCCGGGCTCGCAGAGGAGGTACACACCAAGGGCTACGATGCACTTGAGAAGGAGCAGAAATCGCTGTGGCAGCGGGTGAAGGCTAAGATACAGGACTTCATCAACCGGATACTCGAGGGGGCGAAAATATCCTCACGGATAAAGCTGAGCGAGCGCGACCTGAGCTATATGATGTGGAAGCTATTCAAGCATCAGGAGCGGAAGGCAGCGGGCAAGCCGGCCGAGGGAGACATATTTGACAAGGCCGAGGAGGCAGTGCGCCGCCAGGAGTGGAAGAAGGCCGAGGGCAGCATGGAGATAGAGACCCGTGATGGTGGTAATAACCAAACAATGGCTGAACGCGCCCGTGCCGTCATTGAGCAACCCGCCATTGAAATCGAGGCACATGATTACTCGAAAGAGGAACTGAAACGAGTGTATGCGAATCTACCATCGGTAGAGAAAGATGGCAGGACTATTCGTTTCTACAATTCCGGTTTTGGGAAGAATTATCGACCCGACGGGAATTTTGCGAAGATAGTGCCTCAACTGGCGCAACTATTGGACGCAGCCACTTTTGCGTACAGCACACAAGATAAACTTGGCGGTCAAACAAGAAAAGATGGAACAATACATAAGAAGCACCCTAATGTAACGAGTTTTGACAATTATGTTGCTAAAGCAAGAATCGAGGATACGGAGTATTATGTAAGAATAGTTATTCAGGATGTTCCCAGGCCTGGTGAAAATGGCGTACACTCAAGTATGGTCACAAATGTAGAGCTATACGAAAATCCTGCCGCATTGAATTCCTTACCCATCATCCATGGGGGGGCGGTCAATTACGACAGGATTGTTGATGCAAAGTTACGCGAATTTTTTGAAAGTGCAAAAAAATATCCCGACTATATGGATGATACGTTACCACCCGAAGACAAAAATGAGGTGAGCTTCAGGAGTGCGGAGGGATATGGCGCTGACAAACGGATAGAGGATCAGGTGCTGAAGATGGCTGTGGATATGGCGGACCGGTATAAGAGTGATATGTCGGTGAGAGATGCGGCGATAGAGGCACTGGGTAAGGTCACAGGGAACTTGCGCAAGGCGATGGCGGCGCAGCGGACACTTGACTACAACATAGCGCGGAATATCACAGAGATGGCCGATGTGCTGATTTCGTCGGAGGCGTTCTCGCCCACTCAGCCGGGCGAAGCGCGGAGGCTGTACAATATAGTGCGCCGCGGACTCGGACACACGATAAAGGACATGAACGGAGAGGAGCGGGTGACGCAGAGCGACAAGGACTTTGCCGAGGCCACGGAGGCGCTGATGGATCTCTTTATCGACAATCAGCTGAGGGTGACGAGTCAGTTCCTGCGGGATGCCATGAAGATACGCGGCTCGAAGGTGAGCGCGCGCGGCGTGGAGGTAGCAGGGAAGCTTGACGTGAGCGGCCAGGTGATGATGCGCTCGATGCAAGAGTGCATGGGGATGAGCGAAGCCGCGATAAGAGACAGACTCGGGGCGATAGAGGATCACATAGCTGCGGGCTCGGAGACGGCGAGCGCCGAGAAGATGGGCGTGGTGCTGGCACTGCAGTATGCGACAGAAGTGACAGGACGCAAGGAACAGGAACGGCAGATGAAGCTCGACCTTGAAGACCTGAAGAAGCAGTGGGATCCGCGCATGAGCGGGGATGCGCGCACGGCTTACTACGAGCAGAAACGGGCGCTGCGCGACAGCATAAGACAGATACGCTGCGAGCGGGCGGAAGCAATGCGGCAGCTGGGCTCACAGATAGGTAACGAGATGCGCTACTCGATGGAGCGCGTGAAAGCCTTTCACGAACAGGAGAAGGAGCGCATAGAGGAGATACGTCATAATGCCAACTCGGATATGCAGGGGCGCCCGGCTACGGAGAGCGGGCGCAAGGGAAGCACGACGGACAAGCTGTCGAACCTGGTGGGACAGACGCTGCTTGCACCGGCGGCGACCTTCGAGCAGCTGATGAGGGTATTCGGGTCAAAGAGCATCAACGGCGAGGGTTATCTCTTTGACCGCTTTGTGCGCGGCTGGCAGGAGTGCCGCGACAGGGAGTGGATGGAGACACAGCGCACCGAGAGACTGATGAATAAGAAAGCTTCACAGATTCTCGGCAAGAAGAATGCCCGGTGGAGTGATCTCTATGAGCTGACTACGAAGCGGGCAGGCACGTGCAAGTGGATAGACGGCGGGGAGATGGTGGAGCACGAGCTGACGCAGGGCAACGTGATGTATATGTACATGGTCGACAAGATGACCGACGGGCGGCTGAAGCTGCGCCGCATGGGAATTACCTCGGCCAAGGTAGAGGAGTTGACACAGGCACTCGACCCGAAGTTGAAAGAGGCGGCAGACTGGCTTCAGGAGGAGTTTCTTCCAAAGCTCAGGGAGCGGTATAATGAAGTGCATGAGAGAATATTCGGCGCACCGATGGCTGAAATAGAGAATTACTTCCCGCTGGAGATACTTGCGAATGCTCGACTTGAAGAGGTTGAGATAAGCTCGGCCGACAAGAATGAGCTGCCGAAAATAATGACAGGAGCGATAATCAAGCGCGCCTATAACAATTATGCACTTGACATACTGCACTCGGATGCGGTGTCGGTAGCGCTGGATCACATCAGGGAGATGGAGACATGGGCAGCGATGGCCGAATACCGGCGTGACCTCGGGACGCTGCTCTCCTACAAGCGCTTCCGCAATCAGGTGAAGAATATGAGGACGATCTACGGCAGCGGGGAAAAGCTGTGGAAGCGGCTTTATGACCTGGGGATGCTTGTGGGAGGAGCGTATCACCCAAAGACAAACTCCTTTGACAAAGCAGCGATAAATCTGACGAAAATGGCGACCGGCGCTTGCATAGCGATACGCCTGAACACGGCACTGAAGCAGCTTCTCTCCTACCCTGCCTTTGCACCGGATGCGTCGATGGCCAGACTGCTGTATAACATGACACCTCTGAGATGGAAGCATTGCTGGCAATGGGCTATGGAGAATATGCCTGCATTTCAGCGCCGATGGAAAGACCGACAGGCGGGCAACGACATATTGCGCGACTGGGACGGCGACTGGGACTGGACAAAGAATGAGTTCATAAAGAAGATACAGCGGTGGGGTATCACACCGAATGCACTGATCGACGCTTTCACTGTGGCGATAGGCTCGGAGGCAATATACAGCAACAAGTATAAACAATACATCAAAGAGGGCTACCCGAAGGCGAAGGCCAAAGCGAAAGCGCTACAGGATGCAGAGATATTATTCAATCTCTCGCAGCAGTCGAGCGAGGTGATGTATCTATCGCAGATGCAGAACGACCGGAGCTATCTGACGACGTGCCTGACGGTATTCCGCAACTCACCTATGTCGTATCTGCGACAGTCGATACAGAGCAAACGAGAGATGTGGAACATGATCAAGAACAAGGACACGATGATAGAATATGAGGTAAAGAAAGGGATGCGTGACGGTCTCACTCAAGAGCAAGCCGAGGCACGCGCCAAGCGGATGTATCGCCGCAACTGGGGAAGGAATCTATTTAAATCGGTGACCTTTGACTTCATATTGCCGGCACTGTGGTATTACGGTCTGACGGGAGTGTGGTATGCAATCTTCGGTAAAGATGACGAAAAGAAGAAAGAGCATGCAGAAGAAGCGCTGAAGCGCGGCTTGCTGGGCTTTGCCGAGGGAGCTGTGGGCGGAGGCACGTTGCCAGACCTCGTGTACAGCTGGATAACGGGTGGCGACATGAAATTCAACGAGGAGAGCTCGCCGGCGATGGGGCTGATAAGCGATGTGGCCAACTACATATCAAACGGAAAGACCGAGAGGGCGGCCAACGAGATGGTGAATACTGTAGTAGCGATGGGCGTGGGTGTCAACCCTCAGATACTTGAAGATATAATAGTGGCGGGGATGGACTTCTGCGCTCAGGATGAGAAAAGCGCCCGTGACTGGGCACTGCTGGCGATGAGGGTATTTTCGTGTCCTCAAAGTCAGATGGATCAGGTGTACATTGACGAGCTGGGAATGAGTGCAGGCGACGGCCAGCGCATGGGACCGGCTGAGCTTGCGGAGCGATATGCCACCTACAAGGCGCGGAGGTCGAACTTCGCGACGATGTGGGCGTATGACGACGAGCGCTGGGAGGAAGAAGTGAAAGCACCGTGGCGCAAGCGATTTGAGACGGAAGCGAAAGAGCGCTTGAAGAAATTCAGCGAGGCGGAAGTGAATAACAAGCTCGAAGGCTACGATGCGGAATATGAAGCGACGGCCAAGGAGATAAAGAAGATCACGGAACGTCCGGGAGATTTCGAGCGGAAGGCTGCTGAGATCTCTGCTCTGATGGATGATGCCGAGGGAGTGAGATACAAGCTCTACCACGAGGTACATCCGTATCTTGACAAGATGGTGAAAAGCTGGCTCAACGCTCCCACGGCGCAGGCGGCGGCAAAGGAGGCTGAGGCGATAGTGGAATACAAGGCTGCAGTGGTGGAGATGCTGGATGAGTGGGATGACCGGGAGAAGCGACGCGCGGCAGGGAAACGCGCAGGGCGGATAGTGAAGGATTGGCACAAACGGCAGGGGAGGCACTGATGATTTCTGGGGTTTAGGGATCAGGCATTAGGCTTTAGGGAATCACCCGAAGACAAAATGCCTGATCCCTTGCTTTCTGCACGGGGCGATAAATCGCCGCCACTACTCCAAATAAAACAGACTCCTATACCTCGCCCCTACTACCTTGCCCCTACTACCTACCTCCTCACCCCTACAGCCTAAAACCTATAACCTAAAGCCTCTCACCTAATACCTAAAGCCTCTCAGATGGTGGCGGCGGAGGTGGGGATGAAGGTGAAGCGGCCGAGGGTGAGGTGGCCGGAGGGGGTGTGCTCGGCCGGGAGCGGCATTTCGGAGAAGCAGATGTGGAGGCCGATTGCTCGGGTCATCAGGAGGTCGTCGTGGTAGCCGGCGATGGCACCGTAGGCGCCGTTGGGCTTGCGCTCGTAGGCGAGGTATTCGTCGAGGACGCGGGAGTCAGCTTCGACATAGGAATGCTCACGGACATACTTGATGAGGGATGTGATGATGAGGGGTTTTGTAGAGACATTGGTATGGAAGCCATATTTGCGGGGGAGTCCCTGGCGGATGTCCTCGTCGGACTGGCGGCGGGCGTAGAGGTTGGGGTAAATGTCGCGGATCTGATGGAGGATGTAGAGAGACTGGTCGCCGTCGACGGCACGGTCGCGGTCGTGGGTCTCAAGGGTATTGGACCTGTCTCGTATACACATCG
>JAIDSW010000072.1 GCA_029061025.1 Duncaniella sp.
TGGTAGGTAATATCGCTACGGGAGAAGCTGCGAAATTCCTTGTAGAAAACGGCGCTGACGGTGTTAAAGTGGGTATCGGTCCCGGTTCGATCTGCACCACCCGTGTTATAGCCGGTGTAGGTGTACCGCAGCTGAGCGCCGTCTACGACGTTGCCAAGGCACTCAAGGGCACCGGAGTGCCTCTGATTGCCGACGGCGGTATCCGCTATTCAGGCGATATTGTCAAGGCCCTCGCAGCCGGAGCTTATAGCGTGATGCTCGGCGGAATGCTTGCAGGAGTTGAGGAATCGCCCGGTGAAACAATTATATTCAACGGCAGAAAATACAAGGCTTACCGCGGAATGGGTTCGCTCGAAGCTATGGAAAAAGGCTCGAAAGACCGTTATTTCCAGGCAGGTGAGACTGACACGAAGAAACTCGTACCGGAAGGTATTGCAGCCCGCGTACCTTACAAGGGTTCTTTATATGAAGTCGTTTACCAGATGCTGGGCGGTCTCCGTTCAGGCATGGGCTACTGCGGCGCTCCCGACATTGAGAAACTTCATGAGGCCAAGTTCACACGCATCACCAATGCCGGCGTAGCTGAGAGCCATCCTCACGACGTAGCTATCACAAGTGAAGCCCCCAATTACAGCTCGATGCCGAGATAAACTCTTATTAAAAAATTTTTACTGTCGCCGGAATAGATAAACGAAATTCCGGCGACAGCTTTTTTGTGTGCGGCGCAATAATTTGCGCCGTTAGACGGTTATAGACTAGTCAAAATATTTCTTCTATCAATCAAAAAAGTACTTCTTCCTGTTGCAGTTGTTTCGCTTGCACTTGCATGTGCGGCAGCTGCCAAGAGTGACGATCCGGAACTGATGTCGGTTAACGGCAAGTCAGTACCTGTGAGCGAATTTCAATATCTGTTTGAGAAAAACAATGCCCAGCAGGAAACTCCTCAGTCTTTGGATGAATATATCGACATGTTCATCACTTACAAGCTGAAAGTAGCTGACGCCGAGGCTGCCGGTATCGATACCACAGCCGCTTTTCACAAGGAATTCAAGGGATATTGCGACGAACTTGCGGCACCTTACCTGCGCGACTCTCTTACTGCCGAGCGCCTTGTCACTGAAGCCTACGATCGCATGAAGCGCCGCGTCGCTATAAGCCAGATCATGGTTCCAATAGGTAACACAGCCGAGGAGAAAGCAGCCAACAGAGCCCGGCTCGACAGTATCCGCACTGCTATTCTCAAAGGAGCGGATTTCGGTGAGATGGCATTGAAATACTCTTCAGACCGAAATGTGAAATACAATAAAGGCTATTACGGCTTTATTGCACCCAATATGTATCCTTATCCCTTTGAAGAAGGAGCGTATTCCACTCCCGTAGGAGAAATATCGCAGGTGATTGACGATGCTCCTTACGGATTCCATATAATAAGAGTGGAAGCCGAGAAGCCTGATGAAGGACGTGTACATGCCCGTCACATCCTCAAGCTCACCCGCAATCTTTCGCCCGAGGAGCAAGCCAAGAAAAAGCAGGAGATTGATTCTATCTACAACCTTGTGAAAAACGGTGCTGATTTCGGTGAACTTGCAGCTTCACTCAGCGACGATGCCGGAAGCGCCAAGCGTCAGGGTGACCTCGGCGTGTTCGGTATAGGAAGAATGGTGCCGGAGTTTGAGAAGGCAGCTTTCGCCCTGCAACCCGGTGAAATTTCCGAGCCAGTAAAGACTTCTTACGGCTGGCATATAATCCAGACTATCGAGCGACTTCCCAT
>JAIDSW010000073.1 GCA_029061025.1 Duncaniella sp.
GATGACGGCAAGCCCGGCGACTCCTATACCTACAAGGGAAAGAAATTCTATATTTCCGATCCCACTTATATAGGAGCTTCCACCGGTATGTGTATGCCCGTATTCGTAAGTGTCACTCCCGAGATAGATTACACCTATACTCGTTAAAAAGTATTTGTCACCCCATCCCGGCCATCCGCTGAAATCACAGTCGGATGGCTGATTTTTATGTAAAAATTTCCGTAATGCCATTAAAAAGTAACAGCGGGGTGAATGCGGGGCGAGATTTTTGTTGTAACTTTGTGGTTGCATGCTGGATTTTTTGGTAATAATGCTCCGCGGACTCCTTATAGGAGTTCTTATATCGGCTCCGATGGGGCCGATAGGGGTGCTGTGTATCCAGCGCACGCTCAACAAAGGCCGCTGGCCGGCTTTCTGTACCGGAGTAGGGGCGGGGCTCAGTGACCTGATTTATTGCCTGCTCACAGGTCTCGGACTTTCATTCGTGACGGACTTCATTGAGAATAATCTCAGTCTGCTCCAGATCATCGGCAGTCTTTTCCTTATAGCTTACGGAGTGTATCTTTTCGGCAGCAATCCCTCGCGGCAGTTACGCAAGCCGCCCGTGCAGGTCAACTCCTATTGGAAGGATTTTGTTACAGGATTTCTGTTTACGTTCTCCAATCCGCTGATACTGTTTTTCATCATAGCGCTATTCGCTCGTTTCAGCTTTCTTGCCCCGGAGTTCAGGGCCTATCATTATGTAGCCGGATATGTGGCTATATTCGGCGGTGCGGTGCTGTGGTGGCTGTTTGTGACATATTTTGTCAACAAGGTCAGGGCTCACTTCAATGTCCGATCCATGTGGCTTGTCAACCGCATCATAGCGGTGATATTGCTTGTCATGGCCGCCGTGGGCTTTATATCGGGCATCAAGGATATATTCAATCTGTGATGAATATAAAAAAGGAGCGGCATTTTCATGTCACTCCTTGCAGGCGGTCGGTCAGCGGCTTGCCCGATTTTCTTCGCCGAGGGCGAGAAAATCTTCATAAGCGAGCCGTATACCCTCGTCAAGTTCGGTGGAATACTTCCATCCGAGACGCGCTGCTTTCGATACGTCGAGAAGCTTGCGCGGCGTGCCGTTGGGTTTAGTTGTATCCCATAGAATCTTGCCGGTATATCCGACGGTTTTCGCTACCTTTTCGGTCAATTCCTTAATGGTCAGTTCCTTTCCGGTGCCGGCATTTACGGTTTCATTGCCTGAATAATTATTCATCAGGAATACGCACAGATTGGCCAGATCGTCGACATACAGAAATTCACGAAGCGGAGAGCCGTCGCCCCAGCAGCTCACCTCAGTAAGTCCCTGCTCCTTGGCCTCGTGAAAGCGGCGTATAAGAGCCGGAAGCACGTGGGAATGTGTGGGGTGATAGTTATCGTTGGAGCCGTAGAGATTAGTGGGCATGACTGAAATATAGTCGGTGCCATACTGGCGGTTGAGGTATTCGCAGTATTTCAGACCTGATATTTTGGCAAGCGCATAGGCTTCGTTGGTTTCTTCGAGCGATGATGTAAGCAGGCAACTTTCGGGCATGGGTTGCGGTGCCATGCGGGGATATATGCACGATGAGCCGAGAAATTCGAGTTTTTTGCACCCGTTTTGCCATGCGGCATGAATCACATTCATCTCAAGCATCATGTTGATATACATGAAGTCGGCGAGCGCTGATGAATTGGCTACGATACCACCCACCTTAGCTGCGGCGAGAAACACGTATTCAGGCTTTTCTTCGGCAAAAAATTTGTCTACTGCGCGCTGGTCCACAAGATCGAGTTCGGCGTGGGTGCGGGTGATTATATTGCTGTAACCCTGTCGCTTGAGTTCACGCACTATCGCTGAACCCACCATGCCGCGGTGGCCTGCAACGTATATTTTAGAGTTCTTTTCCATCAGATTAATTACATTAAACCTTTACGTCGGATCTTTATAGGTATCGCACCTTCAGGAATTTCATCCACTACCAATGCAAGATGACCTCCTCCACCGGCGCCGAGCATCTTCCATGCTTTCGCCCGGGGCTTCCATACCTCGATAAACTCCTGCACGCCGGGCTGCATCATGGCCGGAAACATGGCTGTCTGGGCGTTGAACGAATCGCGGAAAGCGGAGGCAAATCTGTCGAGATCGCAATCCATTATCGCATCCCAACATCGCGAGGCAGCATCGGTGAGATCCTTTACTTTTTCAGGAGTGATGTCCTTACCTTCCACTACCGAGCAGCCGGGACGGCGCGGAAACATCGGGACGAGGCATATATGGCTTTCGAGCCAGGAGAGAATCTTCTCGTCGTTGCACTGCTCGATTTTCGAGGGCCAGTAGTGGCCGTCGTAGTAGTGACGGCATAGTCCCGAAACGCATATACCTATGGCATCCTGCGCGCCCGATACATGCCCCTCGTTTTCGGGGTCATTTTCAAAGCAGAACAGAAGCCGGGCAAGCATTTCTTCATTATAGTTGGGCAATTCGTAAGGCCATATCTTTTTTGCCGCGTTGCGGGTCGATGTCGACATGCCTCCGCGCTCCATAAACTCCACTGTAGGCTCTATTGATACGGTAAGGGCCCACCCGTGACCGTGCTGCGACACATAAGGCTGATCAATCCATGTGCCCGCTATATCGACCCGATATGGGAGCTGGCTTTTCACTTCCCTGCGGAGTGAAGTGGTGGAGCGTGCGTCGAGTCCGGCATCGGGCACTCGCTCAAGCTCGATATATTCTATACCACGCTCCTTGCAGAGATTTCGTTTAGTCTCTGAGCCGCCGTCGGTGTTCACCACGAAAACATCAGGTTTCACTATGTCGAGTGTATCAAGAAAGTCGAGCATGCCGCTACCGGGATTGATATACGCATCCTTAACGTAGCGGAT
>JAIDSW010000074.1 GCA_029061025.1 Duncaniella sp.
GATCTGACGGCTGAGAAAAAGAAACTCGATGAAATCTTTGCCAGCGGGGAAACTCTTGAAAATATTACCGAAATGGCTCGGCGATATGAAGAAGTCAAGGAAATTCTTGACGAGAAAGAGATGAGATGGCTCGAACTCTCCGAAAAACAATAACAACGCTCTCATAATGGAAGAACTTCTTAAATATTTTCCCGATCTCACCGAACGGCAGCAGATACAATATGCTGCAATAGGTCAACTCTATGCCGAGTGGAACGAAAAGATAAATGTGATTTCACGCAAGGATATTCAGAATCTGTATCTTCATCACATAATTCATTCTCTTGCGATCGCCAAATTCATGACTCCCGTTGCAGGCACTACATTCATGGATCTTGGCACGGGAGGTGGCTTTCCCGGTATCCCGCTCGCCATTTTCTGGCCGGAATGTTCGTTTCATCTCATCGACAGGATAGGCAAGAAGGTCAACGTGGCGCGCAGTATCGCTGAGGAAATCGGACTTACCAACGTTACATTTCAGCATGGCGACTCAGGAGAGTGTCACGAGCGGTTTGACTACGTAGTGTCGCGTGCCGTGATGCAGCTTGACCAACTCGTGAAATTATCGGTAAAGAATATTTCCAAGACTTCGCGAAACACTTTCCCCAACGGACTTGTTTGTCTTAAAGGCGGAGATCTCCGCCCTGAACTCGGCAGGGTAAAGCGGCCCATGATTGAGGTGCCGCTCACTGACTGGTTTCATGATGAATATTTCAAAGAAAAAGAACTTGTATACGTTGAGTTATGAAAATTACGCGATTTTCGTTCAATATGTTCGGCGAAAATACCTATGTGGTATTCGACGAGCACTCCCGTGAGGCAGCCGTTATAGACCCCGGAATGCTCCATCAGCGCGAAGAAGAAGCTATTACGAAATATATCGATGAAAAGCATCTTGTCATTCGCCATCTCATCAATACACATCTTCACCTCGATCATGTATTCGGTGCCAACTTTATCAAGGATAAATATGGCGTGAAGCTTGAGGCGGGTGCCGACGATGCACCACTCCTCGACGATCTTAACGGGTCAGCTCTTCGGTTTGGAATCCGCCGCGATTTCGATAAAGTTACTCTTGATGTACCTCTGAAAGCAGGCGAGAAGATTTTTATAGGCAATGAATACCTTGAAGTCATTCCCGTGCCGGGTCACACTCCGGGAGGGATCGCACTTTATGCTCCCGAAAGCGGAGTGGTGTTCACAGGTGACTCACTTTTCGAGGGCTCTGTGGGTCGCACGGATCTTCCGGGAGGAGATCACGCAACTCTCATCAAATCAATCAGGGAGAATCTGCTGACCCTCCCTGACGATACGATGGTGCTTCCCGGTCACGGCGATGCCACTACGATAGGCCGGGAAAAAGCCTCGAATCCTTATTTGGTATAAAGCCTTTCGCGGGCTGCCTGTACACGCTCATCGGTGATATAATCGTCATAATCCATGATTTTGTCGATTATACCGTTGGGCGTCAGTTCTATAATACGGTTGCACACGGTCTGTATAAACTCGTGGTCGTGACTCGAAAGGAGTATGTTACCCTTGAAGGTTTTAAGAGTGTTGTTGAATGCCTGTATTGATTCGAGATCAAGATGGTTGGTAGGCGAGTCAAGTATCAAAGTATTGGCATTCGTCATCATCATGCGTGCAATCATGCAGCGCATTTTCTCGCCACCTGAAAGCACCGATGCCTTTTTCAAAACTTCCTCACCGGAAAAGAGCATTTTTCCAAGAAAACCCTTGAGGTATATTTCCGAGTTATCATTTGAGAACTGCGACAACCAATCCACGAGAGAAAGATCAGTGTTGAAAAACATTGAGTTGTCGAGGGGCAGATATGCGGTCGTAATGGTTTGACCCCAGTCATAAGTACCGGCGTCGGGGTTACGGTTACCGGTAATTATTTCAAAGAGAGCCGTCATTGCTCGCGGGTCATGGCTCAGGAATGCAATCTTATCGCCCTTTTCAACCTGGAAATTGACATCAGAAAACAGTATGTCACCATCGACACTCGCGGTAAGCCCCTTGACTTCAAGTATCTTATTGCCCGGCTCGCGCTCGGGAGTGAATATTATGCCGGGATAGCGACGCGACGAGGGCTGGATTTCTTCGATATTAAGTTTTTCCAGCATCTTCTTTCGTGAGGTGGTCTGCTTTGACTTTGCCACGTTGGCGCTGAATCGCGATATGAACTCCATGAGTTCCTTGCGCTTCTCCTCAGCTTTCTTGTTGGCCTGCTGCTGCTGACGGAGCGCAAGCTGGCTTGACTCATACCAGAAGCTGTAGTTGCCTGAGAAAAGTGTCAGTTTGTTGTAGTCAATATCGAGAGTGTGGGTGCACACCGAGTCAAGGAAGTGGCGGTCATGACTCACCACAAGCACGGTATTTTCAAATTTTGAAAGATAATCTTCCAGCCACGTTACAGTCTCGAGGTCAAGGTCATTGGTAGGCTCGTCGAGAAGCAGATTGTCAGGATTTCCGAAGAGCGCCTTGGCAAGCAGCACGCGCACTTTTTCGTTACCCGATATATCACGCATGAGCATATTGTGGCGATCTTCTTTTATACCCAGACCGCTCAGCAGGGCGGCGGCGTCGCTCTCGGCATTCCAGCCTTCGAGTTCAGCGAAACGTTCTTCAAGTTCCGAAGCCCTTATGCCATCCTCGTCGGTGAAATCTGTTTTGGCATAAAGTGCATCTTTTTCCTGCATAATATCCCAGAGTACGGTATGACCGCGAAGCACTGTTTCCATCACCGTGCAGTCATCAAACTTGAAGTGATCCTGCTCCAGCACGCTCATGCGTTCACCCGGCCCTTGACGTACCGCGCCATGAGTAGGTGAGAGCTGATCGGAAAGAATACGCATCAGTGTGGACTTGCCGGCACCGTTAGCTCCGATTATTCCGTAACAGTTGCCGGGAGTAAATTTTAGATTGACATCCTGAAACAGGACACGTTTGCCAAACTGGATTCCTAAGTTTTCGACTGCTATCATATCTTATTAATTACTGTTCGTTAAATTGACATTCCTTTTTGAGGGTGCAAAGTTACGGATTTTTATCGAATTTGTATATCTTTGCAGACAATTATGGAAAAGGAAATAAAAAAGTGGAAGATACTTTCGAGCGAGTATCTGATTACGCGCCCGTGGCTCACCGCGCGGCGTGATACCGTGAAATATCCCGACGGCCGTGTCAACGACGAATATTATGTGCTTGAATATCCTACATGGATTAATGTCATAGCGCGCCGTACCGACGGCATGTTTGTTATGGTGGAGCAATACCGTCACGGAATCGGTGAAGTGCTCGTTGAGTTATGTGCCGGTGTAGCAGAAAAGGGAGAGACACCCGAGGAGGCAGCCCGCCGCGAATTACTTGAGGAAACGGGTTACGGCAATGGCCGCTGGTCGCTGCTGACAGTGCTGTCAGCCAATCCCGGCTCGCAAAACAATCTCTCTTACAGCTTTCTGGCCGAAGATGTCGAGCTAATTGATGATGAGCAGCATCTCGACGACACGGAGGATCTCAATGTAAAGTTGCTTACACGCGACGAGTTATTCAATATGCTTGCCGAAGACAAAGTGAGACAGTCGCTTATGGCTGCACCGCTGTGGAAATATTTCGCTACACATAAAAGTTGAAATCAATATGGAGATTACACCGGGTAATATCATGCTTATACTGGCAGCACTGTTATTTTTCAGTGTGCTTGTAGGAAAAGCCGGGAGCAAATACGGCATGCCCGCACTTTTATTGTTTCTCGGGGTAGGAATGCTTGCGGGACAGGACGGATTCGGACTGAGATTTGACAATGCCGCCATAGCTGAGTTCATAGGTATGTTCTCGCTCTGTATTATACTTTTCTCCGGCGGTCTTGACACCGATTTCAAGGAGATACGTCCCGTGCTCGGCCCGGGAGTGGTGCTTGCTACCGTGGGGGTGCTCATCACCACTGCCGCCACAGGGGTATTTATCCATGAGATTATGTCATGGCTTCTGCCTTCTTACAAATTTGGCTGGACCGAGTCGTTTCTTCTTGCATCGATCATGTCATCTACTGACTCGGCATCGGTATTCTCCATACTCAACTCTTCGGGCGTGGGATTGAAGGAAAGACTCAAGCCTACGCTTGAACTTGAGAGCGGTTCCAACGACCCAATGGCTTATCTGCTTGTGATATTGTTCATTTCCATAATCGAGTCAGGAGCTGATTTCAGCGGAGACTTACTCATGGACTCAACACTGAAATTCATGCTCCAGATGGCAGGAGGTGCCGTGGGAGGTATCGTTATAGGCTACCTCACTGTTAAAATAGTAAACGCCTTCAACTCGTCAAACGAATTTTTCTACCCCATCATGGTGATAGCCTGCTGCTTTTTCGCATTCACACTCACCAATCTTTGCGGAGGCAACAGTTATCTTGCTGTATATATAGCCGGACTTGTAGTCGGGAATAAGAAAATAGCTCTTAAACGCACGATCACCACTTTCCTCGGCGGATTTACATGGTTAGTTCAGATCGTAATGTTCCTCACGCTCGGTCTTCTCGTGAATCCCAACGAGCTGCTGCATATCATCGTGCCGGCATGCTTACTCGGATTGTTCATGATACTGATAGCCCGACCCATTGCCGTGTTCATTTCGCTCGCTCCGTTCAAGCGGTTTACGATGCGCGCGAGGGTATTTATATCATGGGTGGGACTTCGAGGCGCAGTTCCCATCATTTTTGCCACTTACGCACTGATGTCGCCCGACGTTGAGCACGCCCGCTTCATGTTCAATATCGTGTTTTTCATCACGATCCTCTCACTGCTGATTCAGGGCACTACTGTCAACTCCATGGCGAGCTGGCTCGGACTTACAACGCCCCCGGTTGAAAAGAAATTCAATATCGATCTGCCCGACGAGATTAAGGCGTCTATGCAAGAAATGACCGTGAGCGGTATACTTCTCGCCGAAGGTCACACGCTCAAGGAAATTGATCTCCCACCCGATACACTTGTAATATTCATCAAGCGAGGCGACGACTACCTTATTCCTACGGGCAATACCCGACTGTATCTCAATGATACTCTGTTGATAATATCGCGACATGAAAAGAGATTGCGCGATCTTGTAAAAAACATGCGATAACGATGCAAGATAATAAAGACGAAATCTTTCCTGTAGTTACACCTGAAGGGACAGTAACCGGATGTGCCACGCGAGGCGAATGCCATTCAGGCAGCAAACTTCTCCATCCTGTTGTACATATACATGTATTTGACCGCAAGGGAAGGCTCTTTCTTCAGAAACGACCAGACTGGAAGGATATTCAACCCGGGAAATGGGACACCTCGGTAGGCGGCCACGTGGACTATGGCGAGGAAATAATCGATGCCGCCATGCGGGAGGCCCGCGAGGAACTCGGGATAACCGAAGGGGAATTAATGCCCTTGGGGCGATATATATTTGAATCTGACCGCGAACGCGAGTTGATAAATGCTTTCAAGCTTATCGTTGACGACCCCGATGATGTAAAACCGTCCGCCGAACTCGACGGTGGAAAATTCTGGAGCATAGCTGAAATCAATGACTCTTTAGGTAAAGGAATATTCACACCTAACTTTGAGTCGGAGTTCCGCCGTCTCGGTTTTGACCGGTAAAAATCCTTACCGCCCAAAAATATCGGAGGCTGCCCCGCGTATACCGGGACAGCCTCCTGACGTTATGAACAGAGGTTTGTATTTTACTCTTCGGTATTCTTCTCGGCGTATTCCTTGAGGAGTTTCTCCTGAACATCCATAGGAACGATTTCGTAAGAATCAAACTTCATGGTGAACGATGAGCGACCGCCTGTGATCGAAGAAAGAGCCGTAGAATAAGAAGCCATTTCCTTCAAAGGCACCTTAGCGGTGATCATTTCAAATCCGTTGTCGCTCGACATTCCCATAATCACACCGCGGCGTCCCTGAAGGTCAGAAATCACAGCACCCATGTAATCGCTGGGAACGAGAATCTCGACATTGTAGATAGGCTCAAGGATTTTGGGCTTGGCAGCGCGGAATGCTTCGGAGAACGCATTGCGGGCGGCCAGACGGAATGAAATTTCATTAGAATCTACGGGGTGCATCTTACCGTCGTAGATACATACTCTCACATCGCGGGCATAACTGCCTGTAAGAGGACCTTGTTCCATACGATCCATAAGACCCTTGACGATAGCGGGAATAAAGCGAGCATCGATAGCACCGCCTACGATACAGTTGTGAACAACAAGCTTGCCACCCCATTCCAGAGGTATTTCCTGAGTATCGCGAATATTCATCTTATATTCCTGATTGCCGAAACGATAGGTGTCGGGGAGGGGAGCACCTTCTTCATAAGGCTCGATGATAAGATGAACTTCGCCAAACTGACCGGCACCGCCCGATTGCTTTTTGTGACGGTAATCGGCACGCGCTTTCTGATTGATTGTCTCGCGGTAAGGAATCTTGGGCTCCTCAAATACGATGGGGAGCTTGTCATTGTTTTCCACGCGCCACTTGAGGGTGCGGAGATGGAATTCACCCTGGCCGGACAGGATCACCTGCTTCAACTCCTTGGACTGCTCGATCACCCATGTGGGATCTTCCTCATGCATGCGGGTAAGAATGGTCATCATCTTTTCCGAGTCGCTTTCGGTCACGGGACGGATTGCGCGGCGATATTTGGGATCGGGGAAGCGGATGAAATCAAAACGGTAATCGCAATCCTTACCGTCGAGCGTGTTACCTGTACGCACATCTTTCAGCTTCACGGTTGCGCCTATATCACCGGCACACAGCTTGTCGACCTGAGTCTTGATCTGACCGCATACACACATAATCTGAGCAATACGCTCCTTTGATCCACGTGTCACATTATCAAGATCAACACCAGGAGTAAGTGTACCCGACATTACTTTGAAGTATGACACTTCACCGATATGAGGTTCAACGGTAGTCTTGAACATATAGAGTGACAGCGGGCCTGCCGAATCAGGCTTAACCTCCACACCGTCGACAGTCTCGGGAGCAGGCATGTCATTAACGAAAGGAACTACGTTGCCGAGGAATTCCATCATGCGGCGTACACCCATATCCTTGGCGGCACTTACGCAGAACACGGGATAAATCGAGCGGTCAACAAGACCTTTACGGATACCTTCGCGCATCTCATCTTCGGTAAGATGACCCTGATCGAAGAATTTTTCCATAAGAGTCTCATCATTTTCAGCCGCTGCTTCCACGAGAGCGTGATGCAATTCGTTGGCGCGCTCCTGTCTATAATACACATCTGTCGCTGCAGCCGAAAAGACTTGTGTAGATCTCTGTGGTCG
>JAIDSW010000075.1 GCA_029061025.1 Duncaniella sp.
CGGCGCGGGAGCGGGTATAGCGGGGATATTCAAGGCACCCGTGGGAGGAGTGTTCTATACCATCGAGGTGCTGGCGTTGCCGCTCACCACGGCCAATTTCGTAGCGCTCACCATCACCTGCATCATATCGGGACTCACCGCCTACGTACTCTCGGGATGCACGCCCGACCTCGCTTTTGCCGGCGGAATCGAGCCGTCGCAATACGGATTCGTAGCGCTCATGGGACTATTCTGCGGCCTGTATTCGGCTTATTACTCTACGATAATGAAAGTGATGGGCCGATGGTATACATCGATAAAATCGCGCTGGACGCGCGCTATAGTGGCCGGACTCATCACGGGTGGCCTGCTGCTCATATTTCCGGCCATGTATGGCGAGGGATATGAAGTGATGCGCGCTATCATCAACGGCGAGCCGTCGCGGGTGCTCAACGGCAGCCTGCAATTCTCCATGACGGCCACGCCACTCATATTGCTGCTCGTCACGGCGGGTGTTATGTTGGTCAAGGCGGTGGGAACATCGTCGGCCACCTACGGCGGTGTGGCGGGAGACTTCTCGCCCGCGCTGTTTGCCGGCTGTATGGCTGGCTATGTGCTCACAGCCGGACTGAATCTGTTTTGCGGACTCTCGCTCCCCGTTGGAGCATTCGTGCTCACCGGCATGGCCGCCTCGATGAGCGGCATCATCAAAGCCCCGCTCATGGCCATCTTCATCACCACCGAGATGACCGGCAATTTCTCCATGTTCCTCCCCATCGTCATCGCCTCAGCCATATCCTACGGCGTAGTGGCAGCCCTCTCAGCCCTCCGCAAAGCATCCCATTGAATATCAGTCCAGGTATGGGCGCGCAAAATATATGCTCCTGAATAACAATCCTGTAGGGGCGCTCCCTGGAGCGCCCGGCCGCGCAAAAGGGTAATTATTAGGGTCGGAGACCCGATGTCGTCAATAACTTTTACCTTTGCATCGAAATTCAGAGTTAACATTTGGTCTCTGAATTGTTAATAAAAGATAGAGGCGGTGACCTAAGTGATTAACTAGCCACAAGAGCTATCCGCGGTTACAGTCCGCCTCTGTCTAATTTGTTGAA
>JAIDSW010000076.1 GCA_029061025.1 Duncaniella sp.
GGGTAGGGGAGGGGGGATTTATGATTAATGAATTTAAAATTGAGATTGGAAATTGGAGAATTGAGAATTGGTGTTTATGGCGTTTACTGAGTATCTTTACTTTTCATTATCAAGTTTCACTGCCACTCGGAGCTTGGCGGAGCGGGAGCGGGGATTGCGGGCTATTTCGTCGTCGTCAGGCACTATGGGGCGCGAACCAAGCATCTTCATCGGTGCTTCAACCCGGCCGTAGAAGTCCTTGACCTGACGTCCTTCAAAATTTCCGGTTTTCATGAAATTTTTCACGATACGGTCCTCAAGGGAGTGGTAGGTGATCACTGCCAGACGGCCGCCGGGACGCAGAGCGTCGCAGGCTCCCTGAAGCATCTCGCGCAGTGCCGCCATTTCGTCGTTGACCTCTATGCGGAGTGCCTGAAATATCTGGGCGAGCTCTTTTTTCTCTTTCCGCGGATCTACCGCCGGAGCCACAATCTCAAGCAGCCTGCCCACGGTATCGACAGGAGCCTGACGGCGCGCGGCAACTATGGCGCGGGCTATGGCGCGCGACTGGCGCAACTCGCCGTAGAGATACATCACGTCGGCAATCCGCTCCTCGTCGGCCTCTTCAAGAAAGCGGGCGGCACTCATGCCGGAGCTGCGGTTCATGCGCATATCCAGGGGTCCGTCGGCGCGGAATGAGAATCCGCGTTCGGGTGTGTCGAAGTGATGAAACGAAACTCCGAGGTCGGCCAGCACACCGTCTACAGCGTCCACGCCGTAAAATCTGAGAAAGTTGGTGATGTAACGGAAATTGGAGTAAACGATTGTAAACCGCTCGTCGGTCATGGCACGTTCCACAGCGTCGCGGTCCTGGTCGAAGCTGTAGAGATGTCCTCCGAGCGAGGCATCGAGGCGCTCCATGATGGCGCGCGAATGTCCTCCGCCGCCGTAGGTCACGTCTACGTAGGTACCTCCGGGATGTATGTCGAGGGCTTCGATCGAAGCGCCGAGGAGAGCCGGTATGTGATAAGGTTGATCGGTCACGGATTGGTGTGTTGGTTTTCAGGGTGTAAAGTTACAAAAATAATTTGCAAATTAAAACTCCCCGTCGATCACTTTTTGTTAAATTTTTATCTACAACCGACTACAACGCCCTGTGACACCTCCCACCCCGGGATTCACATAATTTGCGATTGTAAATTTTTGAAAATACAAACCGATAATTGGTGCTCGCCACATACGAAAAACGCCGATACCCGGAGGCATCGGCGCATTATGGAAGAAATTAATGGAATTGGCGCTTTATTCGGCCACGCTTGCTTCGGCGCGCTTGAGATATTTCTTGATATCGATACCGTTTTCCTGACCGTACTGAGGATATTTCTTGAGAATTTCAGCGTATACTTCAGCCTCGGCTTTGTAGTTCTTGAGATGACGGTATACGGTGGCTTCCTTGATCATGAAAGCGGGTGTGTAGTGAGGATTGTTGTCGGAAATCTTCACGGCTTTCTTGAAACAGTCGAGAGCCTTGTCATACTGCTCAAGGTTGACGTAGCAGTCGCCCATGAGTGAGCGCGACGATGCGCCGATGATGCTTTCGGTAGGCTTGTAGTCGTCGAGGTATTTGATAGCCTGCTCATATTCGCCTTTCTTGTAGAGAAGGATGGCGGCATTGAGGTTGGCAAGGTTGCCGCTTTCAAATGAATGGTTGGCGGCTACTTCCTGATATTTTGCAAGAGCGGTGGAGTCGTTGCCCATAAGCATTTCGATGTCGGCTTCGCCGAGGGCTTTGGAGGCAGCCTCCTTGGCGGGCTGACGGAATGCGTAGACATAGATCAGAATCACGGCCACAAGAGCGGCTACGCCAATGCATGACCAGAGGATGATCTTGGGATTGTTCTGTACTTTTTCACCGATACCGGTGAGGGTGTCATTGACCTCGTCGATTGATGTGCGGGTCTCGTCTTGGGGCTTTTGATTTGCCATTGCGATATGTTACGTTTTATTGGTTACTTATGTGGATACTTCTCGGAAAGTCAGTATTTTTCCGAGTTGCAAAATTAATAGCTTTTTCTTAACTAAAAAAATTTCGGGCTGATTTTTAAGTGAATTTTGCTTTTATACAGCTTCAAATTTTTGATCCTACGGCGATAATTATACTATTAGTCTTAATTCTGTATCTGCATTGCAAAATATTTGCAACAAGTGTTTATCCTTTAGGATAAGTTACTTATATTATTGATTATTAATATCTTATTAATCCTTACTTCGCAAATATTTAATCCACGAATAGTGCTTCCGCCTGCCGAGATAACTGAGGTCGTGACCATACCGGTAGGCTTCGCGCTCAAATGAAATGTTGTAATAGGCCTTATTCCAGTTGCTGTATTTCAGCAGCTTCACCAACCACTCTATCAGGTAAAGAATATAAAAAGGAATATAGAGGAGTTCGCGCTGCTGGGCATCGTGTATTTTCTCATGATTGATTACCTTTACAGAAATCCAGCTCTTGTCACGGGTCAGGTAAATTCCGAAAAGATTCAGGCATATACCATCGGGAATCAGCTTACATTTAACTATCATTTTTCTTCGGTATTATCTTCCTCAGCGTGGAGAGCCGAGTAAACTACCGATGCGCGCGACGGACCTATTACATCGCCTATCTCTTCGAGAGGAGCGGCTTTCAATTTCTTTATACTCTTGAAGTGCGTGAGCAAAGCGATGCGTGTTTTTTCGCCTACTCCTTTTATGGAGTCAAGTTCGGAGACGGCTTGAGTTTTTGAACGGCGGTTGCGATGATGGGTAATGCCGAAGCGGTGAGCCTCGTCGCGCAGGTGCTGGATCACACGAAGCGTCTCGCTGTTTTTGTCGATATACAGCGGCACGGAATCGCCGGGGAAATAGATTTCCTCAAGTCGTTTCGCGATTCCCACGAGCGCGATTTTACCCCGCAGACCTATGGCATCGAGTGCCTCCACGGCAGCCGAAAGCTGACCCTTGCCGCCGTCCACTACTACGAGCTGGGGCAATGGCTCGCCTTCCTCCATAAGCCGGGAATACCGTCGCGTGAGCACCTCTTTCATCGAGGCAAAATCATCGGGGCCCTCCACGGTTTTGATGTTGAAATGTCGATAATCTTTCTTGGATGGAACGGCATCCTTGAACACCACGCACGAGGCCACCGGATTCGTGCCCTGAATATTTGAGTTATCGAAGCACTCGATATGACGCGGAAGCTCCGAGAGATGAAAATCCTGCTGAATGCGCTGAAGGATTCGATCAGTGCGCAGCGACGGGTCGCGCTTTTCGGCTGTCTTGATTTTATCGATGCGCTGCTGGCGGGCATTTTTGGCCGAGATTTCAAGGAGCTTCAACTTGTCGCCTTTCTTGGGCACGGTGAAGGTTACTCCGGGAAATTCCACATCAGGAACTTCGGCAACGATTACCTCCTCGAAGTCCACGTCGAGCGACTGGCGGATTTCGGCCATCGCATAAGCAAGCATGTCGGCCGAACTCTCGTCGAGCCGCTGCTTATATTCGAGCGTGACGCTTCTCACCACCGCGCCGCCGCGCACGTGCATGTAATTGACAAACACATCGGCCGAACCCTCCTCGCGATCGATGCCAAACACATCCACATCAGTGAGCGCAGGCGATACTATGACGCTCTTGGAGCGGTAGCGCGTCACGAGATCATACTGCTCCTTTATCTCCTGAGCCTCCTCAAACCGTAATTCCTCCGAGAGTTTCTCCATCTCGTCGCGAAGATAGCGCAACAGTTCGCCGGTCTCACCGCGCAGTATCAGCCTTACCTTTTCTATATAGCGAGCATATTCCTGTTCCGACACCAGCCCCACGCACGGGCCGCAGCATTTCTTGAGATGGTAGTCAAGACAAAGGCGTCCCTTACCTTTGGCGATATATTCAGGCGTGATGGCATGGCGGCAGGAGCGAAGTGGATACAGCCGGCGGATAAGTTCAAGCACCGTGCGCGCCACTGCCGTATTGGTATACGGGCCGTAGAATTTCGAGCCGTCCTTTATGAGCTGGCGCGTAAGAAACACACGGGGATAATGCTCATTGGTCACCACGATCCACGGATAGGTCTTGTCGTCTTTCAGCAGCACATTGTAGCGCGGCTGATAAGCCTTGATCATCGAAGCCTCGAGATTAAGCGCATCCTGTTCGGTGGGCACCACGATATACTTCATATCGGCGATGGCTCTGACGAGAAGATTGGTGCGCAGGCGGTCGTGGGTGCGGTTGAAGTAGCTCGACACGCGGCGCTTCAGATTCTTTGCCTTACCCACATATATCACCGTACCCTCTTTGTCGAAGTACATGTATACTCCGGGGGTATCAGGAAGAATGGATATTTTCTCGGCAAGTTCGGGCGACTTTTTTACCATGACTTGTGTTGATAGCGACGGACGCGTCCATTAGAGAGCGCGTCCGTCAGTGCGATAGATTCAGTAAGGTTTTCAGCCGGCTCTACACTCAGAATTTGATGAGCGAGGTCACTTCAGCATCAGCCGGAAGCGCGGCGCGACCATTCAGGTCAGAAAGTTCGGCGATGAAATTGATATAGATTTTTTTGGGATTCATCGATTTCACAAGATTATAGGCAGCGGCCATCGTGCCACCTGTAGCGAGAATGTCATCGTGAAGCACCACCACATCATCTTCCGTAATGGCATCGCGGTGTATCTCAATCACATCCTTGCCATACTCCTTATCATAAGAAGCCTGGATGGTATCAGCGGGAAGTTTGCCGGGCTTGCGCACGGGCACAAAACCTGCGCCGAGTTCAAAAGCAAGGATACTGCCTCCGATGAAGCCGCGCGACTCTATACCTACTACTTTGGTCACACCTTTGTCGCGGTAGAGCTGCGAGAGATCCCAGCCGATGATATGCAGACCACGGGGATCTTTAAACAGTGTCGTGAGATCGCGGAAAATGATTCCCTTCTTGGGAAAGTCAACTACATCGCGGATTTTGGACTTTAGATATTCCATATTTTCTGATATTAAATTTTCGTTCATCGCTGTAAAATGTTTCACGTGGAACAATAGTATTTTCTATCTTTATCTTCCCATCAGGAGAAGGAGTATATTAATATCGGCGGGTGAAATACCGGGTATACGTGAAGCCTGACCTACGGTTTCGGGGTCGATACGCTGCAATTTTTGGCGCGCCTCGGTGGATAGTGAATTGATCGTCGAGTAATCAAGTTTGCCGCGTATCTTCACTCCTTCAAGCCGGCGGAGCTTGTCGGCGATGAGTTGCTCACGCTTTATATAACCGTCATATTTCATGAGCACTTCGGCTGCTTCGATTATCTCTTCGCGTCGCTCGGCTTCAATATTCTCTTCGATAAACGTGGCTAATTCGGGCAAACCATCAGCAAGTGTCGAAAGGTTAAGCGACGGCTGGAGCACAAGACTAATCAGTTTCACACCTTGCTTCACAGGTTGCAATCCGAGCTTCTCAAGATAGGGATTTATAACCGATGCTTTCACTGAGTAATCGTGACAAAACGTTATAAGAGCATCGCGCTGACGCTTTTTGCTTTGCATAAGCCGATAGCGCCTTTCATCAACAATTCCCACTTCGTAACCACGCGGCGTAAGACGCATGTCAGCATCATCCTGACGAAGCAGTATCCTGTACTCGGCGCGAGAAGTAAACATGCGGTAAGGCTCGTCCACTCCTTTCGTAACAAGGTCGTCAATAAGAACACCTATATAAGATTCATCGCGGGCGAGCAAGAATCTTTCGTCGCCCCTGGTAGAAAGCGCAGCATTTACGCCGGCAACCAGACCCTGACCGGCAGCTTCTTCGTAGCCGGTAGTGCCGTTGATCTGGCCTGCGAAAAATAAGCCCGAAATAAGTTTCGTTTCCAGAGAATGATACAACTGCGTCGGATCGAAGAAGTCATATTCTATAGCGTAACCCGGACGGAAAAGCTGTACATCGGCAAGTGCCGGGATTGTTGCAAGCGCTCGAAACTGCACGTCGACGGGGAGCGAACTCGAGAATCCGTTGAGGTAATATTCCGTAGTCGTTTCGCCTTCGGGTTCGAGGAAAAGCTGATGCTCATTCTTGTCGGCAAACGTTACTATCTTCGTTTCGATACTCGGACAATAGCGCGGACCGATACTCTGAATCTGCCCGTTGTAAAGCGGCGAATCAGGAAGAGCCGCGCGCAGTATCTCGTGGGTTTCGGGATTGGTGTATACGGTGTGGCAAGGTCGCTGTCGGAGCACACGCTTCGATTCAGGGAGATAAGAAAACTTGTGGAAATCATTATCTCCTTCCTGAAGATTGGTTAATTCCCATTTAACGGAGCGTCCGTCGATACGCACGGGTGTGCCGGTTTTCATGCGATCGGCGCGAAAACCGAGTTGGCGAAGTTGCTCGGTAATACCGGTTGATGCCGGTTCGGCAACTCGTCCGCCGGGGAGCTTAACCCGACCGGTGTGCATAAGGCCGTTAAGGAATGTTCCGTTAGTAAGCACAACCGCCTTGGCACGGAATTCCATACCCAGGGCCGTGCATACTCCTGCCACTTGACCGTCTTCAATAATAAGGCTCGTCACCGAATCCTGCCACATCCATAGATTAGGAGTGTTTTCGAGTATCGATCTCCATTTTAAAGAAAAAGCCATGCGGTCGCTTTGCGCGCGGGGGCTCCACATAGCCGGCCCTTTCGAGCGGTTAAGCATTCGGTATTGTATGGCAGTCAGGTCAGTAACAATACCCATCATTCCGCCGAGCGCATCTATCTCCCTTACAATCTGTCCTTTAGCAATTCCACCGACGGCAGGATTGCAACTCATCTGGGCGATTTTATTCATATCGATAGTAATGAGAAGCGTTTCGCAACCCATACGCGCTGATGCCGAGGCAGCCTCACAACCGGCATGCCCCGCGCCCACAACTATGACATCATAACTGTATTTCACTTTTGTCGGTCGGAATTTTCGTTTAACAAACCGAAAAGGAGAGCTTGAAGCCTGTCAAGTGCCTCATTTTCATGCGCTTCCATAATCTCGCGTTCACCCGGACCCTTGTCGTTGATGCCACACAGATGAAGCACACCGTGTATTATCACCCGCAGCAATTCGCGGTCATACGTAGTGCCTACCAATTTGGCATTAGAAGCCACGGTATCGAGAGAAATGAACATCTCGCCCGAAACGCGATCCTTGCGTGTATAATCAAATGTAATAATATCGGTATAATAATCATGGTGAAGAAATTCACGATTTATGCGCAAAATTTCCTCGTCATCACAAAATATGAATCTAAGCTTTCCGACAGTGTAACCGTGATCGCCGGCAACAAGGGAAATCCAAGCATCGAGAAAGCAAGGCCGGATATTGGGCATTGCAACCGACCCGGCAGTGGTCCATTCAATATTCTGGCTCATTATTGGATATATTACTCACAAAAATAAGAAAAATAATCCAAACCGCCAAGCCGCAATTTTTCCGGCCGATTATCAGCGCATCCGAAATAGCGTATTAAAAGCTGAGCTGCAACAGATTATGCCCAAAATTGCCCTTTGAGAATTAAATAAAATCATCAACACGAATACGTATAGGGAAATATTTCACGCAAAAACGCTTAAAAAATTGTAATATTAGAGAGTGGAAAATTCTCGCGGCGGAATTTTGCAGTTTTGCGGGAATGTTGCTATTTTTGTAAAATGAAGAAATAGTATTTCTTAAAGACCGAAAGAAATGGAGCAATATAACCTTACACCCGAGCAGGAAGAACAACTCGTCGACCGCGAGTTTCGCGACCTGCTCGACGGATACCTCAGAAGCAATCACCGCAAGAAAGTCGAGATAATAGAGCGCGCTTTCAGCTTCGCCAAGGAAGCTCACAAAGGTGTGCGCCGCCGCTCGGGCGAACCATACATACTTCATCCTATAGCTGTGGCAAAGATCGCCAGCCGCGAGATAGGTCTCGGCTCAACATCGATATGTGCGGCTTTGCTCCACGACGTTGTGGAAGATACCGAGTATACCGTAGAAGATATCGAGCAGCACTTCGGAAAGAAGATTGCGATGATCGTGGAAGGTCTTACCAAAATTTCCGGCGGTATTTTCGGCGACAAGGCTTCGGCTCAGGCCGAGAATTTCCGCAAACTGCTGCTGACGATGAGCGAGGACATCAGAGTGGTGCTCATAAAGATGGCCGACCGACTGCACAACATGCGCACCCTCGGCTCAATGGCTCCCAACAAGCAGTATAAAATCGCAGGCGAGACATTATATATATATGCGCCTCTGGCTCACCGTCTGGGTCTGTTTGAGATAAAGACCGAGCTTGAGGATCTCAGCTTCAAATATGAGCATCCCAAGGAATATGCCCGCATAGAGCAACTGATCAAAAACACCTCGGAGGACCGCGACGCGCTCTACACGGAGTTTGCCGCACCCATCCATGCGCGCCTCAACGAAATGGGTATTCAGTACGAAGCCCGCAACAGACTCAAATCCATCTACTCGATATGGCGCAAGATGGAGACGAAACATATCCCCTTTGAGGAGGTCTATGACCTTTTCGCCATGCGCATCATATTTGACTGCCCCGATCTGAGCAAGGAAAAGGAGACATGCTATAAAATCTACGCCGCCATCACCGACCTCTACCGCCCGCACCCCGAGCGCACACGCGACTGGATCACCAACCCCAAGGCCAACGGCTATCAGGCGCTCCACGTCACCCTCATGGGACCCGACGGTCACTGGATCGAAGTGCAGATACGCTCGCGCCGCATGGATGAAATAGCTGAAAAAGGCTTCGCCGCCCACTGGAAATACAAGCAGGGTGAAAGCGACGAGGAAAGCGAGCTCTCGGAGTGGCTCTCGACCATCAAAGACATTCTGGAAGATCCCACCCCGAGCGCAATCGACTTCCTCGACACGCTGAAACTGAATCTATTCTCATCAGAAATCGCCGTATTCACCCCCAAGGGCGAGATCATCACGCTGCCGGCCAATTCGTCGGTGCTCGACGTGGCATTCTCGCTCCACTCCGAGATAGGCACACACTGCATCGCGGCTAAGGTCAACCACAAGCTCGTGCCCCTGAGCCATCGCCTGCAGAGCGGCGACCAGGTAGAAATCCTAACATCCCAGTCACAGACACCCAAGCCCGAGTGGGAAAACTTCCTGTCGTCGGCCAAAGCCAAGACTCGCCTGCGCAAGGAACTGCGCCGCATTCAGCAGCCTCTCATGGAGAAGGGCAAGCAGATATTCGACAAATTCCTCGCCGACAAAAACATCACCCTCAACAACAATGTACTGACCAAGATACTCGGCACCTACAAGGTGGCCAACCGCGAGGAGCTTTTCTACAAGCTCGGCAGCGGCGAGATATCGATAGACGATTATCTGAACGAAAGCACATCGTCGCGCGCCCGCTCACTCATTTCCAAGATATTTTCCCTCGGACTGGGAGGCGGAAAGAAAAAGAAAGAAAAGACCGAAGCTCAACCCGACACCAAAGCCGCCCGACCGAAAATCAACACTAAAGAGAAATATGTGCTGAAATACAACGACCGCGAGCGGAACTTCGTATTCGCCGACTGCTGCCGCCCCATTCCCGGCGACGAGGTGATGGGGTTCATCAACGACAACGGAGAGGTGGAGGTGCATGAGCTTACCTGCCCGCGCGCTCAGGTGCTCAAGGCAAGCTACGGCCCCCGCATCGTTGCCACGAGCTGGGATCATGTCGCAGGCTCGTTCCACGCCGTAATCAACATCGAGGGCATCGACCGCCACGGCATACTTCAGGAACTCACCGGACTTATCTCGACCCAGCTCAACATCAATATACGCAGCCTCAACATCGAGGCTCACGACGAAGTGTTCACATGCCGCCTCGGCGTACTGGTGCGTGACACCGACACCGTGACGCTCCTGTGCAAAAACATCCTAAAAATCGACGGAGTAAAGAGCGCCGTGCGCGCCCGTTGATAAGTCGACACGCCTATGAAACTATCCAAGAAATCCATGTGGCTCCGTGCCATATATTTTGTGGTGGCGGTAGCCGCTATCGTCTACTTCCTGCCGCGCACCAGTCAGCGCGAATATGTGTATGAGGAAAACCGCCCGTGGAGCTACGGTCTCCTCACCGCTCCCTTTGACATCCCCGTGCACCTCGACTCGGTTTCGGCACGCCACGTAAAAGACAGCATCGACTCGAAATTCGAGCCGGTATTTATCCGCGATTCCAATGCCGAGAAGCTCATAGTGGGCGAAATTTCCTCACGCCTCAACTCCACCGACACACTCAACATCTCGCCCACTGAGAAAAACGAAATCATAGCCCGCGTGCGCAAAATCTACAGCGACGGCATAGTGTCGCGCGCTGTATATGCCGAAATCCGCTCGGGCCGACTCCCGGCTGTGCGCTTCATCCACGACAATATCTCCATGTCGATGCCTACGGGTCAATTCCTGTCGGTAATCCGCGCCTACGAGAAACTCGACTCGTCGTTCCGCTCGCCCCACGTCCATTCGGCAATCGCGGCAATACATCTTTCAGAGCTGCTTGAGCCCAACATACGCCCTGATTCGGCACTTACCGAGCGCCTGCTCTCCGACGCCTATCTCAAAGCCATGGCACCGGTAGGTGTGATACAGACCGGAGAGCGCATAATCGACAAGGGCGAGGTGGTGACGCCGCGCCTTGCCACCGTGCTCCGCACCTATGAGGAGATGCTCGCCGAGCGCTCCACCGAGGTGGATGCAAGCAGCTATTATCCCATAGCCGGACAGACGCTCTACGTCATCATACTCTTCGCAATCCTCTACTGCTACTTCATTTATTTCCGCCCGCAGTATTTCAGCAACGATTCGATGATGCTCTTCGTGATGAGCGCCATCACGGCATTGTCGCTGTTTGCGTTTGCGATGGATGCCACTTTCCGCCACGGCATCTATCTTGTGCCGTTCACCATCCTGCCTATCATCACTGAGATATTCATGGACTCGCGCACGGCGCTGTATACATTTCTCATCGAGATATTCATCTGCGCGATACTGCCATCGTTTGCCCTGGAGTTTATCTTCGTGCAGTTTGTGGCGGGAGTAGTGGCGATAGACTCGCTCAACGACCTCGCGCGCCGCTCGCAGCTGATACGCACCGCCGTGCTCATCCTGCTGTCGTATTGCCTCTCATATGTAGCCATCGAACTGATGACAAGCGGCTCGATCGAGAATCTCCAGCCGCGCATGTTCGGGCTGTTTGCCATCAACGGCGTGCTCGTATCGTTCTGCTACGTGCTCATATTCATATTCGAGCGCATATTCGGCTTCACTTCCCGCGTGACCCTCGTGGAGCTCAGCGATATTAACAATCCGCTGCTCCGTGAGCTGTCGGAGGAATGTCCCGGCACGTTCCAGCACTCGATGCAGGTGTCGAATCTTTCGGCCGAGGCAGCCCGCCGCATCGGCGCCAACGTGCAGCTCGTGAGAGCCGGCGCCCTGTATCACGACATAGGCAAAATCAAGAATCCCGCTTTCTACACTGAAAATCAGCACGGTGTAAATCCCCACGACGCACTCGACCCGCTCCAGAGCGCGCGTGTCATCACCGGACATGTGACCGAAGGATTGAAGATGGCCGAGAAAAACAAGCTGCCGCAGATCATCCGCTCATTCATCTCCGAGCACCATGGCCGCGGCACCGCAAGATACTTCTACACCACCTACTGCAATACCCATCCTGACGAGACGGTCGACAAAGCCCCGTTCAGTTATCCCGGCCCCAACCCCACATCGAAAGAGACCTCCATACTCATGATGGCCGATGCCGTGGAAGCCTCATCGCGCTCACTGAAAGACTATTCACCCGAAGCGATACAGAATCTTGTCAACCGTATAATCGACACGCAGATCGCCGAGGGACTGCACAACGATTCGCCCATATCGTTCCGCGACGTTCAGGAAATCAAGGATGTATTCGTGCAGCGACTCCGCACCATGTACCATACCCGCATTTCCTATCCCGACCTGAAGAAAAATCCCGAAGAGACCGCTCAACCCTCACCTTCGGCCGACGTTAATAACAATAAAGCATAATTACACGAAAGAATGTCAACCGTAACAATCATAATCGCGGGCATTATAGCCCTTGGTGCCGTCGTGGCATCGTTCATTTCACGCCCGTGGGCTCCCGCGGCCGCATTTATAGCGCTCGCTATCGCGGGCAGCTCCGACGGAGCCGATATTTCAGGCGCCACCTTGATATTCTGGATGGCCGCAGCCGTTATAGTCACGATCATAGTGATGACTCTGCCACGCACCGTGGCGCGCTCCACCACAGGCGTAGCCTACATAGCCGGCGCAGCGCTGGCGGGTCTGTTCATCGGTATCTGCATCAGCCATGCGGCTATAATAATCGGCACGGTCACGGGCGCGATACTTGGCGCGATCGCCTACTGCCGCACACCATCGGGACGCGCGCTGGGATTTCCCGGTAAAAAGGCTGTAAACTATCTTTGCGCCAAGGCATTTCCCATCGTAATCACATTCTGTATCGCGGGCGAACTAATAGCCGCCGTCACCATGTCGATATGAAACGCACTCTCGCAATCATCATAGCCGTCGCAGCGTGCATCGCCGGTGCATGTGCCGCCGTGCTTCCCCAACTCAACCGCGAGAAGCCCGATATGGCGCAGATCAAGCGCGAAATCAACGACCGCACCTCGCCCTACTATTACCCGCGGCTCATGGAGGAATTCATGCGCAACGACACGCTCATGAAGATCGATAAATACCGCCATCTCTATCTGGGCTACATGTTTCAGGAAGATTACACGCCCTACCGCTCCAAGGAGAGCAAGATGCGCTTCGCCATCCGCGAAAAAGACCATCATCAGCTCACCCGTCAGGAATGTGACTCGGTGATAGCCGACGCCGAAGCGGGTCTTGCCGACAATCCTTTCGATCTGCGACGCATGACGCTCCTTATCGCGGCCCTCAACGAAAAGGGTAAGACCAATCTTGCCAAGATATGGCAATACAAGCTCGACTATCTGCTTATGGCCATTATATCCACCGGTACCGGACTTGATGAAGAAAATGCCTGGTATGTGATAGAGCCGCAGCATGAATATGTGCTGCTCAATGCAATGGGCTATATAGTCGACGATCATCTGTTTTATGACCCGTGCTATGAATATATCACCGTCACCGATACTCAGGGGCGGCAGGCGGGAGGATATTACTTCAACATATCCAATCTGCTTGAGGAATATTTCAGAAAGCATCCCGATGAGCTCGATGAATAGCCCCATTCCGCGCTCCTGCAGTTAATCACATTTCACAATGATACGCAACTATATCACTACTGTAATCATATCGACGGTGCTCGCCTTGGCTGCCGCATGCTCAAGCGGCGACCGCTTTGAAATCGACTGCGAAATCAGCGGCCTTGACAACGGCAGCGTCGACATGATATACTTCAACGGAGGCTTTAACGCCGTCACAGCTCATGCCTCCGATTCCCGCGTGAAACTCTCCGGCCGAACCGAGATACCGGCTCTCGTGGACGTGTGGGACAGCGACGGCCGGCTGCTGTTTTCGCTCATCGCCGTCAACGGCGACCGCCTCAAGGTGAAGATGGAGCTTGACAATCCTTCATCGGCCGTAATCGAGGGTAATGAGGAATCGGAACTGCTGTCGCGCTTCCGCGCCGACAACTCCGCTCTGCTCGCCGCCGGCCCCTCGGCAAGTCTCAACCTGGCAGTGGAGCGCTTCATCATGTCCAATCCCTCGTCGCGTGCCGCCACGGTGGCGCTCATGACCATCTATGACCTCAACGCCGACCCCGTAAAAGCCGATTCACTCCTCAACCGCCTCGACGCCGATGCACGCAATCTCACATCCATACGCGACTTCTCGCGCACACTCGCCGTAGCCTCGGCTTCGGTGGCCTACGAGCAAGTGCGCCCCATCACATTCCACGTCAGCACTGACTCCACGGTAGAATTCATACCCTACCGCCACAAATACTCCCTGTTGGCCGTGACAACCTCCCCTGCCGACACATCATCGGCACGCATCATGCGCGCCCTCAGGAGCGATTTCAGCGACAAAAAGCTCAATATAGTGGAAACCTCCGTCGTGGCCGACTCGGCGCGCTGGCGGGCCTCCACAGCAGGCGACACGGCCACGTGGTCACAGACATGGCTGCCCGGTGGCCTCGGTAATCCCACGCTGTCGCTCCTCGCCATACCCGCGGCACCGTATTTCATAGCCGTGGACTCGACGGGTAAACAGTTATACCGCGGATTTTCTCCTGCCGAGGCCGATTCCGTCCTCCGCTCCCGTATCAAATAATTCAGGAAAACAATGCTTCAGAAAACCAACGGCGCAGCCGTGCAGGGCATCGACGCCATCCCGGTCACGATAGAGGTATCGGTGGAACGTGGCGCGCTGTTCTGCATCGTGGGCCTGCCCGACACAGCCGTCAAGGAGAGCTACCAGCGCGTGCTTTCAGCCATTACGCAATCAGGCCACTCATTTCCCCGAGCCCACATCGTAATCAACATGGCTCCGGCCGACGTGCGCAAGGAGGGAGCCGCCTACGACCTGCCCATCGCCATAGGTATCCTCACGGCGGGCTCAAATATCAGTCCGGTCGTAGACCTGAAGCGATACCTCATAATGGGCGAACTTTCGCTCGACGGCACGCTGCTGCCCATACGCGGCGTGCTACCCATGGCCATTCTCGCGCGCAAGCTCGGCTACGAAGGCATGATACTCCCGGCGGCCAATGCCACCGAGGCGGCCGTGGTCAACAATCTTGACGTGTACGGATGCTCGTCGCTGGCCGAGGTAATCGACTTCATCACCGGGGTGACGCAGCTTGAGCCCACGATAGTCAACACCCGCGAGGAATTTTTCAACGCCGCCATGAGTTTTGACTCCGATTTTATCGATGTGCGCGGTCAGGAAAATGTCAAGCGAGCCCTTGAAGTGGCATGCGCGGGCGGCCACAACATTCTGCTCGTAGGTCCTCCGGGAGCCGGCAAGTCGATGATGTCGAAGCGAATCCCGTCGATACTCCCGCCGCTGACGCTCACCGAGTCGCTCGAAACCACCAAGATACACTCCGTAGCCGGCAAACTCAAAAACGGCTCGCGGCTCATCTCCCATCGCCCCTACCGCGCGCCTCACCACACCATCTCACCCGTGGCGCTCGTGGGCGGAGGCTCCAATCCCATGCCGGGCGAAATATCGCTGGCTCATAACGGAGTACTGTTTCTCGACGAATTTCCCGAATTTTCGCGCGCCGTGCTCGAAGTCATGCGCCAGCCCCTCGAGGACAGGCATATCACCATATCGCGCGCGAAATATTCCATCGACTACCCCGCGGGCTTCATGCTCGTGGCGTCGATGAATCCGTGTCCATGCGGATACTACAACCATCCCACACGCCGGTGCACATGTCAGCCCGGAGCCGTATCCCGCTATCTCAGCCGCATATCGGGGCCGCTGCTCGACCGCATCGACCTGCAGGTGGAGATACTCCCGGTGCCATTTGAGCAACTTTCAGGACCCACCGACGGCGAGACCTCGGCACAGATACGCGAGCGTGTGATACGCGCCCGCGAGATACAGTCGCGACGCTTCGCCTCCCATGCCGGCATACACTGCAACGCCCAGATGCCCACACGGCTTCTGAACCTCTACGTAAAGCTCTCGCCCGAATGTAACGGGATACTGAAGAAAGCCATGCAGCGGTTTGACATGAGCGCCCGCGCCTACGACCGCATCCTTAAAGTGGCGCGAACCATCGCCGACCTCGACGGCTCTGCCGAAATCCTGCCCGCCCACCTCCACGAAGCCATCTCCTACCGTAACCTCGACCGCTCCTCATGGGGCGCGACTGTATAGGTGCAGGTCAGCCGAGAAGCAGGCGGCGCTCGGTGGCTACGGTGACGGGGGAGGAGTGTCCGGAGTAGAGCATGGTTTCGGGCGGGAGTGTGAGGATACGCTCCACTATCGACCGCTCCAGATCGCTGCGGTTGCCGCCGGGAAAGTGGGTCAGACCGGGACCGTGCTCATATAGCGTGTCACCCACAAACGCCACCTTCTCGTCCTCCGACCAATAGGTCACCGAGCCGGGTGTGTGACCCGGCGTGGCGATGACTTTTAGGGAGAAAGAATTGTTGGCCTTGAGGCGAATTGTCTCGCCGTCATACACCTCCTCATAGTGAGGCACAGTGATCGGCTGACCTACCGCACCGCTCAGATTCAGAGCCGTATCGGTGAGATAACGCGCATCGGGAGTGTAGATATATATGGGAGCCGCAAGTTTCTCGCGCAGAAGCTCGGCAGCGCCGAAGTGGTCGAAATGGCCGTGGGTCAGCAGGATTTTCTCTATAGTATACCCGCCGCGCACCACCGCGTCATATATGACCCCGGCCTGAGCGCCGGGATCGATTATGAAACCGCTCCGGGTGTCATCGTCGATAAACAGATAGCTGTTCTCGGCGAATACACCCTGCACCTGTATCTGTCTTACCATAGCTTCTCCCTCCTTATAACACACATCCTTCAGGGCCGCAGGCATGCGGACGTTCCTCAGCCGGGGCGGCATCCTCGGCCTCTTTCATGCGGCGCTCGGCGCGGCGCAGAGCCTCTTTCATCGCATCGGCCGACAATGCCCCGGGCACGGCAAACTCACCGTTGAACACCATATAGGGCACGCCGCGCACGCCGCGCATCTGAGCCTCGCGCTCGTCGAAGCGCACATCGTCGGCAAAGCGGTCGGAATCAAGCACAGCCTTCACTTTCGCCTCGTCCATGCCGGCCTCGGTGGCTACCGATACAAGCACATCACGGTCGGCCAGCACGAGATTGCGGGTGAAGTAGGCATCGAAAAGCAGATGATTCAATTTCGTCACCGTGGCATAGTCATACTCAGCCTCGGCGAGTTTCATAAGGCGGTGGGCGTCGAATGTATTGCTGTAGCGCGTGGTGGCGTAGCGGAAATCGATACCCTCCTCACGTCCAAGTGCCGAAATATGCTCTATCTGCGCCTCGGCCTCGGGGACACTGAGACGATATTTCATGGCAAAACGCTCGGGAGTGGTGGTGGTGACCTGGCGAGGAGCGCCCGGATCGAGCTCAAACGCACGATAATCTATCTTCACATCATCGGTCATGCCGAGTTCCTCCACAGCCTTTTCGAGACGAGCCTCACCGATATAGCAGTAAGGACATGCAAAATCGCTCCATACAGTAATTGTCATCATAATTTGTTTCCTTTCTTCTTTTTGTTTTTATGTAAAGTTGTTAGTCTAATATTTGATTCAGCACTCTTACGAAAACCTCCATATCACCCTCCTTCACCATCGAAGCAAGAGCCTGATGACGCTCACAGGCTACAGCAAGGATGGCGGGTTGCAGATCCCTGCCCAAGAGGGACAACCACACCCGCAGGCATTTGTGGCTTATCGCTTCGGTATCGACAAGTCCCTTGCGTGAAAGCGAAGCCACCGTGCGGCACACCGAGGCCTTGTCCTTGCCCAATGTATCGACGATCTCACATTGCTGCAAACCGTCGCGATTGTAGAGCACACGCAGTACAAGATACTCCGAAGCCGTTATGTCGAGACCCGCAGCCTTGAGTGCGGCTTCAAGCTGCGATGTGAGCTTCTGATAAGCTTTGCCTATCAGGCACCCTACATTGGGTATCGCATAAGCTGATGTAGTTTCCGTTTTCATACCGATATAACAAAGCAGGCAGCAAAATAGTTGACTAATCAACCATTTCGCTGCCCGATAATCATTTTCTCATTAATCTCAGGGATTTCATGCCACTAACGGCGCTCCTCCTCCTCAACCCGCGCCACAAGGCGCTCCACGGCCGCAGGCAATGGCTGGACTATTTCGGGAACACGGAATCTCTCGTGGCGCATCTTATTCTTTTTCAAATCCTTGTATTCATCGACGGTATAATGCGTAATCTCCACGGGATATTGTTCCAGATAGCAGTCGACTTCATACGGACGATCGGTATCCATCATCTTTTTCATCCATTTTCCCTTGACCAGCACGTGCAGGGTTGATGTAGTGAATATATAATCTTTCAGACCGTAATTGCACGAATCGTTGCGGTGAAATGCAGCTGACTCCACGTAATTGCTCATCTCCATAGTGCAGCCGAGCAGCTTGAAAAACATCGGACTCCACACATGCTTCTTATTATCGGCAAGATGATCATGCTCGACTATAAACATATCATTGAAGTTGCGATATACATATTTCGGGAAATGCTTGCCGGCCACCGTATCGGAAGCGGCTCCTGATTTCATCCGCTCCGACACTTTCACATCAGCGGAAGGAACACTTGCAAGAATTCCCATAAACGACAGAGAGCCAAGTGCATCATGGGAGTCGGGACGCAACACCACATCTTGTCCTTCATCGTTGGCAATACGACCGTAGCGGCGCACTCTGCACACCGACGGATGCGCGTCATAACTGTTGTAACCCTTCACCTTCCCGTCGGCAAGAAAAAATTCAAGCATATATTCGTTGAACACCTGCATGGTGTCACCGCTGACTATACCGGTGCAATACTCGCGGGCATAGGTGAGCACCCGGGTTACGGGACGATCCACGGGCGTCACAATCACTTCACCGAGGGCATAAGTAGCCGGCGACATAGCCACCGTATCGGCCGGCATGTCCACCGTAAGCGGTTCGTAGCCGAGACAGCGCAACGACAGGGGATAATCTTTTTCGTTTATCAAAATGTGGCCTTCCGCATCGGTCACACCGAGGATAATACCCGCCGACGAAACTACAGCAGCGCCTGTCACGGGCGACCTGTCGCTGTCATCAACAAGTGTCACCACATTTCCTGCACGGGCAGTCAGAAATAATAAAGAAACGAGGAGAAACGAAAGTACCTTTTTCATTGGAGAGAAATTGATATCACGATAATTCTTGGTTACTACCACATAAGACGCAGCTACGGGCGGATAGTTACAACTGCGCCTTCTGTTTTTTTTCTTTCAGATGATGGTTGTCACTCAGGCTTCGGCTCTGGCAGCCAGCGCGAGGAGCGGAGACGGAGCAGGAATATGAGACCGCGGAACGAGAGCTCCACAGCCATTGCGATCCACACGCCCGTCAACCCCATCGTGCCCACAAGCAGGGCGGCCAATGTAAGGCGCACGAGCCATATGCTGCCGAAATTCATGCACGAGGGTATGAGAGTGTCGCCGGCACCCACAAACACGCCGTAGCTCACTATAGCGGCCGCAAACATAGGCTCGGCAAAGGCTTCGATGCGCAATATCGACGCACCGAGGCGGCGTATCTCCTCCGAGGGTGTCATGAGCCCAATCATGCCGTCAGCACCTATCCACATAATGGCACCCATCACGGCCATCACGGCCATGCCGAGACTTACACACAGATAGGCAAGTTCGCGCGTGAGCTTGCGGCGGCGCGCCCCCACACACTGTCCCACTATGGTCGTTGCGGCATCGCTCACTCCGAATCCGGGCATATAGCAGAGGCTCTCGGCAGTGATGGCAAACGAGTTGGCCGCAATAGCTATAGTTCCGAGGGGAGCCACTATGACGGTCGACATTATCTGCGCTCCGCACATGATACACTGCTGCAGGCCGATGGGTGCGCCTATCTTGAACGCACGACGAAGCACCGGACGTGTCACGGCAAAGCTTCCCGATTGACGCATATCAATCTGCGGCGAACGACGCCAAAGCACGTAATTCATGAGTATAGCCGTGATGAGTTCGGCAAGACCCGTACCTATTGCCGCGCCCACCACTCCCAGGTCGGCACCGGGAAGGTGAATCGCAATCCCGGCCACGGTGAAGTCATGGGAGGGGAAGATGAGAAAGAAATTAAACACCACATCGAGCACACACATAAAGATATTGAGCGCGCTGGGGGTATTCATGTTGCCCGAGCAGCGGAGCACGGCGCCGGCAAGGGTGCTGAGCGTATACACGGGCAGGCAGGCTGAAAAAATCGCGAAGTAAAGCGACGCATTATGGTTGATATCATCGTTACCGCCGAGCCATATGGGAAGATACGGGCTTATGGCAAGACCTATGGCAGCGATGATGGCGCCGTATATTGCCACGGCCACCGTGCCCTGACGCACCACGGCCTGAGCGCCGGCCTTGTCAGACGCGCCGAGGCGGTGAGCAACCTGCACTGAAAATGCCGTGGCGGCCGCTGAGCATAGTCCGCCGAACAGCCATGTTGTGGTCTCCACAAGGCCCACCGATGCGGCAGCCTCAGCGCCGAGCGAACCCACCATCGAGGCATCGATATAGAACATCGCCGTGAGCGACACCTGAGCCAGGATAGCGGGGATACTTAGCAGCACGATCAGGTGAAGGCGCTCGCCGAATGTCATCGGCTCGCCCTCACGTATCTTGGCAAGCAGTCGCTCCGAGAGTTTCACTTGAGCAGCGCGGATTCTATGCGGTTAAGAGCCTCGTCGAGCGTGTGACGCCGGCAGGCGAGATTGATACGGATAAAGTTTTCGCCTCCGGGGCCGTAATCACTCCCCTCGCTCACCATGATGCGGGCATCTTCGAGCAGTCTACGGGCAGTGGCATCGCCGTCAAGGTCGCTTGCGCTCACGTCTATCCATGCGAGATATGTTCCCTCCATGGGTGTGAGTTTCCAGCCTAAGGCGGGGTGAGAGTCAATAAAGGCGGCAAGCCGGGTGAAGTTGCCGTGGAGATACACACGCAGCTCATCGAGCCAGGCGGCTCCGGCGGGGGTATATGCGGCTATGAGCCCTTCTACACCGAAGGGATTCACGTCACACACCTCATTGTCGTTGATGGCGCGGTCAATGCGGCGCGCGGCATCGTCATCAGAGGCCACGATACATGCGATCTGAAGTCCGGCGGTATTGAACGCCTTGCTCGGCGACACACACACGGCCCAACGGTCAGCACCGTCGGTAGCAACCGTAGCATAAGGTGTATAATCCACGCCCGGGAATGTCAGCTCGCAATGGATTTCGTCGGAGATCACGAAAGTGGAGTGGCGGCGCGCAATCTCGGCCACGCGGCGGGTCTCGTCGGGAGTCCACACACGGCCACCGGGATTCTGCGGGTTGCAGAATATGAGCAGCGGAGTGCGGCGGTCGCTGAGCGTGGCTTCGAGAGCATCGAAATCTATGGCATAACCGGCAGCGGTCATCAACAAGGGCACGCTGCGGAGCATGCAGCCGTTGTTGCGTATCGATGAGTAGAAGCAGTTATAGGCCGGCGTGAGGAGCGCCACGCCGTCGCCGGGGCGCGTGACGGCTTTTATAATGGCCGATACGGCGGGTACTACCCCTGAGGTATATATGAGCCTGTCAGTATTTATTTCCCAGCCGTGACGCGAGGAAAACCAGCCGGTAAGGGCGGAGTAAAATTCGGGGCGCACCTTGGTGTAGCCGAATACTCCGTGATCCACGCGGCGGCGCAGCGCGTCGACCACGCAGTCGGGCGCGCGGAAGTCCATATCGGCCACCCACATGGGTATGACATCGTCGGCGGCCGGGGTATCCCATTTGTAGGAGCCGGTGTTACGGCGCACTACCGCTTCATCAAAGCTGCTCATCGGTTGAAATCTTGCAGTCGGCGGGAGCGAGCACATTGGCATCTATGATAATCTCGCCTATCGACTTGGCTTTAATCGAACCTGTGCGGGGATTCTTGACGCTCGTGATCGGTGAGGTAACTACGGCATCGACCGACGAATCCTCAAAAGCCAGGTCGCAGTCGGCGTCAAAAGTGCAATTTTCCACCACAAGGTCGCGGCAGTAGCAGAGGGGCTGTGTGCCCGATATGTGGCAGTTGACGAGCTTGAGGCGGCGCGAGTGCCAGCCCAGATATTCTCCTGAGATTGTCGAGTCGATTATGGTGACGTCGGTAGTGTTCCAGAAAGCGTCCTTGGAGTGTATCTCGGCGTTGCGTATGGTCACGCGATTGCAATACTGGAACGAATAGTTGCCGTGTTGGGTGTAACGGTCAATATCGATATCGTCGCAGTGCATGAAAAGATAGTCGGCATTGGCTACTTCCACGTCGCGCAGCTGAATGTCACGGCAGTGCCAGAGTGTCTCCTGCGCATCGGGAATCTTCACGCGCTCAAGGGTGATATGATCCATGTCACGGAACATCTTGGGCGCTTCCACGAGGGTATCTTTCATGATGAGGTCGCGCGAATACCACAGCGCGGCGCGGGCGCCGGGTGTGAAAAGGCAATTTTCGATGGCGAAGTTATCCACATGCCAGAAAGGGTACTTGCCCTCGAAGCGGCAATCGCGGGCCACGATGTTGCGGCACTGCTTGAGGGCGGATTCGCCCGTGTGGATGGTGACATTTTCAAGAGCGAGATCGCTCGAAGCAAACAGCGGACGCTCGCCGCCAAACTCTGTATCTTTTATGAGCTTCATAGTTAACCAGAAAATTAGTGTAGCAAAGTTACGAAATAATCGTGTATTTTAATACATAACGCTTATTCTGATTTGAAAGTTGCCGCAATGGTATGTGCGAGGTTGTTCATCGACAGGCATGTATCGCGGGCAAGAGGTGTACAGGAGGGATAGCCGAGCGAGATAATGAGCAAGCGGCCCTGAGTACACAGCTCGAAATCATGAGCCGCGGGTTTATATCGGTCAGGAAACGCTTCGTGGGTGACCAGGATTATCTTGCCGCCAGTTGCCTCTGCTTCATTGCGAATTGCCTTTTCGGCCTGCGAAATAAACGGAGATACGAGCACACCTCCGTTGGCAGCGGTATAGAGCCATGTTTCCTTGTTTCGGGATAAGACTTCGGGGGAATCGGCCCGATGCACCACAACCTGCTCTTTAAACGGATTGTCAAGGAGATGAATGTTGCCGTAAACCATGCACGCATGACCGGCGATATTCACACTGTCGCGCCGATTAAAGAAATCGGGGCAAGCGCGGCGCACGGCCAGTCGCCGGGGATTGTCGCGGATATATGCAAACAAGGTGTTGAGATCCCTTTTGCTGGTAACAATCTGGTTGTTGAAGCCATCTTCAAATACGTGATTCTCGCCCGCGGCGAGATTGACGGCATTCTTGAATCGCGCTATATAGAAGCCAAGATGCTCGGGAAGTGGCGATTGTACCCACAGCAATATGTGCACATGGTCAGGCATCACCACGTATTGATCGGCTCTCAGGGCGGGATGGATCGCACTCATGTTATAAATCAGATCAGCGATTTTCTTGCCTGTGTGGGACCAGCGGGTACGGCATGAGCCGCGGGTGCCGGCCGGAAGCTGCGGGTCTCCTTCAATAACACTTAACGGTGGAAAGTCGCGCCTTCGGGACAGCGTGATCATGTACCGGCATGACGAGCGGTAGTCGTGCCATAACGCACGCTTGAGCTGAGAGTTGCGAGCCATCTTTTCAATAATTTAAAGGGAGCTGAAATTAAGGGAGCTGAAGCTCCTACACACTTACAAATATAGCAAATTTATTTGAAAAAGCTGCGAAGCTTCAGCTTCTGCCATAAAACTAAACCCGGGAGCGAAGGTGGCTTCGCTCCCGGGCGGGTATAGATGGTAAGAGGATATGCTGCGGTATTAATACTGCGAGAGGTCGATTGACTCGATGCCTTCGAGCGAGTCGAGGGTGAATCCGGTAGAGTTCCAGGTCTCGACCACTACATCGGTGGAAGTACCTGCCGAGAGGATTACCTTGCCTCCGATGGCATAGTTGAGCATGGTGTTTCCGGCCACGATGTTACCGAATACGTTGTCGCCCGTAAAGGTGGGGAAGCTGAATTCGGGAGCATTTACCTTGAACACGAGCTGACCGTAGAGCTGCGCGAGCTGAGGATCGTCAGTTCCCTGGTTGAGAGAGACGGTCTGGGTCTGGTCAGGACGGAACACGAGTCCGTTGGGGGAGAGGATGAGGTGGAAGATGGTCTGGAATCCGCCGCGGATGTCGACCTGGGGGAAATTCACCTCGTAGGTCTTGCCGTCGATGGTAGCCGAGAGAGTGGCGGGGGAAGCCTTGGTAGAGGCGGGGATGAGCCACATGGAGGGGAGATCGGCTTTCCAGCCGGCAGCGTCGATAGTCTTGTTGAAGTCAACGGTAAACGCCTTGCGATTGGTACCGGTGATGTTACCGGTAGAGATATCGAGGTCACCTTCGGTGAAGATAGTCTCGCCGTTGACAGAGAGTCCGGTGAGCTTGCCTTCGCCTGCATAGCCCGACTTCGAGATATTGAACGAAGCCATGGCCAGAGCGTGCTTCATGGTGAGCTTGGCGGTGGTGATACCCTGCGAATAGTTGGCTGCGGCGGCGCTACCGGAGTAGAGCACATCCTGCTGCTCGGTGATGTCGACAGGGTAACGCAGGGGGTCAAACGAGCCTGAAGCCTTGAAAGGCGCTACGGCGTAGACAAAGAGAGCATTGTTTTGGGTAGTGAACTCCACCACGGGCGAGAGACCCCACGCACCGTTCTGGAAAGTAGCCTTGACACCCTTAACGAAGTCCTGCGACGAGAGCGAGCTGCCGGTCTTGACAAACACGTTCATAGTGGCCGCTTCGCCCAGCTCAGTGGTGACCTGAGCTTCGGTGAGCACATTGGTGCTTATCTTGAGAGCCTTTTCCGAAGGAGTGGTGCCGGGGTTGGTGCCGGGTTCGTTCTCCTTGCTTTCACCGCAGGAGGTGAGTGCCATCGAGCCAAAAGCCGCGAGGCTTGCTATATAAAGATATTTCGAGAATTTCATAGGAGTAATTTCGTCAGGATTGAGTTGAATTATTTCTTTATCTTGAGCACTTTGGTATCACCGTCGGAGGTGGTGAGGGTGAGAGTGTTCTCGCCGTCGCCGAGCTGCGACTTATTGAAAGAGAACTTGGGCAGGGGCTCGAGAAGTGCCGAGCCAATCTGAGTACCGTCGGGACGGGTGAGGGTGTAAGTGACGCCATGCTTGGTCTTGAGAGTGAATTCGCCAGTGTTGCGGTCATAGGCAAGCGAAGTCGCTTTCTCGATCTTGCGGTAAGCCACCACATTGATAGTAAACTCGGCGGTGAGTCGGTCGCCCTTGGCGGTCTGAGCCGAAATTTCTATACCGATGGTGGGCTTGGTGGCATCAAGCTCGGCTGTAGTCACGAGGTTGCCGTCCTTGATAGCGAAGGGTACTTCGGGGAATCCCTTGAGGGCAGCGTCGTAAGAGCCCTGCACCTTGAGATTGTAAGCAGCCTTGGGAGCTTCGCCGTTGACAAGAATTTCACCTACTACCGTACCGGCGGGGAGCTTCTCGTCGATGGTGGTTTCGGTAAGGTCGATGGAGCGGAGCTCACGTTCGGGCGAACCGATACCGATTACAGCCACCTGATCGTAGTTGTACTCATAGCCGCTCACGTTGAGGCGGGAGAGCTGGAACCAACCGTTGCCCGAGCCGTTCCAACCCCAGTTGAGGTGGTACTTGCCTGCGCCGTCGAAACCGTCGACATTGAAGGAGTGGCCGGCATCTTTCGCACCGGTGTTGGTGTGGGAGATAGCGTTGTAGACCACTGCGCGGCCTGCCGCGAGCTCATTGTAGATAAGGCGATCCCAGTCACCGTGGTAGCTGTCGCGCCATATATAGTTGACGTCGGAAGGATAGCAGAAATATTTCTTGAGAGCGTTGGATATACGGCTCACCTCATTGGAGGGGATACCTGAACCGTTGGCGCCATAACCCATCGACACCGATACACCGGCGTGATAGAGCAGGCGGGCAGCCTCGTCGTTGGAGTTGGTGCCGTTGATGATAGCGTCCCAGTCGTAGGGCTTCTCATTGTCCCAGTTCACTTCCTGAGCGGTGTAACCGGCAGGAACGTAGCGGAACACACCCTGACCCTTGTTGGGCCAGCGTTGCACGGTCATAGCCTGACCCATGGCCACTGCCACGCAACCTACGAGCGCACGTCCCGACGCATTGGAGGGACAGTATTTGCTGAAGTTTCCGTCCTGAGTCCAGTTGACCTTGATGAGCGGGTCGATACGGCCATCATCGGCACGGGAGAACTCCGCTGCCATGTTGGTCCAAGCGGCCGACACGGAAGTGCGGCGGCGGGCCTCAAATTTATTTACGTCGCCTATCTCGTCGATAACGGCGCGCATGTTTTCAGGGAGATCGGTCACGTCGAGGTTTCCTTCAAGGTTGTAGCCGATGATAGGATCCACAGCGTCGTCGGTCGAAACGATCACCCAACCGGCAGGCGCGAGATTTACGATATAATACCGGTCCTTAGCAGTGAGAACCTGCTTCACGGTGGTCTGCTGACCCGAACGGGCCTTTATCCACATTTTGGCAGCCTCTTCGGCACGGCTTTGTGACACGGGGTTGGCCCAGGCGCCTATTGCACCCACAGCCAGCAAGATTGCTAAAAAGATTTGCTTCATGTCCAATTTTAATAGGGTGATTGTCTGTGTTATTATTCTTTTCTATAAACAGTTAGATGGGTGGAGGAACTTCCCTTTGCCGCCGTCTACGCTACTCGCGCCGACGATTTTTCCTCCTTTTTCCGGCAAAGCAATACAAAAGTAGTAAATTTCCGTGACAATTCCTAACAAAATGATAGTTTTAATAGAATTTTAACGCAAATTTGGTAAAAACTTCTTTAAATTCCCGGTTCAACTGCCACGGCAACCGTAGGATATGCTCCTCGCCAGGGTAAAGTGCCGTAATATCGCTCAAGTGTCACGGTGACCGGACGGCCGGTACCCTGATAGCTCTGAAGCACGCGGGCGAGGGAATCAGACGGGATGGAGAAATTGATTTCGCGGGCATAGATGCGGGTGGAATCCTCGAGGGCGGCATGCGACACCATCTCGCCCTCAAATGTCTTGCACACGATACCGCGCTTCTCCACCGACACCACATAGCCGCGCACCTGCGAGTCGGTGGTATAAGGTATGAAGTAACGTATCGACACCGTCACGGCCAGAGCCACAATGATGATCGCGAAAAACCATACCCAGAATTTCCGGCAGCCGCCGCGCTTCCTGAGCTCGGGATTTCCGGCTGCGGGCTCGGAGCGCGCAGGTGATGATGACGTGAAATCTACCGTCTGCCCCGGCACGGGAGTGGTATCGGGAGCTTTTCCGGCGTTATCGCTGTTATTGAAATCATGGAGGAAGTAATCCTCGTTTCGGTCAAGATTCATAGGCTGATGATGGTGATGAGGGGCGGTTGCGCTGAAGGGCGATCGCGGTGAAAGTGAATATACCCAGAAGGATGAGCAGAAGGGTCTGCGTACCCATCACGAGATTGGCAAATGTAGTCGCGTATTCGGTAGTGAGTCCCGGCACCGTGTAGAGGCTAAGCCCGAATATCACGGCCCACTGCCAGGGGCCGATGCCGCCGTTGCTTGGCACGGCCATGGAGATGCTCGACAGCACGAAGCACACCAGCACCGCCGTGACGCCATGCTCGGCCACTACCTGCGCCGTGACGGGAAACGAGAAAAACGCCAGATAGAGCTGAAAGAAATAGCAGCCCCATACTCCGGCCGTGAGCAGCAGCCAGCGACCTTTGCCGGGCATCTTCACTATTACGGCAAACCCGTCCCACAGGCGCTGCCACACCGCGCGTATCTTCACCACGGCCTTGGCCTCGGGATACTTCACGAGGATAAAAGCCGGCACTACTATGACGATGATTATAGTGAGCCAGAGCCACGGCGAGGTGGCAAGGGTCATGGCGGTATCGTAAGCCTCGGGGTTCTGGCTCAGATAGCTCACCAGCTGGGCGCCGGCGAGCAGAAACGTGAATCCGGTGATGAGAAGCACCGTAATGGTATCGGCGAGGCGATCAGCGACCATCGAACCGAACACGGTGGCAAACGGTGCCTGCCGGCGCTCGGCCACAAATCCCGTGCGCCACACTTCGCCCAGGCGGGGAAATACAAGATTTACCGCATAAGTGCCGAAGATACTCAGCGTGAGCTCCCAAAGCGAAGCGTCGATACCGAGGGCACGCAGCTGAATGCGCCAGCGGGCGGCGCGGAGCACATGACTGAGAATACTTACGGCCAGGGCGGCGCCTATCCAGCGGAAATCGCAGTCGCGGCGTATGGTCTCTAACATCATGCCGAAATCTATATCATGAAACAGCAGATAGCAGAGCCCCACCGTGATAATGAGCGGGACACCATACTTGAGCAGGTAGCCGAGTACCCGGCGCCCTTTGCTGCCGGCCGGTGTGACGGATGGTTGTTGCATCGGTTGAAAGTTTGAGTTACAAAAATAACGATTTTTTTCTTGCTTTTCTTATATCGTTGAATTATATTTGCACTATACACCTAAAAGCGACTGCCATGATCGACCGCTTCATCGACTATCTGAGTCTCGAACTCAACTATTCGCCCAATACCGCGGCAGCCTATCGCCGCGACCTCGAGCAATGGGCCGGATGGGCTACTGGCGGCGATGTGTCGCAGCTCAAGGTGATGGATGTCACGGTGTCGGATCTGCGTCTGTATCTGTCGCATCTCAGCCGCACCGGCGCGTCGGCAGCCACACTCAAGCGCAAGGTGCAGGCACTGAAATCATTCTACAAATTCCTCATGCGCAACCACGGGCTTAAAGCAAGCCCCGCGGCAGCGCTCACCACACCGCGGCTCCCCAAGCGGCTGCCGCTCAACGTGCGCCCCGACGAGACGGCCGCGATGCTCGACGCCGGAAGCGACGTCTACGCCTCGGCCAACGAGTTCAAAAACATCCGCGACCGCCTTATAGGCGAGCTGCTCTACGACACCGGCATGCGCTGCAGCGAGCTTACCGGACTGCTCGATATCAACACCGATACACGTCGCCGTGAACTAAAAGTGCACGGCAAGCGTAATAAAGACAGGATCATCCCCATCAGTCCGCGGCTGGCGGAGATGATCGACAGTTACCGGCCACTGCGTCCGGCACCGGAGGGTGCCACCCGACATGTCGACACGCTGCTTGTGAGCGTCAACGGACTTCCGCTATCGCGTCACGACGTATACCGCATAATGCGCCGCTGCATGGAGGCGGCCGATGTGCACGCCGCCCGCCGCAGCCCCCACGTGATGCGCCACTCCATGGCCACCGACATGCTCAACGCCGGAGCCGGTCTCAACACCGTAAAGCAACTTCTGGGTCATGCCTCACTCGCTTCGACACAGGTTTATACTCATCTGAGTAATAGAGAACTACAACAAAATTATCAACAAGCACACCCCCGTGCGCTAAAAAAAGGAGGACAAAATGGACATTAACATCAAAGCCATCCACTTCGACATCGCCGAGAAACTCACCGCGTTTATCAACAAGAAACTCGAGCGCGTCGCCCGTCATAACCCGGCAATCACCACCGCCGACGTATCTCTCAAAGTAGTGAAACCCGAGACGGCCATGAACAAGCAGGCCATCGTGAAAGTCCTCCTGCCTCAGGAAGAAGTAGTGGCCGACAAGACTGCCGACACCTTCGAGGAAGCCGTTGACCTCTGCCTCGAAGCCATCGAACGCCAGCTCGAGAAGATCAAGAACAAGTAACATCACCTCATCGTAACGAATAATTGCGGGTGCGCGGGCAAGATTCCCGTGCATCCGCAACTCGTTTTTCACTGAAAATATCGGGTATTATCACGAAAAATGCTTATATTTGCGGTATATTGCTGCGATATTCAGCGAAATACGCATTGATAACAAAGACCGGAAATACAATAAGAAATACCAATCATATTACCTATCAAATGGATATCAAGACTCTTAACCGCGCGGCCGACAATATCCGCGCTCTGGCGGCCTCGATGGTCGAAAAGGCCAAATCGGGACATCCCGGCGGTGCCATGGGCGGCGCCGACTTCGTAAATGTGCTTTATTCACAATTTCTTGTCACTGACCCCGATGATCCCAAATGGCTCGGTCGCGACCGCTTCTTCCTCGATCCCGGCCACATGTCGCCCATGCTCTACAGCGTGCTGGCTCTTTTCGGACACTATACCACCGAGGAACTCTCGCAGTTCCGCCAGTGGGGCTCTCCCACACCCGGTCACCCCGAGCTTCACCCCGAGCGCGGCGTAGAGAACACCTCCGGTCCTCTCGGCCAGGGTCACACGATGGCCGTAGGCTGCGCCATTGCCGAGCGCTTTCTTGCCGCACGGTTCGGCGAGTGGATGAGCCACAAGACCTACGCCTTCATATCCGACGGCGGTATACAGGAGGAAATCTCTCAGGGCGCAGGCCGTATCGCCGGATACCTGGGATTGAGCAACCTCATCATGTTCTATGACAGCAACAAGGTGCAGCTCTCCACTTATGTCAACGCCGTTGACACCGAGGATGTGGCAGCAAAATACCGTGCATGGCACTGGAATGTGCTTGAAATCGACGGCACCAACCCCGAGGAAATCGCTCAGGCTCTCACCGCCGCTCAGCACGAGACCAAGCGCCCCACCATCATCATAGGTCACACCGTAATGGGTCGCGGCGTGGTGAAGGCCGACGGCTCCAATTTCGAGGGTCAGTGCTCCACCCACGGCCAGCCTCTGAGCGCCGCCGGTGCCGACTATGCCGCCACGATGCGTAATCTCGGCGCCGATCCCGAGAATCCCTTCGTGATTTTCGACGACGTGAAGAAGCTCTACGAGGCTCGTCATGCCGAGCTGCGCACCATCGTGGCCGAACGCCGCAAGGCTCAGGCCGATTGGGAACTCGCCAACCCCGAACTCGCCCGCGAACTCAAGGATTTCCTTGCCAACAAGCTTCCCGAAATCGACTACAAAGCTATACCTCACAAGGCCAACATCGCCAGCCGTCAGGCCTCGGCCGACGTGCTCGCAGTGCTCGCCGAGAAGGTCAACAATATGATAGTATCGTCGGCTGACCTGGCCAACTCCGACAAGACCGACGCATTCCTCAAGAAAACCCATCCGTTCACCAACGGCGACTTCTCGGGCGCATTCCTCCACGCCGGTGTATCGGAGCTCACCATGGCCGCCATCATGAACGGTATCGTGCTCCACGGTGGTGTGATAGGCGCATGCGGCACATTCTTCGTGTTCAGCGACTACATGAAGCCCGCCGTGCGCATGGCTGCCCTGATGGAACTCCCCGTGAAATACATCTGGACTCACGACGCATTCCGCGTGGGCGAGGATGGTCCCACCCACGAGCCCGTGGAGCAGGAAGCACAGCTCCGCCTCATGGAAGAGCTCAAGAATTTCGCAGGCCGTCCCTCGATGCTCGTGCTCCGTCCCGGCGACGCCGTGGAGACTTCAGTAGCATGGAAGATGGCGATGGAAAACTTCGACACCCCCACCGCTCTCGTGCTCTCGCGCCAGAATCTCCCCGATCTGCCCGCCGTGGCATCTGACCGCTATGCCGAGGCTGAAGCCGGCATGAAGCGCGGCGGTTACGTGGTGGTAGAGGCCGAGAACCCCGACGTGGTGCTCGTGGCCAACGGCTCGGAAGTTTCGCTCCTCGTTGAGGTTGCCGAGCGTCTGGCCGCCGAAGGCAAGAAAGCCCGCGTGGTATCCGTTCCCTCGATAGGTCTCTTTGACATCCAGCCCGAGGAATATCGCCTGAGTGTGATTCCCGCTGACGTGAAGGTGTTCGGTCTCACGGCCGGTCTGCCCTCTACGCTGCGCGGCGTGGTGGGTCGCAACGGCAAGGTATTCGGTCTCGACCACTTCGGTGCATCAGCTCCCTACAAGGTGCTCGACGAGAAATTCGGCTTCACCACCGATGCCGTCACCGCCCTTGTCAAGGAATATCTCGCATAAAAAATAGCTATTATTCTCATAATTCCTCACTTCGTTCGGAGCACGATCGAAGTGAGGAATTTTTTTCACCTTGAGGCGAGGCGCATGGTCATTCCTTCGGGGTGGGAGGCAAGCATCTCGGCCAATCGGTTGAGGCGGGCGGCCCAACGGTAGCTCATATTCTGCTTACGGGAATCGTAATTCAGCTCGCCTAAGAGCAGTAGCCTTCCTGATCCCGGCATTTCAAATTCCCTCCCCGAGGGTGAAAACCGCTCAGGAAAGCCGTTGTCGGTAATTCTCACTATCGAGCCGCCGCTCTCCACGGCCATTTTTCTCATATCATTCTCCACCGGATGAATAAAGGGCGAGATGAGGACGCCTCCGTTTTCAATACAATCAATCCAGCCGTCACGATTGGCCTGCAACTGCGCGGGCGAATATTTTCTCGAAAACCTCACCTGCGACTGATCTCACAGCCCTCGGGGCATCATTCCCTTCCGCTTCAGCCGGATTGCCCGTTACGACAGAAAGTGCCGGAATGTGAGGCGCCACCTTGAGGGTGATCATATACCGGGCAGGGCGGGTATAATCATGGGGATGTGCACGGCGGTTGTAGCGCGGCGCAGCCGGCTCCCGCAAGTAGGGATTGGTATCATCCATCGTGTTACAAACGAGTGAGTAATAATTATTTCGATTGCAAATATACTGCTTCCCGTCTACTATCGCAATATCGCAGCTCGCTGTGGAGGTAACTTTGCGCTAAAACATCACAAATATGAAACTCACACTGACCCAATCGCAGATGAACGAGCGATGGCTCACTCTGCGCCGCCTCAACACCGTGCCGCTCGCGGCTGTCGTGAGCCGCAACGACGGCATCGACATGGATATGATAGTCACCGAGGAGGTGAAGAAATGGTATTTCAACCTGCTGCTCACGGCGCCCGAACACATGCTCGCGCCCCGCGATATTGAAGATGCACTCGAAGTGCGACCCGACGGCCGCGGCGGCGGGCAAGTGGTGGTGCCTCCCGAAGTGGTGAGAATACTTTCGGTGACGATGCGCGGCTGGAATGCCCCGGCACGCATCCTTCACGACAATGCTTTCCCCGAGGGGACGATACGCCGCGTGCGCCGCCGTCAGGCAAGCCCGCTCACCATGTCGGGACCTGACGATCCGGTGGCACTCATGCACTCAAATGTCATAAGCCTGTATCCGTATATCGACGGCGACGAATTGCTGACATTCCGCGCCGTGGTGATGACCGACGGCATTTATGAATTTGATTCCTCAGCTTTAACCACAATCTTAGAAGATGAACCGAAATATGACTTCACCCTTTGAACGCGCCCATGCGGCATGGGAGGCTATGGCACCGCTGCGCCGCTCCCGTACCAGGCTCAAGAATTTCACCTATGGCGACCAATGGTCGTGGCCCGTGGCCGATGCCTCGGGGCATATCATCACCGAGGGTGATGCCGTGCGCTCATTAGGCAAGACCCCGCTTACCAACAATCTGCTGCGTTCGCTCGTAAAGAGCGTGGTGGGGCGCTTCCGCTACAATATAGCCGCCGAGAAGCGCAAAGAAAGTGCCGCACCGGCCTTCAACCGCCTCGACGAACTGGATGCGCGCACTCTCGAGGAGTTTCTCATATCAGGCTGCGCCATTCAGCGCGTGGTGGCCGAGAAGCGACCCGAAGGATGCGGAGCGTGGGCCGACAAAGTCTCGCCGGCACTGTTTTTCTGCAATCCGTTCACTGACCCGCGCGGCACCGACATCGAACTTATAGGCATGCTCCACGAGATGGACTGCGAGCAGATGATAATGAGATTCGGACACGGAAATGCCCGACGGGCGCGCATGATACGCGACACGTGGCGTCGCAACTGCCGCGATGACGATTCTTCCACCGCTTTCTCACATCATCCCGGCACCTTTTTCAGCGCTTCGGCCGACGGTAAATGCCGCGTGATAGAGGTGTGGACGCTCGACTACACCGGCAACCGCCGCTCGGCATCGTCGTCAACCTCTTATAAGGTGGAATGGCATTGCCGTTATTATGCTCCCTGCGGCATGCTGCTCGACCATACGGTATCGCCGTATGCCGACGGATCACACCCGTTTGTAGTGAAGTTCTATCCGCTCACCGACGGTGAGGTGCACCCCTTCATAGAGGATATCGTGGAGCAGCAGCGTCACATCAACCGCCTCATCACCATGATTGACCACGTGCTGGCGGTATCGGCCAAAGGAGTGCTTCTGTATCCGCTCGAAGCGCAACCCGACGGTTTTTCGATAGCCGACGCCGTGGCGCTATGGAACCGTCCCGGCGGCGTGATACCCATCGACGGCACCGCAGGCCGCATTCCCACCCAGCTCAATTCCGAGGCGTCGACCGACAATGCCGCCCGTCTGCTCGACATCGAGATGAACATGATGCGCCAGATTTCGGGCGTATCGGCGGCTCTACAGGGGCAGACTTCGGCCGCCAACCAATCGGCCACCATGTTTGAGAGCCAGATCCAAAACTCAGCCATAGCCCTGCTCGATATTTTCGAGACTTTCAATACGTTCCGCACCGTGCGCGATGAAAAGCTTGCACAATGCGCCGGAATCTGCAAAATTAACAGCAATTAACAGTGCGGTATGGTTATTACGCCCACATATCGTGGTATTTTTGCAACGATAATAGTAAATAACCACAACCTAAATCTTATCTATATGCTTGAACTTGTCGATCGCCGCAACCGCGACTTCGCGCGCCGCTGCAAGGAAATAATGGAACTCAACCACGCTCCCGAGTCGCTCTCGTCTCTCGCTGCAAAAGCAGCCGCATCAGCCGCCCCGTGTTACTACGTGAGCTATGACATGGCCGTGCGCACCGTGCGCGAATACCGCCGCGGAGAGCTTGGCACAATCAGCCCGTTACGCCGATCCATGTGGGAAGAAATCAGCCGCAAGGTAGCCTCGTTTGAGGCCCGCGGCTACGGCTACCATAGGGCAGTAGAGACGGTGCTTCGCACAGCCACCGCATCGAGCTTCTTCATCTCACCCGTTACAGCCCGACATATCGCGGCGAAAATCTGACGAATACCAATCAATTCTATGAACTACACACTCTACACGGAGAAAATTCTCCCCATCGCCCGCTCCCTCGCCGCAATGCAGATTCTTGCCGACAATCACGGCGAGGGCGACGGCGCGCATCCCCTCAGCCCGCTGCTCGAGGATTTCAGGCTTCCGCTCGTGAAGCAGCTCATGCTCCAGTCTTATATAGAAATGACCATAAATCTACGCCGGTATATCGATGAAGCCGAGATACCTCAGGCCGACATGGATTTCGATCGGTTTAATCTAAGCTTCAACACTCCACGAGGATTCGGCAGCGTGGAAGCCGATATGCTTCTGTCGGCGATGGAACAGATAATAGCACTCGGCACGGTAGCGTCAGTCATGCGTGTGTGGCGTCCCGAGTCGCCGGCAGCCGCCAATGCCTTCTCTAATCTCGCCGCCGAATATCTCGCCCGTGCACTCTCGCTGCTTTTACCGCCGTTTCCCAAGGCAATACTTCCGGTATTATAAATTGAAAATTGAAAATTGAAAATTGAAAATGGAGAATTTAGAATTGCTGATGTAACAGCTAATAATTCTAAATTCTCCATTCTAAATTTTCAATTCTAAAAGAATTTTTCCATTCTAAATTTTAGATTTTCAATTCTTTAAAGTAGGCGTCGAGCACATCGCGGGCGGCTGTAAACGAGCTCTGCAAATTGGCAAGCACGCGCTCCTCTTTCTCGGCGAGCATCTTTTCAACCACGGGATTGGAATAGAAATGGTCGCGCAGCTTCTCGTTGATGGTCTCATACATCCAGTAACGGGCCTGCTCCAGACGGCGGCGCTCGAAATATCCGTTGGCTTTCACGAAAGCGAAATAGCGGTCGATCATATCCCACACCTCGGGAATGCCGAGCTCGAAATAGCCTGAGTAGGTGAGCACCTCGGGCTGCCATCCTGAAGCCGTAGGCGGGAAAAGATGCAGTGCGCTGCGGAATTGTGCCTGAGCCAGGCGTGCACGGTCGATATTGTCACCGTCGGCCTTGTTGATCACAATACCGTCGGCCATCTCCATGATGCCGCGCTTTATGCCCTGCAGTTCGTCGCCCGTGCCGGCAAGCTGGATAAGCAGAAAGAAGTCGACCATCGAGTGCACGGCGGTCTCGCTCTGACCCACACCTACGGTCTCGACGAAAATATTGTCAAAACCTGCGGCCTCGCAGAGCACTATAGTTTCGCGTGTCTTACGCGCCACACCGCCCAGTGACCCAGCCGAAGGGCTGGGGCGAATGAATGCCGACGGATGCTGCGAGAGCTTCTCCATGCGCGTCTTGTCACCGAGAATACTGCCTTTGGTGCGCTCGCTCGACGGGTCGATGGCAAGCACGGCCAGACGGCCGCCGTCGCGCAGCACATGGAGGCCAAACACATCTATCGACGTGGATTTACCTGCACCGGGCACACCGGTGATACCTATGCGCCGCGAGTTGCCCGAGTAGGGCAGGCATTTCTCAATCACCTCCTGCGCCACAGCCTGATGCTGCGGATTGAGGCTTTCGATAAGCGTGACGGCACGCGACAGTACTGTCACGTCACCCTTGAGTATACCTTCCACAAGCTCTCCGGCCGAGGGGAGGGGCTTGCGGCGCACGCGGGTAAGGTAAGGATTAACCACAGGCGGCTGCTTCTCGGGGCCCTGATTCACATTAAGCGACCGGTAGCAGCTCTCATTTTCAGGATGCTGTATATTGTCCATCGGGTAGAGATTTTGCTTTGTCTATCTGATAACAAAATTAGCACAAATCTCCCAAAAGTCAAAATAATCTATTTCCTCTCACCCTCGTGATTTTCTTCCCATATCAATGTTGCGAGATATTTCTCACTACGGCATTGTAGATCCGCTACTCCTTCCTCTATCATATCAGATACAGCTGAGGTATAGTACATATCGGTGGCTTCATCTAATGAAATTCCAAATAATTCACACAGGCTCATAATAATTTTTGCCACTTTTGATGCCCGTATCACTGTTCTGCTTTCTTCGGTCATAGTTTTCGGCTTTCAATGTGTTTAAGGCAGTCATTCAGCATCATTTGTGATCTGATACAATACTGATTATTAGGCTTTTCATATTTAAGCAATCCGAGTGTTTCGTTTTCCGATAACTCTCCTTCAAAATATCTGTCGAGGGTTTGAATAACCTTATCGTTAGCAATACCACCTACCACCATATCAAAGTCAGTATCATCTTTACCCGCCCTGCACTTCGATACAAAGTCAAGCCAAATCTTGTCGTAGGCATCAAATTCGAGAATCTTCCATTCGGCAGGATCAAATTCCAATTCATAAGTATTTATCCAAGCCTCCTTGTTGCGACGCAGAAAGCGCTGAGCATATCTCACAGCCTGATCCTCCATTGAAGTCAGGTAAAATCCTCTGCCAAAATCAAGAAAATCCCGGGAATGTTCCGTATCAGGCCTGCCGACCGAAATATACGAAGAATGATACAGCTTCATTGAGGTAATACTCCTTTTTCTTTCATGAAATCAGTAATATCGTCCATCAGATAACGGGAACTGAATGTATGAAGCACGTCATATGAAGGTACAATATAATCATATAGAATACCTGAACTTTTCAATCGGGCATAAACATCGCTCTGGCTCAATTTCAGCCGTTGAGCAAGTTTACTGATACAATATGTCACAAATTCAAGGGTATTCTTATCCATGATTTCTCCTGTAATTTCACTCCCCCGTCAGTCTTATCATTTCGGTGGGGTTGACTGGGTCGTTGGCTATGATGGAAATGCGGGTATTAAGAGGAGCGGAAGGCTTGAGACGAGAGGGATCGACAGTGACCGTAACGCGCGCCGATTTTCCTTTCTTGATCTTCACAGCCGAGACGTCGAGTGTCACGGCGGGATCCTGGCAGGTGACGCTGCGCAATATCAGCGGATCGGTACCTGAGTTGGTGATCTTAAACGTGTGGGTGATTTTCTTCAGCGAGCGGTCGAGATGACCGAGGTCGATACGAGGTTCGCTCAGCGTCATCACCGGGCGCTTGTCCATCTGCGCCGGGGTGAGGGTTGAGAAGTCTTCCTTGATTATAGCGACGGTCTCTACATTGACAGGGTCGTCGCCGGGCTGTGGAGCGAGACCAAACGAGCCTGTGGTAAGTCCCCAGTCATTGCTGAGATCAGAATGCAATATGCAGCTTACCACAAACTGCTCGCCGGGAGGCACAGTCTTGGGCTCGCATATCACATTGATGTATTTGGGTGCACCCGTGATTACGGGATGCAGTGTGTCGGGCGAAGCATTGTAGCCTTCGAGCGATTTCACAGCGGAGTGATCTTTTATCACAGGGCCGTAGGCCACGGTGGTACCGCGCAGACGCATCGGACCGGCCTCTACCGGATAGCGCGACTTGAGGGTATTGCCTGCTCCTATCACAGTGCCGCGTATCTTCAGCGTCGTGCGTGAGCGTTCGGCATCGGTCTCCACGTAGATATTTTTCTCAAACTTTCCCGGACGACCTTTCGGGTCAAAACCTACGGTCACCACAGCCGTGTCGCCGGGGGCGACAGGCTCGTGTGAAAAGGTCGGACGGGTGCAACCGCAGTTGGCTCTCGCGGCCACTATGGCCAACGGTTCCGTGCCTTCGTTGACCAACTTGAAGTCACAGTATACGGTGCCCAGATCCTCGTCGAAAGCTCCGAAATCATGAATCTTTTCAAGCCAGCGCACCTGAGCCTGACTTGTGATCGCACATAACGCTGCTGCAGCTATAAGAAAAAAGCGTAGCATGGTGGTATCAGGGAATGATAGTGCCTGAGAATGTCAGTTTCTGGCGTGAATTTCCGGCATTGGTCTTGACCTTGACCACACGCTCAAATTCACCCGAGCGGCCTCGGGGATCAAACGTGATGGAAATCTCTCCCTCCTTGCCGGGCTGAACGGGCATCTTGGGATAGGATGGCACGGTGCAGCCGCAGCCGCCGTTGGATACGGATACTATCACGAGTGGTTTGTCGCCCGTGTTGGTAAACTTATATGTCGCGGTCACCTTACCTCCGTTGGCACGGATGGTGCCGAAATCATGACTCACAGCCTCAAATTTTATCTCGGCTTTGGATTTTGCTTCGGTTACAAAAGCCGTAAACATCACGGCAAAGAGGAGAAAAAGTATTTTTTTCATCTTAAAAATTTGGTTAATCTTGATTAAAAATCACAGACCTGCTTTCACTAAAGCCTCGCGCAACTGGTCAAGGGCGGCAATGATGGTGTGACGCGGGGCGGCGACATTGAACCTCATGAAGCCGTCGCCTTCGTGGCCGAACATAGCTCCGTCGTTGAGAGCCAGACGCGCACGGTTGACAAACAGGTCGATCAATCCGTCATGATCCAGTCCCAGTCCGCGGCAGTCAAGCCATATCAGGAATGAAGCTTCGGGGGCCACGGCCTTGATGCGCGGCATATGTTCGCGGCAATATTCCTGTACGGCAGCGATATTGTCCTCGATATATTTCAGCGCCTCATCGAGCCAGTCCTCGGCGTGGTTATATGCGGCCACGGTACCTACCACGGCCATCATCGTGGGCTCGCCGAATTCATTTACCTCCATCCATTCATAAAATTCCTTGCGCAGCTTCTCATCGGCTATCGCTATCCATGAACTCGACAATCCGGGTATATTGAATGTCTTTGACGGAGCGCCAAGCGCTATACCCGTCATGCGGGCTTCCTCACATGTGTCGAGATAAGGATAATGCTTGCGGCCATGCAGCATCAGGTCACCGTGAATCTCATCCGACACCACCTTCACGCCATATTTCGCCGCCAGACGAGCCACACTTGCAAGCGTGTCGCGGCTCCACTGCAGGCCTATAGGATTGTGAGGATTACAGAGTATCATCATGGCGGGATGCTCCTCGGCAAATATCTTCTCGAGACCTTCGAGATCCATCGAATAATTATCGTCGGCATCACACACGAGCGGATTTTCCACCGTCACGCGGCCGTTTCCGTCGATGAGGCGGCGGAAAGGATGATATACCGGCGGCTGAATCACTATCTTATCGCCCTTGCGGGTAAAGAAATTGATAATATAGCCTATACCTCTCACCACGCCGGGAGTAAATGTGAGCATCTCGCGCGTCACCCTCCACCCGTGGCGGCGGTCGAGCCACGATATTATGGAATTCCAGTATTCATCGGGCACGGCGGCATAGCCGTAGACCGGATGCGATGCGCGCTTCAGGAGCGCGTCGGTGATAGCGGGATGGGTGGGGAAGTCCATGTCGGCGATCCACATGGCGCGTATATCATCGCGGCCAAACATCGGCAGCAGTGCGTCGGTCTTCATGCAGCCTGTGTGGCAGCGGTCTATTTCCCGGTCAAAATCGTAGTGGTTCATGGTGAGTCAGGATTGAATTTATGAATCACAAAGGTAATACTTTTTTACCTTTTCTTCACCGATTGACCGAGAAATGTGACGCCTATTCGCGAAATGCAGCTGTCAGGGTGCGCGCGCATATAGCGGAATATGATCCAGGGAACATATATACCTGTCAGGAGCGACAGTAAGCTGTAGATCCACCATGGCAGGGTGACAAAATGACTGAGCACCTGCTGGCTTAATACATTGAAATACCACGACAGCAGGAAGATAATATAGTTGGAGCCACGCAGATGGTCAAGCACTCCTATGTGCTTTGATTCAAGAATCTTTGCAAGACTGATATTCATCGCTATACCGAATATAGAGCTGAAAATCACGAAATCAGTATTCTCCGCGATCAAATACAGCACAGCCCACACCGCTGCCGTAAACACCAAAAACCACATCGATTCCCAAGGTATCGCCCGATCCACGACTTTCATGTAGCGGGCATACATGAGTCCCAATACGAAATACACTGCAAGACGGCAGGTATCGCTCAGCGAAAACCATGGCTGATGCAGGGCATCGATCCAAGGCAGCGCTCCGTAGATCATCACGAGAATAATATATACGGCAAGCTCATTGATTCTGATTCTGCGGGCTATCAGTATCATGCCGTAGGTGATTACAAGCAGGGTGAAACTCGTCTGCAGAAACCAGAAAAGCGGAATTATCATCCTGTCGTTTCTCAACAATCCCTCGGCAAGACTTCTCCACGACATCTCAATCGCGTCGTCGGCCATACCCGACATCATGGCACGTGGTATAAAAGTGACCACCGTGAGGGTGACAAAGGGCACCATAAGTCGCTTGAGCTTGCCTGCGACAAAATCGGTCCATCTCACCGCTCCGGTTTTCATCACCACAGTATATCCGAGCAGGAATCCCGATACAAAGATAAACAGCGGCATCCTGAACGAATACATCATCCGGTAGATATACGTAGTCTTACCCTCGCATCCATCAGGATACTCGTGCATCGAGTGACCGAGCACTACAAGTATGATACCTATGATCTGAAGATATGATACAAACCGCAGAAATCCGGCAGTTCTCTTTTCAGTCAGCACTGACGAAGTCATTTTATTATCTGCCTTATCATTTTCCTCAACACCAGCGGCGATTCCGGTCCCATATTGAAAATAAGGTCAAGCACTGAGAGTCCGGGAATGAAGCCGAGTCTGTCAGCCCGCACCTGATAATATTCTACAGCGGGATACCGGAAACCGTCATCATATATATCCGTGACCTGAGTTGATGAATCATGGGGAGCAGGAAGCATAAGTATGCGGCGAATCTCGGCATCTATCGCACTGTTAAGCTCCACCACCGGCTGATCTTCCGCAACAAGCAGCGGCAAAAATCGCGGGGCGTAGAATTCAAAGTACGGAGTGCGTCCATAGGCGCTCTCGAGAGCAGTGCGGTGCACGTCGGTCCAGTTACCGTGAGCCGACACCTTTATGTCACTCCACCTGGCAGTGGATGCCGATTGAGGTTTGGCCGTGGGTACGGTAAGCCGCAGCGGTCCGTTGACATCGGCTATCACTGTGCGATGTACGGCCTTCTGCCGCTTGTCGTAGCGCGCATCGTTCATCACCACCGACCCGCTGCTTGCAGCAATGGCGGCATAATAATTTATGTCGCCGCAGTAACGCGACGGCACGGCGAGTATACGGTCAGGATAAACTACAAGACGGTTGCGCATTTTTTTATGCTTTCTTTTTCAGCTTAACCAAATAGGCCGCAACTGTAATGAGAGCAAGGAAAGCAGGAATCCACAGAAGCGGGAGTACATCAGTCATTTCCGTGCAGAAATAAGTGACGGTTACTGACAGAGTAAGAGCATAAGGGAAGCCTAAATCAAGAATAAAATCCTTGAGCCCGGATGATTGAGGTATCTTATTACTCAAACATAAACCTGCAATAAGTCCTGTCACTGACAGAGCAGCCAAACCTATCATCATATATGCCAGTACCAGGTTCCATATCATTCCGATAATTATAAAAGGGAACGCAGCATTAAAAATGGCACAACACGATACCGTAAGCGCATTGGATTTAAACATGGTGGCTATGAATTACAGGTAAAGTCATTTCGAGGGATTGGCCGAGGTAAAGATGCGGTTCCAGCGTATTTTGTCAAGGCCTCCTTTATCCTTGTCAAATGACACGAGCACCAGTTCCGGCTTACCTACTATGTGGTCTTCAGGCACGAATCCCCAGTAGCGGGAGTCGAGCGAGTTGTCGCGGTTGTCACCCATCATGAAGTAATAATCCATGGCAAACGTATAGGTATCGGCCGGTTTGCCGTCAATATAAGCCTTGCCGTCCTTGAAATATGCATCATGATGACCCTCATAGTTGCGTATGCACCGCTCGTAGGTGAGCCAGTTGTCGTAGGTGAGCGGTATGGTGGCACCTTTCTTGGGTATCCAGAGTTCGCCGTAATCGGCGCGGGTCCATGTATCGGCTATACCTTCGGGAAACAGGAAATCACCTTCGGGAGCCGGTTGTTTCATGATTTTGCCTACAGAGCCGGAGGCTGTCATGTCAGCCACCATCTTGTCAGTGAGCGGCGAGAGATATATCGCAGGCACTGACCCATCTTCATTGACCCTGAATCCGAGCGCCTCTATTCCGGGTATATCGGCGGGAGTCACATTGATGCGGTGACGGTCATCCTCGCTTATACCCCATGAGTCAAACTGCTCGTCGGTAATCGGCGACGACGTAGCCTGATAGTAGTAATTGAACTGCGCGTCGGCAGGTTTCACGATTGCTTCGCCATCTATGTAAATCACGCCGTCGGTTATGCTTATGGTTTCGCCTGGCAATCCCACGGCACGCTTCACATAGTTTTCCCTGCGGTCGACAGGTCGGTAGATAATCTCTCCGAACTGGGCGGGATTTCCATGCACGGTCTCGCGGCCAAACATGCGCACGAGCGTGTAATAATCGGGATTCTGCATCTTCAGCGCCACCGTATCACCGGCAGGCACATTGAATACCACTATGTCGCCGCGCTCCACGCTGCGGAGTCCGGGCAGACGATGGTATTTCCATTGCGGATTTTCGAGATAACTCTTTGTATTGATGATGGGAAGGGTATTTTGCGCGAGAGGGAAATGGACAGGAGTCATGGGCACACGCGGTCCGTAGACCATCTTGTTGACCCACAGATAGTCGCCTACAAGCAGCGATTTCTCAAGCGACGACGACGGTATCTGATAATTCTGACCTACGAATGTAAAGACGAAATACACGAGAATCAAGGCATAGACTATCGCATCTACCCAGCTCATGATACCTTTCACCACCTTGTTATTGGATTTCTTCCACCATGTAAAGGGAATATAGCCGGTGATGTAAATATCGAAAAGGAGCAGCCACCACAGGGCCACCCACCAGTTGCCGAGCCATGCCACCCACAGGAAGAAAATCAAGGATACTATACCGAATCTTATCCAGCGTCCTTTGGTATTGTTTTTTACACGTGATATGAAATCTTCCTTAAATGATTTCGGGCGGTTTTCCTGCTGTGTATTATCGTAGGGTGTCATGTCGATTATAATATGTTAAGCGAGTGAAGCATCTCGGTGATGGTGAAAATACCATGTCGACCGGCAAGCCATTCGGCAGCCATTACGGCACCGAGGGCAAACCCGTCGCGCGAGCGGGCATCGTGGGTGATCGAGATTGAATCTACTGCCGAGGTCCAGGTTACGGTGTGTATACCCGGCACTTCGCCGCGACGTTCGCAGCTTACGGGGATTATGCCGTCACCTTCAGCTTCCTCGCTCCAGGCTTTGTAGTCAGGATTTTCTTCCATCATCTGCTCAAGAAGAGTGATTGCGGTACCCGACGGGTGGTCGAGTTTATGTATATGATGGGTCTCGCTCAGCGAGGGAGTATACTGAGGGAGTCGGCTCATCATCGCGGCAAGACGACGGTTAAGTTCCATCATCACATTCACTCCTATCGAGAAATTAGTGGCGGCCAGCAGGGCGCTGTCGTGAGCCAGCACATATTCATCCACCTCTTTCTTGCTTCCATACCATCCGGTAGAACCGCACACCACAGGCACGCCGGCCTTTACCGACAGCATGATATTTCTAGCTGCCGACGACGGATTGGTAAACTCTATCGCCACGTCGGCCTTACGGAACGCCTCCGATTCAAATTTCGATTCCTCGCCGGCATCAATCACGGCAGTGACCTCATGACCGCGCTCCAGCAGAAAACGCTCGATGGCCTTACCCATCTTGCCATAACCTATGATAGCTGCTTTCATAGCATCTGAAGGGCCTGAAGACTGTCGAGTATCTCCATGTGGGAGAGGTTGCGGCGAGCGGATATGGCACGCGCGAAATCTTCGGCCACATTTTTCACTCCGTAATGGGAAAACAGTCGGTTGAGATAATTGAAATCCTTGTCGAAAAGGCGGTCAAATTCATCTTCGTCAAGACCGCAAGTGTCACGTCCCTCATCAAGAGCTGTAGAGCGTATGAGTTTGTGCAACTCTGAGTTGATAGTGAGCTTGTTCTGCACCATGTTACGGCACATAACATTGGAAATCAGCATCACAAGCGAGAGGTTATAGTTGTGAAGCAGTCGGTTCCATGCACTTTTGGCCGAAAATTCGGGATTTCCCGAGAAATAAAAATCGGCCCGCAAGCGGAGTATATCGCCGGGCTCGCGGTCAATATCTATCGACGTGAGATATTCCTCGCCGTCAAAAGCCACGAGACCTATAGCCATGCCGGCCGCGCCATAGGCACGGTCAGCATCATCAGTATATCTTAACGGGTTCATATCAGTTTACTACAAGTATTTTAGCTACTACATCGGCAGCCGATGCAGCGGAATCAGCCTTGGTGGAAGCAAGCACATAATATACGCCGCTCTTAACGCGCGCGCCCGAAAAATTACATCCGTCCCACATTGCCATACCGCCTTCCGAAGCTGTCTCGGCCACTACATTCATCGCCGAGTCGCATATCTTGATGCGTGAGTCGGCCATAAGTCCGGTAATGGTGATCCAGCCGGTATAGTCGGGTGTTACGGGATTGGGATAGGCATATACATCGGAATAATCGGGTCGGGCAGGGGAGGAGTCGGAGCTGTATTCGGCTACACCGAAAGGTGTGGCCATAAATACTGAATTGCTCGTGGGATGAGCATATACGGCATATACTGTATTTGAGGGCAGCATAGAGTTCTCGGCAGTATAATGACCGAGTATTTCATCGCCCGAAGGACTTACCAGATACACACCCGATGCCGTGGTGCCTATCCACTTGCGATTGGAGTTATCTACCGATATTGAGGTGATGGTTTCCTTTTCAAGCAGGTAGTCGGCCAGATTTGTGCCGTCGTTGCGGGGCACCTTGAGGTGATTGATGCGGAAGTCGGGCGAGGCAAGGGTAGCTGGATTGGTGATTTCGACCACTCCCTCAAATGTTCCTATCCACACTTTTCCGTCATGATCCTCCGCCATGCACGATGCAAAGGTCAAGTCATAATTTTTACCGTCCTGATCGATAAACGAGGTGAGCAGATATGACTTGTCGTCGGTAAAATTTGAATCAGTGCCGCGGGTATCTATAGCAAGCAGCATGGATTTATTTGGTTGCACAATTACCATGTTGCTTTTCTTTAGAGGCGCTATGGTAACGTCTTTAAACGATGTCATTTCAAATTTCGTGGCATTGACCCAGTCAGAAGAAGTGACCGACGTAATATTCTTGCGCTTGGCCGCCGGCAATACAAAGAGGTAATTATCCAAAGCATGACAAGCCACCCACAGATTGCCCGCTTTGTCAAACGCCATGTTTACCACACGACTTCCCGAGCCGGCAAGATTGGGCAGGGGAGAGTTTTCCCAGTCAAATTTCATGATTTCCTGACCGTCTTTCACCACATACACTCCTTCCGTACCCGACGACATGTAGAGTATCGAGGAATCATCGGGATCCTCGAGAATATATGTGGGATTCACCAATACAGGGCCATTGCCATTCTGTGTATTAATCGAGCCTACGTGTTTGGCGCTGACATTTTCAGCCGCCACCGACACAAATTCGCCGGCCTCATACTTATCGGCAAGCTGCACAAGGGTGATACCCTCGCCCTGTCCTCCCACTCTGAAATTGGAGCGGCCGAGATTGGTGGTATAGAAAGCTTCACCGTCAGTCGACGGTATGATATAGGCCGGGATGTCAACCGTAGTAGAGGGTGTGGGTTTATATCGGTCGCGGAGCACTTTGTGATTGTCCTTATCGGCAATATACCACTCGGCAATACCGCTTTTACCGGCAACCCATACCTCATCAAGACCTTTGCACGTATCGAACAGATCCGAGCCGAAAGCTTCAGGCACAGTACCCTCGTTGATCCAGTTACCCTGCGGACGGGCAAGTGAATAGATAGTTCCTGCTACATTGGCAAAGTATACCTTGTCGCCGCAATCCTTCAGGGAAGTTACATTGCTTCCTGCGCCTATATAGTTACCTTCATGCTTGACTTCACCGGTGGCTCTGTCAAGACGAAACTTTTTCACTACTGACGATTCGGTTCCTCCAAACATTCCGTTCTCAGGATCCATGACAGCAAATGACGTGCAGCCGATGTTATCGTCAATTCCGGGCTTGAAATTTTCAAACTTGTTGAATTTGCTACTGCGCGGCAAGGAGTATAATTTCTTATTTGAAAGTATCACGTAATAATCGGGGAAGAGTACGATCCTGGATATATCCTTATTGAATACACCCGATTCCCTTACCTCGTGGCGCTTGGTGTCATAGTGCACCAGTCCGAAATTGGCGGCAACATACATGTTGTCACCGTCAAATACTATGTCGTTGATTACGGGGGGTATGCTGAGCGTGGCATCCTTGATGTCAGGAAGATTCACCACCTCATCGTTGTCATAGAGCAGGTCGATATTACCGTTGCCGTAAGCTATGGCAAGATATTTGGCAGCATGATTATAGAAAATGCCTGTCACGTTCACATCCGAGAGTATATTGCTGCGGTCATAGGCAAGAGCGCCGTCGGCTTTCTTGTCGTAGCCATACAGGAATCCTGAATTTATGTAATATACCCTGTCATTCGAGTCAACTATCTTTGACACTTTGGGACCGAAGACCGGATACAGTCTCCATGAACCCACGGCAAGCTGAGCCGAAGCGTTGAGTGAAACTACAGCAATGAGAAGAGCGAGGAGTTTTTTTATCATATTTCTATCTGAATAAAATCTTTAAAAGTTCGGCTGTGGCACGGCCACGGTGAGAAACAGCATTTTTTTCACTGTCGGTCATCTGGGCGAATGTCTTGTCGAAACCTTCGGGCATGAACACGGGATCATATCCGAAACCCGATTCGCCACAGCATTCTTCAGTGATTTTTCCTTCCACCTTTCCTTCCACCACATACTCCTTACCGCCGAGCTCGAGAGCTATCACGGTCTTGAATCGTGCGGAGCGGTCAGCTGCGTCTTTCATGCGATCGAGCAGCAGGGCCACGTTGGCTCGGGAATCACATTCGGGTCCCGCATATCGCGCCGAATATACTCCCGGCTCGCCCCCGAGGGCGTCGACCATCAGTCCGGTATCGTCGGCAAAGCAGTCGCAGCCATATTTTTCGCTCACATGCCGCGCCTTTATGAGGGCGTTACCCTCAAGTGTATCGGCAGTCTCGGGTATATCGTCATGGCAGCCTATATCGGCCAGCGAGAGTATTTCGATGCGGTCGCCAACTATTTCACGCAGCTCCGAGAGCTTGTGGTGATTATTGGTGGCAAATACTATTGAACTCATTGAACTATAACGCGGTGACAGGTACCTATATTTTATACCACAACTATATTAACAATTTTTGCAGGTACGAATATAATCTTCTTCACCGTCTTGCCTTCAAGCCACTTGGCGGCCTGTTCGTGGGTAGTGGCGAGTTTTTCCACTTCCTCGCGCGGCATGTCGGCGGGTGCCTGTACGTTAAATCTCACCTTGCCGTTGAACTGCACGGCATAGTTTACCGAGTCATCCTTCAGATACTTCTCGTCGGCTTTCATCCACTGAGCGTCGCATATGGTGGTGGTGTTGCCCAGGGCGGTGTGCCAGAGTTCTTCGGTGACGTGGGGTGCGAACGGTGCAAGAAGCACGAGCAGTGTTGAGAGCACGTCGCGGTTATGGCACTTCTCAGCTGTAAGTGTATTTACACAGATCATGAAGGCTGCCACCGATGTGTTATAAGAGAAATTCTCTATATCATCGGTCACTTTCTTTATGAGCTTGTTGATGGCCTTGAGTGACTCGGTGGAAGGTGCGGCATCATCCACAAGGCATGTATCTCCCTTGTAGAAAAGTGCCCAGAGTTTCTTGATGAAACGGTGCACGCCGTCGATACCATTGGTATCCCACGGTTTGCTCTGCTCCAGCGGGCCGAGGAACATTTCATAGAGACGCAGCGTGTCGGCGCCGTAACGCTCCACGATATCGTCGGGGTTCACTACGTTAAACATCGACTTCGACATCTTCTCCACGGCATAGCCGCAGACGTATTTACCGTCCTCGAGTATAAACTCGGCATCCTTGAATTCAGGGCGCCAAGCGCGGAATGCGTCGAGATCGAGTATATCGTTGCTCACTATGTTGACATCCACGTGTATGGGAGTTACGTCATAATCTTTTTTAAGTCCGGCGCTCACGAATGTATTGGTATCCTTAATACGGTATACGAAATTGCTTCGGCCCTGTATCATACCTTGATTGATGAGCTTGCGGAAGGGCTCGGCCTCGCACACTACTCCGAGATCATAGAGGAATTTGTTCCAGAAACGCGAGTAGATGAGGTGACCGGTGGCATGCTCGGTGCCGCCTATATACAGGTCGACATTACGCCAATACTTGTCAGCTTCTTCCGATACAAGTGCGTCGTTGTTGCGCGGATCCATATAGCGCAGGTAGTAGGCCGATGAGCCTGCAAAGCCGGGCATGGTGTTGAGTTCGAGAGGATACCCTTCGGCGGTAGCCCAGTTTTTGGCGCGTCCCAGCGGCGGCTCGCCCTTTTCGGTGGGAAGATAGGCATCGACTTCGGGAAGGAGCAAGGGTAGCTCGCTCTCGGGGAGCAGATGAGGTATACCGTCTTTATAATATACAGGGAACGGCTCGCCCCAGTAGCGCTGACGGCTGAAGATGGCGTCGCGCAGGCGGTAGTTGACCTTTACCTTTCCTATTCCTTTTTCTTCGATGAATTTCTTTGTCTTGGCAATGGCCTCTTTCACCTCAAGGCCGTTGAGGTCGAGTTCCGGACCTGAGCTGTTGATCATCGTTCCTTCCTTGGCGTCAAAGCTCTGCTCGCTCACGTCGGCACCTTCTATAAGAGGAATAACAGGAAGATCGAAATGACGGGCGAAAGCATAGTCGCGGCTGTCGTGGGCAGGCACGGCCATGATGGCGCCCGTGCCGTAGCCGGCAAGCACATAGTCGCTCACCCACACGGGTATTTCTTTTCCCGTGAGCGGATTGACAGCCATGGCGCCGGTAAACACACCGGTGACCTTCTTGTCGATCATTCGCTCGCGCTCGGTCTTGTGACGTATCGAGGCTATATATTCGTCGACTGCGTTACGTTGCTCCGGAGTGGTGATCAAATCCACATATTCACTTTCGGGGGCAAGCACCATGAAGGTGACTCCGAATATAGTGTCGGCGCGGGTGGTGAATATTTCGAGCTCCACATCACTGTTCTTGATGGGAAATTTCATTTCAGCACCCTCGGAGCGTCCTATCCAGTTTCGCTGGGTCTCCTTGAGCGAGTCGCTCCAGTCTATGGTATCGAGGCCGCGCAGCAGGCGCTCGGCGTAGGCCGACACGCGCAGACACCACTGGTACATCAGTTTCTGCTCCACAGGATAACCGCCGCGTATCGACACGCCTTCGCTCACCTCATCGTTGGCAAGCACTGTGCCGAGTTTCGGACACCAGTTTACCATCGTGTTGCCGAGGTAGGCGATACGGTAGTTCATCAGCACGTCTGACTGCTGCTTCTCATCCATAGCCTTCCACTCGTCGGCGGTAAAGCTCAGCTCTTCGCCGCAGGCTGCGTGCACACCCTCGCTACCTTTTTTCTCAAAGTGAGCTATGAGCTTGGTTATAGGCTCGGCACGGTCGAGGGCGGTGTCATAGTAGCTCTCAAACATTTTCATGAACGCCCACTGTGTCCACTTGTAAAACTCGGGATCACACGTGCGTATCTCGCGGCTCCAATCGTAGCAGAATCCTATCTTGTCGAGCTGCGAGCGATAGCGGGCGATATTCTGAGTGGTGGTCTTCTCGGGGTGCTGACCGGTCTGGATGGCATACTGCTCGGCGGGCAATCCGTAGGCGTCATAACCCATGGGATGAAGCACATTGAACCCGTTGAGACGCTTATAGCGCGAATATATGTCGGAGGCGATATAACCTAACGGGTGACCCACATGCAGTCCCGCTCCCGAGGGATAGGGAAACATGTCGAGTACATAGTATTTCGGACGTGAGGGGTCGATTTCGGCACGATACACATTATTGTCGCGCCAGTATTGTTGCCAGCGGCTTTCGATGTCGCGGTGATTGTATTCCATTTTATAATTAATGATTAAGGATTAACGATGATTGATTAATGATTAATGATTAACGATTAATGATGAATAGAGAATCTTAAATTTTAAATTCTTAATTCTTAATCATTAATCATGAAAGTGAAAGCATCCGCTCGATGGGGAGACGGGCGCGGTCGATGATGGCCTCGTCGACATGAATCTGCGGCTCAAGGTCGCGCAGGCAGTCGCACAGTTTCTCGAGGGTATTGAGTTTCATGTAGGAGCACTCGTTGCATGCGCAGGTGCTGTCGTCGGCCGGAGCGGGAATGAAAGTCTTTTCGGGACATTTCTTCTGCATCTCATGCAGTATGCCGCTCTCTGTAGCCACTATAAATTCGGTGGCATCGCTTTCGGTGGCATATTTCAGCAACACTGCTGTAGAGCCTATCACATCGGCCAGCATTCTCACTTGCGGGCGACACTCGGGATGAACCAGCACGGGCGCATCAGGATGCTCAGCCTTGAGCTTCATGATCTTCTCCACCGAGAATTTTTCATGCACATGGCAGGCGCCGTCCCACAACACCATCTGCCGTCCGGTGACAGAGTTGATGTAATTGCCTAAATTTCGGTCGGGACCAAAGATAATCTTCTCATCTTTCGGCATCGACTCCACCACCTTCATGGCATTGCCCGAAGTGACCACTATGTCGGTCAGAGCCTTCACGGCAGCCGAAGTGTTGACATAACTTATTACGGTGTGACCGGGATGTTCCTTGATGAAAGCCTCGAAGTCGGCGGCATCGCAGCTATCGGCCAGCGAGCAGCCCGCTTCGAGATCCGGCACGAGCACCACCTTGTCGGGACACAGTATCTTCACCGTCTCGCCCATGAAATGCACGCCGCACATCACTATCACTTTCGCATCGAGCTTCGACGCGATCTGAGCCAGCGCAAGCGAGTCGCCAATGAAATCGGCTATGTCCTGAATCTCACCTTTGGCATAATAGTGAGCCAGGATCACAGCATCTCTTTCCTGCTTCAGTCTCTGAATCTCCCGGAGGAGTCCTGCCCGGTTTTCAACTTCCATTTTTTATTAATCGAAAAAAATTTTTTAAAATAAAGAATTTTAACAGGAGCAGTAATGCGTGTAAATTCACGTGATAACTTTCAGCCATTTTCCTTGCATTTCAGGGTTATTGATACGGGGTTAACATTCTGCCGCCCTTTTTCAACACTACCCGCTACTGAAAGATAGACGTTTACGCGCTTTATCTACACTATGTTTATAAGGTGCAAAGTTAATAAATTCTTGTGTAAAATCATCATGCAAAATGTCAAAAAGGGTACTGAAAAGTGTGTGTATAACTATGTGACATAATATTTGCACCGTGGTGTCATCATCGTTATAAGAATTTGAATCTCAATTTTGCAAGAGTAACTTGTTGAATATTCTCAACAATTATCTACACGGTTGCTGACACTCTTTTCAACACACGTTTTCATCATCATTAATTAGTATTCAACTGATTGTGCTTACAAAAGTGGAAAATTTACATGAAATTTACACAGCTATTGACACTTTATATACATCATAAAACTCTCTTGTTCAGTCATACTGTTATGTTTCTTTACATAGTGTGGATAACAATGCCTTACACTATCTACACACCATCTTTTGTGAATTTACACCCATGTTGACAATTTACTTAATCAACACGCTTATATACACTTTATCGACATGATAAATCATTGATTAATAGATGGTAATAGCAGTTATTTACATGGTGTAATTTGTACGGACGCGAATTTTCGCGTCCGCATCCACAACATGAATTGAACCGATAGCCTAATGATGACAAAAAGATCACCGCTAACGCTAATATCGTCATACTCATTTTGCTCCGCCGGGCGCTTCACAGGAGCGCCCCTACAATATTGCCATTCAGAGATATGGTTGTTATGTGTTATCTGTAAGAGCGCTCCAGGGAGCGCCCGGCCGGGCAAAACAGTAATTATAAAATAACCGCTTGCCACAATGATAATGACAAGCGGATTATAATATGATATATAGTGATTAAAGCGCGCGGTCGATAAGTTCGCCCAGCTGGTTGGCAGTCTTTTTACCACTTTCGCGCATCAGTTCCTCGCCTTCCTTGAAAAGAATGTAGCAGGGATAAGCCGTGATGCGGAAGTGTTCGCTTACGCGGTTGTTGAAATGGTTGGGGAAATAGATTACATGAGCCTTTCCCTCATACTTGGCGCTCACCTCTTCCACTATAGGTTTCACCTCTGAGGCTTCTTCCTTGCCCTCATGCACAAATGCCACTAGAGTAGGCATCTTTTCTTTAATGATTTCTTCAAGATTTTTCATATCTGATCTGTATTTTTAATTTCTGTAATTATAACGCCCAAGCCACAATAACGGTTTACACCCGCGCAACTGAATACAATTTTAAAAAATATAAATTTACATGATTATATACACTTTTTCTACATCATAATACATTGATTATTAATAGATTAAATATAGTTATTTACACATTGTAGAAAAAGTTGTGATTACTTTTTTACATGATAGATAAGGATGCCATATTGAGATTTGGTAGTGCATAAAACCCCTGAAAAGTCGCTCAGCAGCTTTATATAAATAATTGAATAGCAGAATATACAAGTGATGAGATATGATCCGACAGCAAAAGGTGTCTGCAATGAGATTCTTGTTTATGCTTTTTTATATTGCTGTTTAAATGGCGAACAAGGAGGAATAAACTCGGTAGGGTGTTGTTCGTTAAATTGACTGTATTACACCTAAATAACCCTCATACCTCTATTAACCAAATGACTTTCCGAAAGTAAAGGCACATTTAATTATATATTGCTCTCTATTTCTTCTACTGTTGGTAATGTTCCTTTGAAATCAACAGGAAAGAGTTTTGCCAATTCGTATTCAGAAATACCGATTGGTTCATTTATGGCTTCTAAAGCGTATTTAGCCAACACATTATCTTTTGTCTTGCATATCAGTATGCCGATTGTTGGATTATCTGTTTCTGCACGTAATTCGTGATTGACAGCGGCAACGTAAGTGCCAAGTTGTCCGAGACTGCTTGCTTCAAATTTCCGCGTTTTTATTTCAACTACTACATAACAATGTAGTTTGGTGTTGTAGAACAACATATCCAAGAATTGCTCTGTACTTCCAACCTTAATCCTGAATTCGCGTCCCATATAAGCAAAGCCGCTACCCAATTCAAGCAGAAATTTTGCAATATTATTCTCTAATGCATCTTTCAACTCTTTCTCTCTATAATTCTCTGCTATACTGATAAAATCAAATGTATATGGGTCTTTTGTTATCTCCTGTGCTAAGTCTCCGTGAGGCTGAGGTAATGCACTGTGAAAATTTGTAATTGCTCGTCCTTGACGTTCATACAAGTCTGTATCTACAAAATTTTCAAGCATCCCACGAGACCAATTGTTCGCTATAGTTTTACGGACAAAGAAAATAGCCTTGTCGATATTATCTTGATACTTATCCATGATGACCTTGTGATGTCCCCAGGGTATCATAAAGATTTCTTCCCCAACTTGGGGAACAATTTGAGATTCTTGTTGCGTAATTTCTTCCTCAACTTGGGGAAGAAATTTATCTGCCTTTGGATAAAGCAGATAGAATCGCTGCATATATCGAAGATTTGTAGGAGAAAAACTTTTTACTCCGGGCAGTAAAACCTTTAAGTCTTGACTGACATTCTCAAAGAATTTATCTCCCCACTTATATTGCGATTTCTTTTCTGTTATTTCTCGACCTAAATTCCAATAAAATTTTAGCATTTCAGAATTAACAAATGTGGCAGCTTTTATTTGGCTACGACGGAATTTTTCACTTATAATAGTGATCCATTCTTTATAGGTCTTATCTGTGTTAAGAAGTGTACTCATGACAGCAAAGTTACGCAACATTCCTGAATTTCTCTGCCTTTTCCAACGCTTTTAATGTGCGGTAACTTCGTGTGTGATGTTTACAGACCGGAAAATATTTTACGGTTACGGCTCATTATAATTTTTTCTGCACGCTAAATGAAATTTATACATGCTCCCTATCTTATTTAATTAATTGAATTGCAATCCTGTAGGGGCGCTCCATGGAGCGCCCGGCCGGGCAAAAGGTAATTTCAGTCATTGTGCTCAAATAGCTCCGCCAGACAAAAGGTAATTTCAATATTCATGCTCATTTTGCTCCGCCGGGCGCTCCTGTGAAGCGCCCCTACCGGATATGCGGGTGATAATCGGTAAGTTGTGATAGATAAAAAAACAGGGACACAGCAATTACTGTATCCCTGTGGTCGTGGGGCGGGTGGGGCGAGTGTATCAGCACAAGCGATGGCTTGAACGATGTCGATAACCCTTCGTTTTCCGGTCAAGAGCTAAATCAGCCTCCGAACAGTCAAGTCATCAACGGCTAAGTGTGTTTTGGAAAACCGGTCATTGTAATGAGCACAAGGCTTACTGAAAAATTACCGCGTTTTACGGCGGCTCAAAATTTTCTTGCGAGTAATGATACACCGCCCTCATCCCTGCGGGCGACGGCGGCCATAATCCGGCACCGTCGGATTCCTACCTCACGACTTTGACTTACCGAGTTGCGATACCGTTTCGTAGATGTCGCGCAGCGACTCGGGTATGCGTATGCGCAGAGCGGCTATTTCTTTTGAGCGGGTGCATTTATGTTCGGCCAGACGGGCCTCTACAATGTTGCACTGGGCTGCCCAGTCGCTCATCTCTTGCGAGAATTTGGTTCTCGCTGCAAGTTCCGATTCTTCTACGGCTTTTTTACACTCGTGTTTCATGGCATTAAGCTGCGACTGCACGTCGCGATACTGCGCCTGAAGTGAAAAATACACATCCTCCACCACTTGAGAATCTACCGTGGGCTGGTAGGTAAATATGAGCGTATCGCGTCCCTTACCCTCCACTTCATGAGGTTTCTTGCCCTTAGCCTGCAACTGCTGGCGCGCTTCGGCCAGTTCTCCCCCCGGGTGTATGGCTTTGCCGAGAGTCGACGCAAGAGCTTCAAGCGTGTAATAGCGACAACGCTCGTCGATTGTCTTTGATGCGTAATAGTCATCTTCGGTCAAATAGTAGCCGAGGTGTGGTTCTTTTTCAAGATCTAAGCCGCATTCTCCGGCATAATCTTCAAAGTTCAGTTGTCTTACTTTGCTGAGTAATCTTTCCTTGGCTTTAATAGCCTCGCGAAGCCACGCTATAAGTGATTTTGCCTGGGCGACGCGTTTCAGTAGCTCAGGAATTTTTTCCACTTCCGCATTATCAGCTCCCTTATTGAGAACATTGGGTTTTTCTCCGCTTATGAGGGTGACAGTAGTGGAATATAGTGTGATTTCCTTAAGCGAAGTTTCGATTTCGCTTATCATTTCCTTGGCCAGATTGGCGATGTGATTGGCCGAGGTTGAGGTGAGACCCTTTCCGTCGGCATCAAAAAATATCATGTCCTTTTCCATAGCATTTTTCTTTTTGATGCAAAATTATATACCCGTTGCGCAACGTATCTGCGCACAATAAAAAATAGTTGTTATAATAAGAAAAAATCTCTCGGCGACAGCGCGATAACCAACCGCGGAGAGGTGAATCATGACCTGGTAAAGAACCGCGGAGCGACGAGGTAGTGAGGGCGTATTTTACAACCTCGCCGCCCCGCGGCTTATTTAATTAATTGAATTGCAGTCATGTATGGACGCACACTGGGGAGCGCCCGGCCGGGCAAAAGGTAATATCAGCCATTGTGTTCAAATAGCTCCGGCCGGCAAAGGTAATTTCTATAATCGTAACCATCCGAAATAAGCCGTCTTTTACATGGATTTTTTGAGAGCGAACTTTGCGATCAAAAAGGCCATGTTTAAT
>JAIDSW010000077.1 GCA_029061025.1 Duncaniella sp.
TATGTGTATAAGACACAGCCTTGATAGCCTGCTTGAGTATATCCTTGGTCTTCATGTCGAGGTGGTTGGTGGGCTCGTCGAGAATGAGGAGGTTGACGGGCTCAAGCAGCAGCTTGATCATAGCGAGTCGGGTTTTCTCGCCGCCCGAAAGCACCTTGACTTTCTTGTCGGATGCCTCGCCGCCAAACATGAACGCGCCGAGTATGTCGCGAATCTTGGTGCGTATGTCGCCCACGGCCACGCGGTCGATGGTGTCGAATACCGTAAGCTCTCCGTCGAGAAGCTGTGCCTGATTCTGGGCGAAATAACCTATCTTTACATTGTGGCCCACTTTAAGCTCGCCGGTGAAGGGTATTTCACCCATTATACATTTTACGAGCGTGGACTTTCCTTCGCCGTTCTTGCCCACAAACGCCACCTTCTCGCCCCGCTTGACCGTGAACGTAGCGTGGTCAAACACCTGATGGTCGCCGTAAGCCTTGCCCACATTGTCGAGTATCAGCGGATAGTCGCCCGAGCGGGGAGCAGGGGGAAAACGAAGATTGAGATGGGAGGTGTCGACCTCGTCGATCTCGATGCGCTCGATTTTCTCAAGCTGCTTGATACGGCTCTGTACCTGAACGCTCTTCGTGGCCTTGTAGCGGAAGCGCTCGATGAAATCCTCGGTCTCCTGAATCTGTTTCTGCTGGTTGAGGTAGGCGCGCCGCTGCTGTTCGAGGCGCTCGGCACGGAGCTCGACATAGCGGGAATAGTTGACCGAATAATCATAGATTTTCCCGAGCGAAATCTCGATGGTGCGGTTGGTGACATTGTCAATGAATGCTCGGTCGTGACTTACAAGTACCACAGCATCGGCCTTTGTGATGAGAAAATTCTCGAGCCACTGTATCGACTCGATGTCGAGGTGGTTGGTGGGCTCGTCGAGAAGCAGCACGTCGGGGCGCGTGAGCAGAATCTTGGCAAGCTCGATACGCATGCGCCATCCGCCTGAGAATTCCGATGTGGGGCGGTTGAAATCCGATCGCAGGAAGCCCAGACCTATCAGAGTCTTTTCCATTTCGGCCTCGAAGTTTTCGGTCTGCTCGATTGCAAGACGGTCGGTAAGATTCGCCACATCTTCTATAAGAGCGGCATATTGGGGTGAATCGTAATCGGTGCGGGTGGCGAGCTGCTCGTTGAGGCTGTCGAGACGCGCGCGCATCTCGTCGACGTGGGAGAAGGCCTTGCGCACCTCTTCGAGAACGGTCGCGGTATCAGAAGTGGTCATCTGCTGAGGCAGATAACCTATCGTGGTCCCCGACGGCACGGCGATCGTGCCGGAAGTGGGTTTCTGGAGCCCGGCAATGATCTTGAGCATTGTCGATTTTCCGGCTCCGTTTTTACCTACAAGGGCAATCTTGTCCTTTCGGTTGATGATA
>JAIDSW010000078.1 GCA_029061025.1 Duncaniella sp.
GGGCTCGCCGGTGAGAGGGTTTTTCACCACCGAGAACTGATAGCTCTGGGTCGACATATCGAAATTCTTCACCGGCAGCAACTGGTCGGAATCGAACACAGATATATTGCGCTGGTTGTACATATATCCGCCGGCAAAATCAATTCCGGGGAGATATGCTGCAAATGCTTCGTCGTTCTGGTAATGAGCGGCCTTGATTTTCTCGGATTGCATGCGCAGGCTCTTGTTGTTTTTCAGCGCGAGCTCGCGGCATTGCTCGAGTGTGACCGGCCCTTCAGGTACCTGTGCCGCTGCAAAGAGCGCGCCGGCAACCATGACAACTGAAAAAAGCGGGCGTAAATTCATAATTATAAATAGTGAATATCGTGAGTGAAAATTCGTAAGTACAAATATAACAGATTCTCGTCCAATAATGTTCCCGTATGACAAAAAATTAGTTTGCCGTAAGAAATTAAAAGTGTCCAGAATGTCATAGTCTGACGATTTCATCGAGCGGCACATGCGGCTGGGCTTGCACTTTCATATGCAACAGGGCTCTTAATCTGTCGGTCAAGCGCCGGCGCATTATTCCGGCTTCGGCTCTGGCCACATCTATCCGGCACAGTAATTGCGAATCTGACATTCCTCTGATGCGGCGACGCTCGGCCACACCCCTCAACCGTCCGGCTCCGCTGCCCGACACTCCGTCGAAATTATATATGGCCACATACTTGTCAAGACAGGCAAATCGCGCTCCGGCATTGAAAATTCTTCTGATTAGCTCGAAGTCAGCCGAGATTCTATATGATTCGTCAAATTTCTCTCTTCTTATCACATCGCCTGCTACGAATATCGACTGATGACATCCCCCCATATGGTCAGGTAGAAGAGATATATCTGAAAGTTGGCCTGCATATCCGTCGGGATAGCGGAACACCGTAGCGCCGTATACCACATCGGGACGCTCTGTCATATCGTTAATCCCGGCGATCACGTCAGCAATTACCCGACTGTCGAAAAAAGTGTCGCCGGCGTTCATGAAGTTGACATAATCGCCCGTAGAAAGAGCGATACCTTTGTTCATCGCATTATAAATACCTTTGTCGGGTTCTGAGATGAAGCGTGTAAGCCGTGATTCGTAGCGACGTATCTTTTCAACCGTTCCATCGGTCGAGCCACCGTCTATCACTATCACTTCCATATCATCTATCGCCGTTTGTCCAAGTATAGATTCAAGTGTTTGCTCTATATCGGAAGCAGCATTGTAACACACGGTTATAACCGTGATTTTCATATTATTTTTTACCTGTTCCATATACCCTCCGCTTTGGAATTAAGGATTCTTTTAAGTTGCATGCGCATCGCAACCGCCTGCACAAGATATATCAGCACAGGAAGGATCAGAAGTCCCGGTATTCCCCACAAGCTACACAGCAGCGACATCACGGGATAAGAAATCAATGCAAAACCAAGGTAAATATATAGCTGAAGTTGCACCTTTCCTATGCCGTTGATAATGAACATATAGGTATTTGACACGGTAAGCACGGCGATATAGGCCGCTATCGAAATGCTTGTCGACCAAGACACGGAAACGCTGTCGCCTATCCACAATCTGTATACTGCCGGCGATAGTACCACCATCACCACGATGGCCGGCAACAGAAGCGAAATCAATATCTTTTCAAGCCACCGTATTTTGTCAGAAATCCAGTCAAGATTGCCTTTGGTATATGCATCGGTCGAGGCGGCCCAAAAGGGTGCAAGACCAAGCATGGCCAACATATTGGCCGTATTGAAATACCGGTAGGCGATATTGTATTCCGTGACGGTGAGGGGGCCGAGCTCGCGGGAGATAATCACATTCATCAGCTGGAATATGAACAGCATCGACACGGTGATGATGAAAAATTTCCCGCCTATGCCGAGCAGGTCTTTCACCATCGACAAGCGTATCATCGCAGGCGAAGGTGCATAACATCTGTACCTGACACAGAATAATATTACTGTGGCGACAAATAATACACCCGGAGGTATCCACGCAAGCACATATGCAAGGGTAAGCAGAGTGCCGTGCTCCTGAGTTTTCACCAAAATCCATATTACGGCAAGCACTATCACCTGCCCTATCACTCCCACGAGCGACGATACCGCCGTAAGCTGGTCGCCTATCAGGATATTTGACATCACGGCAAGCACGAGTGTAGCGGCAAAGGCGCCGAAAAGCACCTGCATGACATCGGTAAGCTCCGCCCTGTAAATCTCGCTGACCTTAAGCATGGCACACCAGTCAATAATGCGGCATAGCGGAATGGATATTACCACCAGTATCAGCGCCATCACGGCTATTGCGGCATAGGCTGTGGAAATATACTGCCGTGCCCGCTCGGTCTCGCCCCGTGCTTTCGCCTCGGCAAACCGGTTGCGAAGCCCCATGGCAAGTCCTATGTCAAAAAAAGTAAGCCATGTCATCAGTGAGCTCAGTGTGAGCCATATGCCATATTGCTCGGCATTGACGTAATCGATCGTAAGCGGCACAAGCGCGAGCGTAACCACTATGCTCATCCCCTTGAGGAGAACCGAACCTATGATATTTTTCTTGAGCAGACCGGTGCGGGCATCACCCGATCCGAGCAATCCCTTGACCCGCGCCACTATTCCGTTTATCATGCTCATATACACATTTAACGATGTAATTCCGACCTTTATTGCAGAATAATAAAAAAAGTAAAAAAATCCTTACTGAATTATAATGGAATCACGATTAAAAATCTTACCTTTGTCGTGAAAAATAATCGTAACACACATATATCTAAATCAATGACTAAGAATCTATTTCATTTAGTGCCCGCCGGGCTTATGCGTCCGGCCGCTTACGGTCTTATTGCAGCCGCCTCGCTTGGCTTTGTCGGCTGTATCGACGACAAGTATGACCTCAGCGACATCGACACCAATGTGCGTCTTGAAGTGAAAGATCTCACTCTTCCCATCAATCTTGATAAGATCGAATTGAAGAGCATTATTTCCGACCCCAAGGATGGCGACATTCTTCAGATTGTTGACGGTGAATATGCTCTCCTGCGCGACGGCGATTTCAAGTCATCCAACCTCAAGGTAGATCCCATCACAATCGCCGCGCCCCACACCACCCCCTCGGTATCAG
>JAIDSW010000079.1 GCA_029061025.1 Duncaniella sp.
TTAAACATGGCCTTTTTGATCGCAAAGTTCGCTCTCAAAAAAACCATGTAAAAGACGGCTTATTTCGGATGGTTACGGGCAAGCGCGGCTTCTTCAGGTGTGGGATTGGCACAATCTATTCTGATTTCGTCCATAAAACTATAATTAGTCGTGATTAAATGTTCAGTCAACGCGCCAGCCTCCGCCGAGTACTTTATAAAGGTCGATCAGCGCCAGATATTCATCTCTTATAGCGTTGCTCTCGCCTATCTGCGCTTCGAAAAAGCGGCGCTGGGCGTCGAGCACGTCGATATAGTTGAGCGTTCCGGCCTGATATTGCAGCTGGGCGAGATGGTTGTATTTCGAGGCGGCTTTGCAAAGATTAATCTTCAGGATGCTTGATTCGCGGGCTTCCTTGTAGGTGTTGATAGCGGTATTGACTTCGGTAAATGCCTGCATCACCGTCTTTTCATACTGGAGGCGGCTTTGCTCATACTCGGCCACGGCGGCTTTGTAACGGCGCTTGCGCCTGCCGAAATCAAATACCGGCCCGGCCACCGAACCGACCACGAATGTAAACGGCGACTTAAGGAATTTCGATAGCTCATTGTTCTCAAAACCGGGAGTGAATCCCAGCATGAGGGTGGGGAAGCGCTCGGCATAGGTCATGCCGGCATTAGCCATAGCCGCGGCCAGTTTCTGCTGCGACGCTCTGATGTCATGCCGCCGCTGAAGCAAACCGGCCGGAACACCGACAGGCAGTTTCTCAATCTGAACGGGCGAGAGTTGCTTGACGCCGATAGTCAGGGAATCCTGAGGATATTCACCCATAAGTAGAGTGAGGGCATTACGGGCTGCGGTAATCTGTCGCTTAAGGTTTGGTACGAGCGACGCCGCCGATGAATATTCCACCATAGCCTGCTGATAGACGGTTTCGGAAGTCAGGCCGCCTTTAAACCTTATTTTAGCCATTCGGAGCGATTCGCTTCGGGATTCTACCGTGCGGCTGATGATCGACAATTCATTTTCGAGCGCAACGAGTCGGTAATAAGCCTCGGCTGTGCGGGCTACAAGCGAAACACGCATGCCGTTGTATTCTTCAGCCGATGCGATATAGTTGGATTTGCCTTTCTTTTTGGCCCAGACAAGAGAGCCGAGCAGATTCATTTCCCACGAGGCAGTGACTTTTACACCTATTTCACGGTCGTGAGAGATGCCTGTGCCGGAATAGTCGTTGGTCTCATCATTGGCATAAACAGTTCCGTTAATGGTCGGCAGCATATTGGCCCGGGCGATTCCGAATAGTTCACGCATCTGCTCCACGCGAGCGGCAGCCGTGAGAAGGTCGCGGTTGTTTTCTAAAGCTATCGAAATGAACTTGCATAAAGTAGTGTCGGAATAAAAATTCCACCAGTCCAGCTCAGCCAGGCATGCCGAATCATTGTCGAGTGCGGGCGTGAAAGCGGCGGGCATATCCGCGACAGGTTTCTTGAGATTCCTTACACCCGAGCAGGCACTGAAAATCAGGCATGCGGCCACGGTGCACAATGCTATATATCTGTTCATCTTTTCAGTCTCCTTTTCAGTTTATCGATAACTACAAAAAAGAACGGCACGAATACTATGCCCACCGTGATGGCCACGAGCATTCCGAAAAACACTCCCGTGCCTATATCCCTGCGGGCAGCCGAGCCGGGACCCGACGCCACAAGCAGCGGCAAGAGGCCAAGCATGAAGGCGAGTGATGTCATCACGATAGGGCGGAACCTGAGGCGGGCGGCGGTGAGAGCTGCGTGGGTGGCATCGATACCTTTCTCCACCTCCTCCTTGGCAAATTCCACAATAAGAATTGCATTTTTGGCCACAAGTCCTATAAGCATCACGAGACCTATCTGGAAGTAAATATTGTTTTCAAGACCGCATATCCATATGCCCAGATACGCACCCACTCCCGCTATAGGGAGCGACAGAATCACGGCTATAGGCACGCTCCAGCTTTCATATTGCGCCGCAAGCACAAGAAAGACAAACAGCAGGGCGAGGCCGAGAATAGCACCCGTATTTCCGCTCTCATGCTTCTGCTGGAATGAAAGGCCGCTCCATTCCACTTCTATGTTGTCAGGCAGGTGGGTATCGACAATATCGAGCAAGGCATCCATCGCTTCACCGGTGCTGTAGCCCGACGCAGCTTCGCCGGTCACCACAGCCGAATTAAACATATTGAATCGACCTATCGTGCCCGGGCCGGTGGTGTAGTGGGTGCTTCCGAGTGACGAGATGGGTACCATAGTGCCGCTCGCGCCTCTTACGAAAAACAGGTTTAGGTTTTCACGGTTGGACCGGTATTGCGCCTCGGCCTGGATGTATACGCGGTAGATGCGGTTGAACATGTTGAAGTCGTTCACATATATCGAGCCGGTAAATGCTTTCATTGTGGAGAATATGTCGCTAACCGGTATTCCCTGCATTTTGGCGCGGTCGCGGTCGACCTCAAAGAAAAGCTGAGGTATATCGCTCTGCAACGAGGTGGAGAAGTCGGATATTGCGCGTGTCATCGCGGCGTAGTGCTGGAGGGTGTCCACGGCATTCTGAAGATCCTGATATGTGGCGTCGCCGCGAGCTTCGAGCACCATCTCGAAACCGCCCGATGTGCCGAGACCGGGTATGATAGCCGGGGTGAAAATGTAGACCTTACTTTCGGGATACTTTTCAAGCTCTTTCTGCACGCGGTCCTTTACCTCGGCAATGCTGCCTGAATGGCGCTCATCCCACGGCTTCAGGATTACGGTGAGCTGGGTGTGAGCCTGGTTTGTACCTACGCGCGGCGACGAGCCGGTGACGTTCAATACAAATTTCACGTCGGGATCACTGAGCAGATATTCCATGGCACGATCCGTGACTTCACGGCTGCGCTCGATGGTGGCACCCTCGGGCAACTCGAGTTCTACGGTAAAGTAGCCCTGATCTTCCTGCGACATAAAGCTCGTGGGCATGAAACTATTCATAAGATATATGAATACCAGTGCCAGACCGAAAGCCGCAAACATTCGCCGCGGGTGCCTGATGGTGCGGGTGATGGTGTGGCCGTAGATACGGTTCCCTTTATTGAGCCAATAATTGATGAGGCGGAACAGCTTGTTCTTACGCTTTTTCTGCGCGGGCAGGAGCAGCATGGAGCACATCACCGGAGTGAGCGTGAGCGCTACCACCGTGGAGATGATCACCGAAACAGCGATCGTAACCGTAAACTGGCGGTATAACTGACCCGTGATACCCGGCAGAAAGCTCACGGGAACGAACACGGCGCACAGCACCAGCGACATCGCTATAAGCGCGCCGCCGAGATTTGACATGGCTTTTTCGGTGGCCTCGAATGGCGCGAGCTTCTCGGAGTTCATGATGCGGTCAACATTCTCCACCACTACTATGGCGTCGTCAACCACTATACCTATGGCAAGAATAAGGCCGAGAAGTGTGAGCATATTGAGAGAGAAGCCAAAAAGGAGCATTATCCCGAATGTGCCTATAAGCGAGATGGGTACGGCGATAATGGGGATCAGCGCGGCGCGCCAGTTCTGCAGCGACAGATACACCACGATAATTACGAGAATCAGCGCTTCAAAAAATGTGCGGTAGACATGGTGGATCGATTCCGATATGTAAGTGGTCATATCGAAAGGAATGTCGTAGGTGAGACCTTCAGGGAAATTCCGGGAAATCTCGGCCATCTCTTCCTTTACGGCCTCGGCTACCTCCATGGCGTTAGCGCCGGGAAGCATGTTGAGGTTTAGCACGGCTGCATTTCCGCCGTTTATTCCGCTCTCGGTAGCGTAGGATGAAGCTTCAAGCGATACCCGCGCCACATCTTTAAGTCTTATTATCGACCCGTCGGCATTGGCACGCAACACTATATCTTCAAATTCCGATACCGATGAAAGTCGCCCGCGGGCAATGATGGGCATGGTTATATCCACATCCTTGGCCGGAGCCTGACCGAGCGCTCCGGCAGCCGACTCGCGGTTCTGGTCTTTCAGCGCCGACTGGATGTCCTGAACGGTGATACCCAGGTCAGCCAGCTTATCGGGTTGAACCCATATCTGCATGGCATAGTATCGGCTGCCCACCGAAGTGAGGCTTCCCACGCCCGGAATGCGGCGGAGAGGGTCGAGCACGTTAAGAGTAGTGTAGTTGCTCAGGTATACCTCGTCAAATTTCGGGTCGTCGGACTGAATGGTTATAGTCATGAGACGGTTGGCCGTCTCCTTGGCCACCGAAATACCGTTTTGCACCACCTCGGCCGGCAAGCGTGATTCGGCTTTCTTAACACGATTCTGTATGTCGACCGCTGCGAGCTCGGGATCGGTACCGATGTCAAATGTGACAAGAGCCGTGAAACCGCCCGAATTTGAGCTGGTCGACGACATGTAAATCATCCCCGGCGTACCGTTCAATTCCTGCTCGATGGGCGTGGCTACGGCTTGCGTCACTGTAGAGGCATCGGCACCGGGGTAGGATGCGCTGATTCTTACCACGGGCGGAACGATTTCAGGATATTGATCGATAGGAAGCAGCTTCAGGCCGATAATACCTACAATGAGTATGATTACCGACAGTACGATAGAGAATACCGGATGCCGCAGGAAATAATTTCTTTTCATAAGCTACGGGCTTGAACGGGTTCGCCTGATGCAATGTCGGTAGTGTCTCTGACGGCATTTACCTTCATGCCGTGCTTTAGCTTGTGATAGCCTTCGGTCACGATTCTCTCGCCACGCTTGAGGCCGCGTTCAACTATCACTTTATTGTTGGTCTCGGGACCGGTCTCGATAAATCGTTTTTCAACCACGCTGTCGCGTCTCACCACATACACATATGCACCGCCTTTTTCGATGACGATAGCTTTTGAGGGAACTTCCACGGCATTCGTGCGCAGGTCAAGGAGCACCTTTACTTTGGTAAATTCGCCCGGCAGCAACTGTCGGTTAGGGTTGGGCATCTCGGCTCTTACGGAGAATGTTCCTGTCTTGGGGTCGACCTGGGGGTCGGCAAAATCCACAAGGCCTTTATATGGGTACTCTGATCCGTCGGCGAGGGTGATTGTCACGTGTGAATTCTGCTTGTTTGATCCCTCGGCACCACCCAGACTCACATTTCTGTCCTTGCTCCTGAGATAGTCGAGTGCCGTCATTGAAAAATCGATTCTCACCGTGTCGCTCTTTACCAC
>JAIDSW010000008.1 GCA_029061025.1 Duncaniella sp.
AACCTAAACACTCAATCACGAGTTAATATCACATAATTAAAACAGCGATGAAAAAACTCTTCATTCTCCTTGCTCTCGCGCTGACGGCGACATTCACATCGACGGCACAGTTGCTTTGGCAGATTTCACGCCCCGGCACTGAAGTTCCCGTGTCGTATCTTCTCGGCACATATCATCTCGCCGACTATCTGACTGTAGATTCCCTCGCCGGAATCACTCCGGTGATTGATAAGGTGGACGGTGTGGTGGGAGAAATTGACTTCGGGAAAGCATCGAGCATTGAAGGACAGATGGCTATGGCAACGCTGGCAGCCGCACCGGCCGACAGCACTCTGTCGCGGGTGCTGACTCCGGCTCAGCTCGATTCATTGCAGACGATACTAGATACCTATATGGTAGGTGTCAACGTCGGTCAGCTCGACGGGATGCGCCCGGCTTTTGCCGGAATGCTTATCGAGGTTGCCAGAGCGGCCGAAATGACGGGGAAAGTGAGCAATCCCATCGACGTGATGATACAGACCAAAGCGCTTGAGGCCGGTAAAACCGTAACGGGCCTTGAAACCGTGGAGCAGCAATGTGAGGCTCTGTTTGGCGGAAATATTATCGAGCAGGCTCAGTCGCTCATGTGGGGAGTAAGCCATGACTCTGAGATGAAATCCACCTCCCGCCGAATTTTTGAAGCCTACCTGCACGGTGACCTTAATGAAATACTCTCGATAATTGAGGAAGACAATTCAATGGATGCCGCGCAGACCGACCGGCTCATCCACAGCCGTAATGCCGACTGGCTGCGCCTTCTTGCCGGGATGCTCCCTGCTGCATCGCTGCTCATAGTGATAGGCGCAGGCCATATTCCCGGTGAGAAAGGGATTCTGAAAGGCCTGCAGAAACTCGGATTTGACGTTACACCTGTAAAATAATAATTGATCATGATAACAGCCAGAAATCTTTCTTACGTATACGACAACGGGGCAGAGGCCGTGGTTGACTCGTCGTTTACCGTGGGACCGGGTCTTTACCTGATGCTTGGAGAAAACGGCGCGGGTAAGACCACCCTCCTTCACATCCTTTCGGGACTGCTTTATCCCACCGGCGGAACGGTGACTATCGACGGTGACAATGTTGTGGACCGCAATCCGGCTACGATGGGAAATCTCTTTTTTCTTTCGGAATCCATGGATATTCCCGCCGATACGGTGCGCCAATTTGCCGGATTGCATTCTCCGTTCTATAAAAGATACAGACCTGAAGCATTCTCCGATAATCTTACCGATTTCGGATTGACGGGAAATGAAAACATGAGGGCTTTGTCGTTCGGCACACGCCATAAATCTGTCCTTGCCTACGTGCTCGCTCTTGGAGTCGACCACCTTTTTCTCGACGAGCCGGCCAATGGCCTTGACATTCAGTCGCGTCATCGCCTTCGCGCCATGATGGCACGCACCATGACCGAAGAGTCTACCGTGATAGTGTCCACCCACACGGTCAGCGATCTGGAACAACTCTTTGACGGCGTGATAATCATGCACCACGGCAGAGTGATACTGTGTGACAAGACCGAAAATATCGCGCGCAAGCTCAAGTTTATCACCACTATCGAGCGCCCCGACGACGTGCTGTATGTGGAGCAGGAAATGGGCCTCTATCATGCAATCGCCATAAACCGCGACGATGATTATACCGAGGTCGATTACCGGTTGCTTTACTCATCGCTTTTCTC
>JAIDSW010000080.1 GCA_029061025.1 Duncaniella sp.
GCCCTGCTTCACGTCGGCCTCGGCTTCCTTGATTTCCTCGGCGGGGTCATCGGTGGCCACCACGGGCACGGTGGTGTCGATTTCCGGTTCGGGTTCTGTCTCGGGCTGTTCATCGGCGATGTTTTCAAACACCGGAGCCGAGGGTTGCGGAGCGCTCTCGACGTGGCGGTCGGCTGCCGGCGTGGCTTTCACGGGGGCTGCTCCCGCGCTTACGTCGACGGTGTAAATCTCGCTCGTGTCGTCGGGATCCTGATTCACGGTGCGGTGGGCGCGGTGACCGTGGAAGCGGCCTGCGCGCAGACTGGTGTATTCGGGGGTGTTTTTCTCGATCGATATTATCTGCTCCACCACCCGGCCGTCGCCGAAGTCGAGGCGCAGTGTCACACCCTGCTCCACAGGGTCGAGCTCAAGCACGAGATTGTCGGCCTCGAGAAGTTCCGACGTGGATTTCTCGATCTTGAGGGGGCTGAAACCGTTGGAAGCGGCCTTGATCTCCACGGTGGCATATTCGGTGAGGTCTTTTTCGGTAAATTCCACATAGGGCTCCATGGTGTTGACCGGGCGCCCGTTGATGGCTATGGTGTAGCCTGTTACCGAGCCGCCCTTCGACGAGCAAACCTCCACGGGCACGCGGCGGGTGAAACGCACGCCGCACTCACGCGCATCGCGCACCTTTATTGTCGAGCCTTCGAGACGGATGAACGCCGACGGGTTACCCACGGTGATGGTCTCCGTGCGGGGGCTGAAACCGGGTCGGGTGTAGGTGATGGTGACGCGCTCGCCGCTGTAGGCGGTGTCGCGCAGCAGCTCTACGTCGGCCGGCGCGAGGATGGTGTAAAGTTTGCGTATCGGGGAGGTGATGCGGGGCATCTTGGTGCCGGGACGGAGCGAAGCCGAAGCCGGTACCACTATGATGCAGCGGTAAGAGTCATAGTCGGGCTGGGCGGGAAAGGAGAAGATTCCTGCCAGTTCCGAGGTGGAGATATAGGTGCGGTAAGCGGCGTCGCGCATGGGGGTGTCGGCAGGTGCCGGACGGTAGGCCCATGATTGCAGGCGCAGCGGATCGGCGGGGACGCCTGCCGCTGATATGGCATGGTCGATGGCCTGATAAGATGTATCACCATCTTCCACGAGTGTCTTTTTCAGCTCCGAAAGCAGGGCGATGACCTGCTTACCGGTGAGGGCACATCCGGCATCAACGAAAAGCGATATCATGTAGTATCCGTCGGTCGGGCGGAGCATGTTGCGGGTTATGAGCGAGAAGCATCGGCCGGTCTCCCACTGCTGGAGCACGTAGCACTCCGTAGCGTTGAGAAACCGCTTGATAGCAGCGGCGGGAGCCACAAGCTGGCGCTCCCAGGCAGGGACTTCGCCGTCGGGATAGTTGAGCACTGTGCGCGTCACTGAGTCGGCCTCTACGCGCAGGGCTATATGAAGGTAATTGCAGACTGACATTAGTTATCTATTATTTTCCGCAAAGGTAAGAATTTTTTTTGGTTTTAGGTTGGAGGGTTTAGGTTTTAGGTTTTAGGGTTTAGAGATTAGTGATTTTGTCTTCGGGTGCGTCTCCTCCCCCCCCTAAACCCTAAAACCTAAAACCTAAACCCTAAACCCTAAAGCCTAAAACCTAAAACCTTATCCCTAATCCCTCCTCGGATTCTTCGGAAACCAACCGCGGGCCACGCGCTCTTCCTGTTCGGCTACTTCCTTTATGCCCCAGAACGACGAGAAAGCTATGATACCCAGCAGTGTGGAGGCTATGAAGCTTTCTACAAGCAGTGAGGCCACGGCAGTGATGACGCCGAGCAGCGCAAAGAGTATCTTTGATACCTTTGCGCCGAGATAATATTCACCCTTGATTACCAGCGGGTGAAATAGTCCTATGATTATGAAAGTGGCCAGTCCCATGAGCAGGCCTTCAAAATTAAATGACATCGGTTTTTTATATATAATTGAGAATTGAGAATTTAAAATTGAAAATTATTGCACCCGTCCACTTGTAAATCAAAAATTCTAAATTTTCAATTTTTAATTACTATAGTAACGGGGAGGATGGTGACCTCAAAGGGAGTGACACCCGAGGCGCGCGACTGCTTGCCGCGGGCGTAAAAATAGCGGCACTGACGGTCAAACGACGGGATGCTGACCAGTCGGGTGTCGTAAGGGGGTATCACGCAGCTCACCGAGCGCGTCTCTTCGTGAAGACGACGCCCCGCCACGTCGGTATAGGTCAGCCGGAGTATCAGCCCGGTGATGGTGTCGGGCATCGAGGATGTGACGTGAAATGTCTCCCGGCGCGAGTCAAGCGGCTTGTCGTAGCCCGTGATGGCGATTTCGCCCCCGAGCGCGGGAATGCTGTCGGCCACGGTGACTGACGATTGTGCGGTCGCCGCGCGGCGCTGCAGGCGCTCCCGCGTGGTGTCATCGGCCCGCAAGCCGAGAGCGGTAAGGATTATGAGCAGAGGGATCAGGCGGCGCATCACAGGTATATGGGATTCTGAGGAAGTGAGCTTTCAGGATAGATGCGCACGAGCCCTTCAGTGTCGGGCGCCTTCTCTTCGGTCACCGAAAGTGCCCACCGCAGGGTGTAGGGCAGAAGTCTCCACCAGCGCAACACTACGTTGCGGCCATAGCTTTTGGCCATGAGGCGCGAATCGTCGTCGTCCAGACTGAGGGTGACGCGGCGCGGCTCGGCAGGGGTCAGATGTTTTCCGGGCAGTGCGTCGGTGAATATAGTTGAATCATACACCCCGTAGGCGGCCGTAGGTGTAGCCGTGCCCACCATCGTCCCGGCCGGCACGGCAAGATCATCGGCTGTCACCACCGCCATGCGGTATCGTGCCGGCTCGCCGTTGGTGGCGAGTGAATCGCGCACTATCTCTATCACGGTATCGTGGCCGGGGATGCTCCACAGTCCCTCGATGGGGTGAAGGGGAAGCGCCGCGAGTCGGGCCGCGGCGTCGTCGGCAGCCGAGGGCAGAGGGTCTGCCGCCATTGCCGTCGAGGCGGCGACAAGCATGAGGATGGCTGTCAATGCCTCGCGCATCAGAGCGAGCTGAAGCTGTAGGAGATGCCAAACGACAGGATTTCCTTCATCTGGAACTTATGCCAGTCAGGATTCGACGGTACCGACGAGTCGTAGCGGGCATGGATGAAGAGCTGGGTCGAAAGGAACTTGTTGATGGCGAAGTTAAATGTATTTTCCCAGTCGCCCTGAATATAGCTGTAGTCGGTAAAGATGAAGAAGCGCGAGCGGTAGGAAATGTTGGATGTGATATTCCATGTCACCTTTACCTCGCCGTTGCTACCTATCTGGCTCACGGTGCGGTGGCCGGGCTTGATGCCGAAGGCGGTCTCGTCCATCTTGTGGTTGAGACATGTTTTCATGTTCCACGACAGGGGCGAGATCGAGGCATCGATGGTGAAGGTCTTGGGCTCGTTGGTGTAGTTGTAGGTCATACCGAGACCGACGTTGAGCTCCGAGGGCGACATGAATGCTGCCTTCAGATCGTAGGTGTTCACCTTGTAGTTGTTGAGCAGCTGGGTCTTGAAAGTCACGTTGGTCGAGTAATACCATCCCTTGGCTGCCTTGTAACCGGCGGTCATGTTAAACTGAAACAGATCCTCCGAAATCGAGTAGTTGCGCAGCTCGTCGTCGCGGGTGTCGTTGATGCCGAGCTTATATTGAAGCGTGGTCTCGAAGAGCCATTTCGGGTGCATCTTGGGGTTGAGGCGCACGTTGTAGAATAGGTTGAGGAGCGCGTTGAGGTTATTGTTACCGCCCTGATACCAGTTGGGCGACACATAGGCCTGCGAGAACTGAAGCGCCGCGTTAAACTTGCGTATCCAGTGGCGTTTCTCAAACTCCGGAGCAGGCTCCGCGCCCGCGGTCACAGGTGCCACCTTGATGTCTTCCACCACGGTAATCATGGCGGTGGTGGGGTCAACGGTCGCTATATAATGCTTCGGGGGCTCGGGCAGGTGAGCCTCGTTGTAGATGATCGCGGCGGGATAATCGATGATGTAGCGCTGGCGGGCGTTGGATATGAGCTGATCCTGGAAATTGAGCCGGTCAATCCAGCCCATAGGCGAGTCTTCATCGATGGGCGCTGCCGTCATGGGCACGGGATCAAGGAAATGAAACGTGTCAAACACCACAGGACGGTAAAAAGCCGGCAGACTGGGCACATACTCCGGATCAGGATCGGCCATAAGCGCGTCGGTAAAATCAGGAACTTCTTCTGATTCTACCATGATCAATTCGGTCACTGCCGAGTCGGGGACAACCACGGGTGTATCATATATGATGTTGCGCGGCTGCATGGGTGGAAGCAGACTGAGTTGAGCCGATGCGGCGGCCGATGTAAGCAGAAGGGCGAGTGAAAGCGTCGAGGCGGGATTCATAGCTCTGTGATGAATAAATAGTTATGCGTAACGTGAAAGTGCAAAATTACAACATTTTTTCACACTCTGCAAATTGTAGCGATGCGAATTTGTCGCTGCTGATGCGATTTGTCAGTGCGGACGCGATTAATCGCGTCCCTACCATGAGACGGCTCCCGCTTCGGGCGGGAAGCGGGAGCCGGGATATAAGGGGGGATGAAATCGATTATTTCACAAGTACTTTCTTCACGGCCGTGCCTGCCTTGACCACATAGACGCCCTGCTGAGCGGGTATCACGGTCTTGGCCGTTCCCTTGCCGGAGAATACGGTCTTGCCGTCGACAGCATATGCTGCCACATCCATGCCGGCGGCTCCCGTGATGATGATTTCACGCTTGCCTGCGGTGATGGCGAGGGCGCCTGCGGTGATGGTGTCGATACCTGAGAGATCGTTGATAACCACGGTGTTGGAAGCTGCCGATTCACCTTTGCTGTAAACGGCCGTGACACAATAGGTGTAGATCTTGGCCGCCTCGACATCGGGGTCGGTAAATTCGCATTCTTCCACGATGGAGCTGTTGATCTTCACGCCGTTGCGATACACGTTGTAGCCCAGCAGCTCAATATCGATGATGGCACCGGCGGGACTGTAGGTCACGTCGTCGACCATGAGCATGAATGAGCCCTCGGCACATGAGTTGATGGCGAAACGCTTGGCTCCGGCGGGAAGCTTGACGTCAAACTGTGTCCACACTGCGGGCACGTCGCCTCCCACACCTTCGATCTTCACGAAGTCGGCTATCTCGGTTGAGCCGGTGGAGTAATATATCTCGATATTCTCATGATAAGAGGTGTGATAGCTCTTGGCCCAGAACGAGATGGTCTGAGCCGAGCCGTCGAGCTCGGGCGATATGGCCCAGTCGTCGCTCTTCTCGTCGTCGAAGCGGAACATGGCGAAGAGGTACTTCGTGCCTGAGTGGGCTTCAAACGAGTCATTTCCGCTCTGGAATTTCTCGCAATCCCAGGTCCAGAATGAACCCTTGGTTTCGCCGGGAGTGATGCAGGGAGGATTGGAGCCCTGGAATCCGCCCACGGGCGCATCGTCGCCGTCAACGAATATCCAATCGCCGTAGGTCGCCGAGAACGACTTGGCATCCTCGAAGTCCTCGGTCACCTGGCGGCCCGGTGCGGTAGCCAAATCAGGCTCGCTCCATGTGAGTATCACTTCCTTGTTGACCACGTCGGCCTTGAGGTCGTTGATGTCGGGCAGCGACGGCAGCACGGGTTCAACGGTGATCACGGCGCTCTGATTGTTGGTATTGTCCTGATCGGCGGGATATGCTATCACAGCGTAGAGCGAGAGGGGCTCGGTGGCGAGTGTGGGCATGGTGAGGGTGAAGTCGACCATGGCACGTGCACCTGACACGAGAGCTGCGCCCGGCTGAGTGGCCACGAGTTCATCGTCGGCATACAGTTCCACGTTGTAATCCTTGGCCTCCGATTTGCCTTCGTTGACGGTGAGCACCGATACCTTGTATTCAGCGCCTGTCTTTACCTTGACCGGAGCCGAGATGTCGAGGATGCCGAGGTCATGAGAAAGCAGCGACCCCACGATGAAGTTGTCGAAGAAAGAGTAGGCGGTGTTGCGGGTGGTGCTGATGATTTCAATCTGGATGGTCTTGCCTTCGTAGGCCGAGAGGTCGACGGTGATGCGGTTCCATGCATTCACATAGCCTGTTTCGCCCACCACACTGCTCTTGAGTATGGTGAAGTCCGCCGCGCCTTTCTCCTTCACGGCCACGTCCACCTCGTTGACATCCATGCTTCCGCCTTCCAATCCGATGTTGTAGGTATAGAAAGTGAAGCCGGGATTCTCCATGCCTTCGAGCGATATGAGGCCGGTGAGCAGATAGCTCACGTCGTCGATAGTGCCGCGCACACCCATGAACCAGTTGTCGTCCTGGCCGTAGATGCCGGTGTTGATATAGTCGTAGGTGTACCAGTAGCCCGCGGTGGCGAGGATATATTTGCTCAGGTCAGGTGCGTCGGTGATGACCATGCCGTTGTAAGGCGTTCCCACGGGGAAATATTCCGTTACGTCGCCCTGACCGTCGCCGCGGTCAGTGAAGGGGAATACGGCATACTGCACGAATTCCTGCTTGCCGGCTGCCACAGCCTGATAGGTGAAAGAGGTCTCGGCGATGGGGCCGGCCACGGGGGTGAGATTCTGACCGTCGTAGCGGAACACGAAGTATGATACCTGATCAGCGTCAAGGTCGCCGCCGGTCACGGTGGTGGTGACGGCATCCCATGTGATGGTGACTTCGCCGGGATTGGAGGTCTCGAATGCGTGTACATTGGCGATGTCGGCCGGATAGTCCACGCCCACATATACCGAGTTGGCCGCCTCGCCGCCGTTGCCTGCGGAGTTGTAGGTGACCACCGTGTATGTGTAGTCGCCCTGCGAGGGAAGAGCGTCGGTATACTTCAGCTCTGTGCCTGTGGCGGGAGCTTCCCATGTCTTGATTACCTCGGAGTTACGCGAGAGTTCCACTTTGGTCAGGGCTTGGAGCGCGGTGCCGTCGAGAGCCTTGTCGGGAGTGGTGAAAGAGATGTCGGCGGTAAGGGCGCCCTTGTAGCCGGGGGTCACGGTGAGGTTGCTGACTGCCTCGGGAGCCACGGCCGACTTGGGAGCGGCGATCACGAAATTATCCACGTAGAGATAATAGCGGTCGGCATCGGATATGCCGTGGAAACCTATGAAGTACACGCCGTCCTCCTCGGGGATGAACAGGCCGGTCCACTTCAGGGGATCATCGATCTTATCGGTTATCACGGTAGGCTCGAGAAGCACTGTGGTCATCGAGGCGGGATCAACGCTGCGTCCCACCTTGATTTCGATGCGCTCGGGATTGTTGAGCGACGCGCAGCCTATGTCGGCCGACAGGTCGTAGCTCTGACCGGCGCGGAGCTTGAGCGGAGGAGTCAGCAGCCAGTCGTCCATGGGCATCTTGGAGTTCCACCATATGCGTGCGGCGCCTTCCATAGCCTCCCAAGTGCGGCCGTCGCCGTTGGCGTCGACTATGAGGAAGCCGTTGAGGTCCTCGTCAAATGTGGCTACAAACGGCGGAACGATCGAGCCGAGTGTCACGTAATTGGAGTGAGCCACTTCCGATTTCAGGCCTTCCGACGTAGCCACCACGTCGTAGTAATAGGAAATCACGCCTGTCTCAGGCTCGGTGATGCGCTCGGTCAGCGAGCATTCGCTGATATTCTCGGCCACCACTTCCCCGTCGGGGTAGCGGGTCACGGTGTAGGTCACGGCCTCGGGGTTGACATAGCCGCCGTTGACAGCTGCCGTTACCGGAAGCCAGGTCACGGTCATTACGTCGTCGGCCCACGAAGCGCGCACTTTGGTGGCCTCCGGTGTATCGGCGCCCACGAAAGCGGTGATCTGAGCCTTGGGGCTTTCGCCGGCTTCATTGGCCACGGTGATTACGAATGTGTAGCTGCCGGCTGCCGTCATGGTCAAGGGGGCGGCCACTTCGGCGCCGAATGTGGTGGAGCCGGTGGCTACGGGCTTGTTGTTGACTCTGACGGTGTAGGTGAGAGCGCCCGTGGCGGGAGTGCCGTCCATGAGGGCGGAGGGTGCCTTGAAGTCGATGGTGCCGCTCAGCGACGTGCCGGTGAAATTGGCCACGATGTCACTCACTTCGGCGGGTGCGTCGTCAGCAGCCTCGGGGAGTGCTACGGCCAGACCGGTCACCTCCTGATTGAGGGGGAAGTGATATATCTCGGTGGCCGCGCCTGTCGAGGTGTTGACCTCGGTGAGATATGCCTTGCCGTCGGCGGGGCAGACGGTCCAGAAAAGGCGGTTGGTGCGGGTGTCGAACGCCGCTCCCGATGCGTAGGAGCAGTCATAACCTGTCTCGCCCACCTTCGATAGGTCGCCGGTCTCCTTGTTGATGCGGTAGAGTGTGGAGCCGGTGCACACATACTGCGAATTGATCACGTCGAAATCGCCGTAGATGCCGTAGAGCTGTCCGTTGCCGTCGCATGCAAGCGAGTTCCACATGCCGGCGTTGGCGGGAGAAATCACGCCCACGGGTTCCATCACCACCTCATCGGGGTTGAAGGTGATCTTCACAAGAGCGAAATATTCCTCCACCACAGCCACGCCGTAGACGGTGCCCGTGGTGCGGTCATAGGTCATCGATGTGGTCATGTAGGAATAGGTCTGATTATATACCTCGGCGCCGGTCTTGATATTGCGGCCCACGTAGTAGACACCGTAGAGATAGCCCTCGAAGATCGACGGCTCGCATGTGTAATAAATATCGTCGATGAGCGTACCGCCATAGGAGGCGTTGGCATCACGTGCCAAAAGCTCGAAATCCTGAGTGGCCGAAGCGGGCACGGAGTAGAGTCCGATGGGAGGATAGCTGATATTGTTCCAGCCGTCGGCCCACACCAGTGAGCCTACCAGATTGGGAAGTCCGGCTGCGGCGTTGAGCGCGTCGGCCTTGTAGGGAGCTTTTACGTAAGAGTTGGCATTGCGGGCGGGCTTGAAAAACGGGCTTGCCGACGGAGTGGCGGCGGTGCGCACCCGTGGCATGAGTTTTGCGCCTTTCGCATCAGGTGTGTTTTCATTTGCTGCCTCGGCGGGAGCGTTGATCTCGATTCGGCCCGAGGTCTTTGCCCGCAGCTTGCCCGAAAATTCAGGCGCGGCAGTGACACACAGAGCGGTGGCCGCGGCCATCGCGAAAGTGAAAATCCGTGTCAGGTGATACTTCATTGTGTTTTGGATAGGTTTCTGTAATTGGACCTCGCGCAGGTGAAACCGTTAGCCTGCATGCGGTCGTTGATTAAGGATAATATTTCAGTGGGGATAAAGCTATTGCCGGTCGTGCACTGTTGTTGCGGCAAATTTACGATAATTATCTGATATTTCAATGCGATAAAGGTATTATTATGCTGAATTTTAAGATTAAATGTATCAGCATCGGCTCTAAATGGCGATTACTTGCCGCAAGGGAAGAAAGACACGGCTCCCGCTTCAAGCCTTGAAGCGGGAGCCGGGATATTGAGGGTGTGAAATCTGTTTACTTCACGAGTACTTTCTTCACGGTCTGTCCGGCCTTGACCACATATACACCCGGCTGAGCGGGGATTACGGTCTTGGCTTTACCCATGCCTGAGAAGATGGTCTTGCCGTCGACTGCATAAGCTGCCACTGCCTGACCTGCTGCACCGGTCACCACGATAGCGTTGCGCACGGTGGAGATGGTGAGCTGATCGCCGTAGACGTTGTCGATACCGGTGTCATTGTAGTTGACGGTGGCGACATTGGAAGCGGGCGACTGACCCACGGCGTAGAGAGCCACTACGGTGTAATTGTAGGTGTGGCCTTCGGCGATGTTGCGGTCAGTGTAGCCTGTCTCGGTGAGCATGGCATCGTTGATCTTCACGCCGTCGCGATACACGTCGTAGCCCTTGAACTCGTTGGTCACGGGTGCACCGGCGGGTATGAAGGTGACGTCGTCGATCATGAGCATGTAAGCGTAGGTAGCGCATGAGTTGATGGCGAAGTGCTTGGTGCCGGCGGGAACTTCGATCTCGAAGTAGGTCCATTCAAAGGGTACGGAGCTTACCTCCTTGGCCACGATGAAGTCCGAGGGATTGAGAGAGCCGGTGGAGTAAGCTATCTTCATCTTCTCGGTATCGGTGGGGTGGTAGCTGCGGGCGTAGAACGAGATGGTCTGAGCAGAGCCGTCGAGCTCGGGCGATATAGCCCATTCGTTGGATGTGCCCTTGTCATCCCTGAACAGCGAGAAGAGGTATTTCGAGCCTGAGTGAGCTCCGAAGTAAGTGACGTTACCGGCCTTGTTTACATCCCAGATCCAGAATGAACCCTTGGTGACGCCTGATACGATATTGGGCACGTTGACATCCTGGAAGCTGCCTACGGGCGAGTTGTCGACGTCGACAAATGTCCAGTTGCCATAGTGCGACGAGAATGAGATACCATCCTCGAAGTCGTCGGTGACGGGGTCGGCGGGGATTGCTTTAAGGTCGGGCTTGTTCCAGGTGAGTTTAACTTCGTTGGTCACAAGCACGCCTTCGAGGTCGGTGGCGGCGGGCAGACGCGACTGTGATACGTCCATCGTCGCGCCGGCAGCGATGTTGTTGTCAGTGTTTTCGTCGGGAGCAAATACTATCTTGGCTGAATAGTATACGTCGTCTTTGGCGAAGGGAGGCACAGTCACGTCAAAGTCGATCACGGCGTTTTTGCCCGGTTCGATGGTCTCACCGGTCTTGCTTTCGAGCAGATCGTCGTCGCCGTAAAGCTCTACGGTGTAGTTGGAAGCTGCGAGAGAGCCTTCATTTTCCACCTTGACGCTCACGGTGATGTTGTCACCGGCAACGGCGCGGGCGGGAGGATTGACGCTGCGCAACACGAGGTCATACTGAGGCATATCGCCTATCTTGAGATTGTCGATGATGGTGTACTGCACGGTCTTTGACACGGCTTTGATGCTTACCTGCACCACCTGGCCTTCAAATTCCGAGAGGTCGGCCACCACGCGGTTCCATGTGTTGCCGGGACCGGTCTCGTTAATAACCACGGTCTTGAGGTGAGTGTATTCATCCACACCGAGCTCGCGGGCGCTGATGGTGAGTTCGTTGTAGTCGAGTTCACCTTGAGAGTAGATGTTGTAGGTGTACAGCGATACGGTGGGATTCTTCATGCCGTCGAGCGAGATCAGGCCGGTGTAGAGTTCCGAGTACGTATCTTCGTAGCGGCCGAACATTGCAAACAGGCGGTCGTCGCCGTCCTGCGAGGGAACGAGGTTGTCGTCCCACATCGACCATTCACCCGTACCCATCTGACCGAAGATATATTTGTGGTAGTCAAACTCGTCGGTGAGATACAGGCCGTTGTAGGGCGTTCCGGCAGGGATGAAGTTGGACACGCCGTAAGATCCGAGTCCGCGTTCAGTAACGGGATAGATGATGTACTGGAGGAATTCCTGCTGACCTTCGGGCACAGCCTGATAAGTGTAGGAAGTGGTTTCCAGCATGGGCGACACGCTTTCAAAGCTGCCGTCGGGCTTGAGGCGCAGTATCTGATATTTCACAAGTCGCCAGTCGAGCTCGGCGCCCGAAGCTGTAGAGGTGACAGCGCTCCAGTAGAGGGTAACTTCGCCGGGCTTTTCGGTCTGGAATACCGATACATCCTGAACCTTAGCAGGGAAGTCGACGCCTATGTATACGGGAACTGTAGTCTCGGGGCTTGCGCCGCCATCGTTGTAAGCAACCACGGTGTAGTTGTAATCGCCTGACTTCTCCACATTGTCAGTGTAGGTAAGCTCGGTGTTCACGGCGGGTGACTCCCAGGTCTTGACCACGGTGGTGCCGCGGAGAAGCTCAACCTTGGTGAGCGAGGTGAGGTCATTGCCGCTAAGGCTCTTGGCCGGAGTGGTGAAGGTGGCTGTAGCGTTGAGCACGCCGTTGAGACCGGGAGTTACCACCAGGTCGGTGACAGCTGCGGGGCTTTCGGCTACCTTGGGCGAGCTGATCGAGAAATTGTCGACGTAGAGGAGGAATGTATTCTTATCGGAGATAGCGTGGAAACCGATGTAGTATACACCGTCGGTCTCGGGCACGAATGAAGAACTCCACTCATAGGGAGCATCGACCTTGAGGGTGATTTCGGTAGGTGCGAGAAGCTCTTCGAGCATGGCTTCGGGCGATACCGCCTTACCCACCTTGATCTCGATGCGCTCCACATACTGGGGATTACCGCAGGCAAGAGCGGCTGCTACGTCATAGAGCTTGCCGCCTGTGAGGGTGAATCCGGGAGAAATCAACCAGTCATCCATGTCGTTGTTCTTGTCAAACTGGATGCGTACGCGGCCGTCGTGGGCTTTCCACGAGGCGCCGTCACCGTTGGCATCGATTACGGTGAAGCCGCAGAGGCCGTCCTCGAAATCGGCGCTGAAGGGGGGCACGAGTGAGCCTAACGACACTTCATTTGACTGTGCGGGCTGCGAGGTGAGGCCGCCGGCGTTGGCTACCACGGTGTAGTAGTAGGTCACGAGCGACGCGGGGCGGGGAAGATTTTCGGTGAAAGTGGTGGCCTTGAGATCCTTGGCCACTACCTCAGCACCGGGATAGCGGGTCACGGTGTAGGTGACGTTGTCAACGTCGATATATCCGCCGTTGATAGTGGTGGTCACGGGGAGCCAGGTTACGGTCATCACGTCGTTGTCCCACGATGCGGTCACTGTAGTGGCCACGGGGGTATCGGTGCCCACGAATTCCTTTATCTCAGCCTTGGGACCGTCGCCTACTGCATTGGAAGCATATACGATGAAGGTATAGAAGCCTGCCTGCTTGAGGGTGACGGGGGCGGCTACCTCGGCGCCGTAAGCAGCGGTGCCGGTGGCTACGGTCTGGCCGTTGGCCAGCACGGTGTAGTTCATCGAGCCTGAGCCGGCGGTGCCGTCAAAGAGTGTGGCGGGAGCCTTGAAGTCGATCGAGCCGGTGATCGTACCGTTGGGGAAGTTGACCTTCAGGTCGGTCACCACGTCGGGAGCACCGTTTTCAGCCTCGGGAGGAAGCACACAGAGACCGGCCACATCTTCGTTGCCGGGGAAGTGATACAGGATAGTTGCAGCACCGGTAGTGGTGTTGACCTCGGTGAAGTAACCCTGCTCCTGTGAGTTGCACACGGTCCAGTAGAGGCGGTTGGTCTTGGTGTCGAATGTAGCGTCGGAAGGATAGAGCGAGTCATAGCCGGTCTCGCCTATGCGGGTGGCCTGAGCTGTCTCCTTGTCGATCTTGTAGAGGGCCGAACCTATGCTGACGAAGTTCTCATTGGCATATTCCTCCTCGTCGAGAAGGGTGAGGATACCGTAAAGCTGGCCGTTGCCGTCGCATGCCAGTGCATTCCACATACCGAACTCCTCGATATAGATTTTTTCGATAGCGTCAAATGTCACTGCATTATGAGCCGGATCGATATTGATCTTGGCCAGAGTGTTGTAGTTCTCGATGTTGGTGATACCGTACACTGTCGAAGTGGTCTCGTCGACAGTCATCGAGTAGGTGAAATAGGGCGCTTGAATGTCGAAGCTTTCCTGACCGGTCATCACATTGTAGCCGGTGAAGAAAGTCGACTGGCCGTAAACCGGATTGGTGAAATCCTCGCATGTGATATAATTCTCGCCTATGAGCACTGCACCATTGGCGCCGAAGGCATAGCCTGCCAAGCGCTCGAATTTCATTGATGAATTGGTGGGGATTTTGTACAGACCGTTGGCCTCATAGTTGAGCACCGAGCCGATAAACTGCGGCAAGCGGCCTGTAGGCTCGGCCTGAGCTCCTTCCTTCAGGGGAGCTTTCACTACGGGTTTACCTGCCTTGAAAGGCTTGGCAAACGGATTGGCATTGACGCCACGCGAGTGACGCGGACGCACGGGAAGTCCGTTGGGTGCCTTTGTCTCGACAGGTGATGCGTAATTGAGCATGCCATGTCGTTCCGATGCGCCCGTCGCGACTTTTTTACCTGCGGGAGCAGCCGACACGCTCAGTGACGTGGCCACTGCAAGCACAAGTGAAAAAATCCTGACAAGATTCTTTTTCATTGTTACAGTCTTTATGGTTTCAGGTATGGGATCATGCAGCGGCCGAAACCATTTTACCTCCGCATGACCGGTTGATTAAAGATTTATATACACTGGTTAAAATACTTGATCGCCTTTATCATTCGCAAATATAATACATTTCCCTGACATTTCAATGCGATAGTGACATTATGCCACCAAATGTGAGTATTTTTCCACCAAAATGACCCTCAGCGGTTTCCAAAACGCTCTCTTTTGTGTACCGTCCACATGATAATAACGAAAGCGGCTCCCGCTTCGGTGGGGAAGCGGGAGCCGGATTATGCAAGGATGAAGGGGATTACTTCACGAGTACTTTCTTGACGGTCTTGCCGGCCTTGACTACGTAGACACCCTGCTGTGCGGGTATCACGGTCTTGGCTTCGCCCTGACCTGAGAATACGGTCTTGCCGTCGACTGCATATACAGCCACTGCCTGACCTGCGGCGCCGGTCACGATGATCGAGTTCTTGCCGGCCGAGATGCTGAGAGCACCGCCGTAGATGCTTTCAATACCCGATGCCTGATAGAGCACGGTCACTACATTGGAAGCGGCCGAGAGACCCTGGGTGTAGACTGCTACCACGGCATATTCGTAGGTCTTGCCGTCCTCGACATTGGCGTCGCTGAAGGTGCATTCCTCTACGGTGGCTTCGTTGATCTTCACGCCGTCGCGGTATACGTCGTAGCCCTTGAGCTGGAGGTTGGGCACTGCACCTGCGGGGATGAAGGTGACGTCGTCGACCATGAGCATGAAGGCATCAGCAGCGCATGAGTTGATGGCGAAGTGCTTGGCACCTTCAGGTACGTCGAATTCGTAGAGTGTCCAATCTTTGGCCAGATCCTTGTATTCGGCTACAAGCACGAAGTCCTCAGGATTCTTCGAGCCGGTAGAGTACCAGAGCTTGATGGTCTCGGGATATTCTTCCGAGTAGCTCTTGGCGTAGAACGAGATGGTCTGCTCTGAGCCGTCGAGTTCGGGCGAGATAGCCCAGTCGTTGACCTTTTCACCATCGTAGCGGAACATAGCGAAGAGATAGTGGGTGCCTGAGTGAGACTCGAAAGTGGGATTGTCTTTGAATGCCTGATCGGTATCCCATACCCAGAATGAACCGAGGGTCTGTCCCGGGCTGATTACGGGGATGTCAGTGCCCTGGAAGCCACCTACGGGTGATTTATCCAGGTCGACGAATGTCCAGTCGCCGTAAGCAGCCGCAAAGCCTGTGGCGTCCTCGAAGTCTTCGGTCACTGCTTCACCGGGGCCTGTAGTGAGGTCGGGCTCGCTCCAGGTGAGCTTCACGGCGTTTTCAGCCGATGCGCCGGCGAGATCGGCCACTGCGGGGAGCTTGGATACCACGGGGGTCACGGTCACGGTTTCGGTAGTGTTGTTGGCGGGATTTTCATCGGCTGCGAATACTACCTTGGCATACACGGTGACGGGCTCGGTGGCGAGTACGGGCATGTTGAGATTGAACTCTACGCCGTTGCGTGCGCCCGATGCGAGTGCTTCGCATTCCTTGGTCTCGGCGAGCTTGTCGTTGACATAAAGCTCTACGGAGTATTTGTCGGCGGGCTTCGAACCGTCGTTGGTCACGGTAACCACCACGTTGTAGTCTTCGCCGGGCTTAACCTTGCCGGGAGCGTTGATGGCTGAGGCGATGAGCTCGTAGGGGATCACTGAGCCTACCTTGAGATTGTCGATGAGGGTATAGGTGGCGTTGTGGCAGGTAGCGAGGATGCTCACCTGAACGGTCTTGCCTGCGTAAGCCGAGAGGTCGGCCATCACCTGGTTCCAGTTGTCGACTTCGCCGGTTTCGTTTACAATCACGGTCTTGATGTATTCGAATTCGGTCTTGCCTCTTTCGAGCACGCCTATCTTGAGCTCGTTGAGGTCAGATACGGTGCCTTCGTTGAGGCCGAGATTGTAGGTGTAGAACGAGATGCCGGGGTTAACCATCGACTCAAGCGAGATGAGACCTGAGAATACTTCACCATACTGGTCGACAGCGGTGACTTTCATACCGAGGAAAGAGTTGTCGCCGTCCTGAGCCTCGACGCCGAGATTGGAATTATAGAATCCCCACTTGCCGCCGCCGGTTTCGTCAGTACCCATGATATAGGTTGCGAGGTCGCTGCTGCTCGACACGGCGAAGCTGTCGTAGGGAGTACCTGCAGCGAAGAAATTGGAGATTTCGCCTGCGCCTTCACCGCGCTCGGTGTAGGCGAATACGGCATACTGCACGAATTCCTGCTCGCCTGCGGGCACTGCCTGGAGGGTAAATGAGGTGGCGCTGATCTTGTCAGACACAGCCACGCGGGTGTTGTATGCGTCAAATCCATATACCTGATAGGTCACCAGCGATGCAGCCAGAGGCTTGCCGGCTTCGGTAGTGGTGACGGCATCCCATGTCACGGTCACTTCGCCTGCGTTGGCGGTCTCGAATGCCTTGACATTGGCAGGCGCGGCGGGATAGTCCACGCCCACGAAAGCGGTCACGGATGTTTTCACGCCGGCACCGTTGGCGTTGTAGCTTACCACGGTGTAGGTGTAGTCGCCGAGGTCGGGAAGTTCGTCGGTGTAGGTGAGCTGAGCGCCTGCGGCGGGAGCTTCCCAGGTCTTGATGACCTCGTCGTTGCGGAGGAGTTCAACCTTTTCGAGAGCTGTGATGGCGTCGCCCGAGAGGATCTTGTCGGGAGTGGTGAATGTGATCACTGCGCTCTTGCCGCCATTTTCGTCGGGCACTACGCTGAGGTCGGTCACGGCTGCGGGGCCGTCGAGCGCCATGGGCGCGCTGATGGCGAAGTTGTCGGTATAGAGATAGTAGCAGTCAGCATCGGAGATACCGTGGATACCTACATAATATACACCGTCTTCCTCTGGAATGAATGAAGTGCTCCATTCGAGCGGGTCGGTTGAGATGGGATTGTCAAGGTCGGTAGGCTCGAGAAGCACGGTGGTCATGGCTTCGGCGGTGGCAGCCTTGCCTATCTTGACTTCCACGCGCTCGGGATACTTGGAGTTTTCCACACCGAAGTCGGCCGAGATGTCGTAGCGCTTGCCGGCCTGGAGCTTGAGCGGAGGAGTGATCAACCAGTCGTCCATAGCCATAGAGGTGTTGTAGCCCATGCGCACGCGGCCTACGTTCTGTGTCCACATCTTGTAGTCGCCGTTGGCATCGATTACGGTAAATCCGCAAAGGTCGTCATCAAACGTAGCCGTGAAGGGAGGATTGATCGAGCCGAGAGTTACGACGTTGGAGCGTCCGGCTGCCGACGAGATACCGGCATGCACGGCCACTACTTCATAGTAATAAGAGGTGAGTTCCTCGGGTTCCTCCATTTCGTCGGTGTAGGTGGTCTCGGTGATGTTTTCAGCCACAACCACCTTGCCGGGGAAGCGGGTCACTGTGTAGGTCACGGCTGCGGGATCGAAATATCCGCCGTTGACCGAAGTAGTCACGGCATTCCAGCTTACGGTCACATTGGAGCCTTCGACAGAGGCGGTGACACGTGTGCCCGAAGGCACGTCGGGACCCACGTATAAGGTAGTGTTGGCCTTGGGACCGTCGCCGGCAGCGTTGCTCATGATCACGGTGAAATCATAGAGGCCGGCAGCGTCGAGTGTCACATCTTCCGATACGGCAGCGCCGAATGTGGTCACGCCTGAAGCTACCACTTCACCATTGGCGGTGACTTTGTAGCTTACCTCGCCGGTGGCTTCGGTGCCGTCGTAGAGAGTGGCGGGAGCGTTGAACTCAACTTTACCGCTGAGCGATGCATCTACGAATGTTACCTTGAGGTCGGTCGCAGCGGCGGGTGCATCGTCGGCTGCGGCTACGGGGGCTGTTACCAGGCCCACTACCTGCTGGTTGAAGGGGAAGTGATAGACGATGGTGGCCTCACCGGTCTCGGTGTTGACTTCGGCCAGGTTACCGGTTTCGTCAATTGACGAGAGAGTCCAGTAGAGGGTGTTGGTCTTCAGGTCAAATGTAGCGTCGCCGGAATAGGGGCAATCGATACCGGTAGCGCCCGCTTTGGTAACGGCAGCCGTGTTTTTGTCGATCTTGTAGAGCAGTGAGCCTTCCGATTCCGTGGAGGGGATAGCATAGAGCTGGCCGTGGGAATCGCATGCGAGCGCCTGCCAGAAATAGCCGTTGTCCTCGATCTGGCCTACGGGCACCATGTCGACAGCGAAGTCATCGAAGCTGAGCTTCACGAGCTGCCAGGTGTCCTCGATTACAGCGAGGGCGTAGATGGTATTGGAGGTGGGATCGTAGGTCATCGAGTAGGTGTAGTAATCAAAGTCGCTGAAGAATACTTCCTCACCGCTCTCCACATCGATACCTACATAGTAGATGCCGTAAATGTAGCCCATGAAGAGGTCGACCTCGCAATAATAATACACACCGTCTTTGACTACAGCTCCGTAAGCACCGTTCACACCTTCATACATCAGGTTGAATTCCTCAGAAGATGATGAGGGAACGGAGTAAAGACCGATGGGTGCATCTTCATCTTCTTCTCCTTCAGCCCATTCATCGGAATAGATTACCGTACCGAGAAGCTGGGGTACGTTGGAAGCTGCCTTTGCACCTACCTTGAAGGGCGCTTTCACCCTTACATTGGCATTTTTCTGCAGAACCTTAAACACACTTGCGCCTGCCTTGGCGCTCTTTTTGGGATTGAATTTTACTGCCTTTTTGCCCTTGACATTGGCGGGAGCCTTTGTCACTGTAGCTGTGACTTCGCTCTTGACCGCCGACTTGGCAGTAGCTCTCTTCGCTGTCAGCGGCGATGCTGATATGCTCAGGGCGGTCAGCGCGGCCAACAGGAGTGAAAAAAATCGTGTCAGATTTTTTTTCATAGTGATAATGATGGTTTCAGAGTGTGTGGGATCAGGATGCGGCCGAAACCTTTTACCGCCATCCGATCATTGAAATATAGATAATTGTACCTTATTGGGGCCGAATGAGATTGAAGAATTTGGAATTTAAAATAGAATGGAGAATTCCGGTATTCAACACTCTGAATCAATGATAAAGGGGAGAGAGGGTTGGTGTTTTGATTAATGATTAATGATTAACGATTAATGATTAATGGTCGAGACCCGGGATTTTGTTTTCGGTTGATAACAACATTAATCATTAATCGTTAATCTTTAATCAAATCAGATTTTGACTTTCTTGACGGTATTGCCGGCCTTGACTACGTAGACACCCGGCTTGACGGGTATCACGGTCCTGGCTTCGCCTTGACCAGCGAACACGGTCTTGCCGTCGACTGCATATACAGCCACTGCCTGACCTGCGGCGCCGGTCACGATGACAGAGTTACGGGTGGCCGAGATGGTGAGCTCGCCGGCGTAGACGCTGTCGATACCTGCGCCCTGATAGAGCACCGTGGCTACGTTGGACGGAGCCGAGAGACCTTTGGTGTAGATGGCGACCACGGCATATTCATAACTCTTGCCATGCTCAAGGTTGGTGTCGGTGTAAGCGCATTCCTCCACGGGAGCGTCGTTGATCTTCACTCCGTCGCGGTACACGTCGTAGCCCTTGATGTCGAGATCGGCTGCCGATAATGCCGGGATGAAAGTGACGTCGTCGACAAGGAGCATGAAGGCGTCGGTTGCACATGAGTTGATGGCGAAGCGCTTGGCGCCTGCGGGCACGTCAAACTTGTACAGCGTCCAGACGGAGGCCACGGGATCAACGGTCTTAACCACTGTAAAGTCAGCGGGCTCGGTGGAACCGGTGGAGTAGCACAGCTGGAGCTTCTCGGGATATGTGCCCGAATAGCTGCGGGCGTAGAGCGATATGGTCTGCGCCGAGCCGTCGAGCTCAGGCGAGATGGCCCACTCGTTGGATTTGCCGGAATCATCGCGGTAGAGCGAGAACAGATATTTCGTGCCTGAGTGGGCGGCGAAGGTAGCGTTGCCGAGCTGTGACTGATCCCATATCCAGAATGAGCCGAGCGAGTATCCTGCGTTGATACCGGGCACGTCAAGATTCTGGAAACCTCCCACGGCCATTTTATCGACGTCGACGAATATCCAGTCGCCGAATGTGTCGGAGAACGCATTGCCATCCTCGAAGTCCTCGGTGACGGCTTTGGATTCTACCGAGTTAAGGTCAGGCTCGGACCAGGCGAGCTTGACAGAATTGTCGGTGGACGTGGCGGTGAGACCTGTGGGGGCGGGATAGGTTGACAGGACGGGAGTAACTGTCACGGAAGCGCCCTCGTTGTTAGCGGCGTTTTCATCGGCGGCATACACTACCTTGGCGGTGTAGGTCACAGCTTCGGTGGCGAGTGCCGATAACGTTGCGTCAAACTTCACCACCGTCCTGGAGTCAGCGGCGAGAGATTCCACTGCCTTGGTATCGGCGA
>JAIDSW010000081.1 GCA_029061025.1 Duncaniella sp.
GCTACAAGTTATTGACAGCCACTCCCGATAATATCACGCTTGAAACCGCAAAGTTGGTGGTGAAGGTCGATATGGAAGATGGAGCGGTAAGGTTTTACGACAGCAAAGGTAAATTGCTGCTTAAAGAAGCGGACGGAGGAAAGTCATTCACTCCCATAACAGTGGAGGGGACTGACGCATATACCGTAAGTCAGACTTTCGATTCTCCCGATGATGACGAGGGTATCTACGGGCTTGGTCAGCATCAGGCCAACGAATTTAATTACAAAGGAAAGAATGAGGCACTTTTTCAATATAACACTAAAGTGTCGGTGCCATTCGTCGTCTCCACGGGCAATTACGGCCTGCTCTGGGACAGCTATTCGCTGTGCCGCTGGGGTAACTCCGGTGATTATCTCAAGCTCGGCGAGGTATTTAAGTTGTATGATACCAATGGTGAGGAAGGCGCTCTGACCGGAAGATACGTTGCTGCTGATTCAACTGTTATAGAGCGGCGCGAGCCGGAAATGACTTTTGAATATCTTGAGCGTCCCGAATTGAAATATGTCAACGGTTTGCCTAAAGAGTTTAAGTTTCGTCGGTCGTCGGTCACATATTCGGGAGAAATAGAGCCTGCCGAAAGCGGGCGTTATGATTTTCAGTTATATTACTCGGGATACGTCACTGTATTTGTGGATTCGGCAAAGGTGGTCGACACACGGTGGCGTACATCCTGGAATCCCAATGCCTACAAATTCTCGCTCACGCTTGAAAAGGGTAAGCGAGTGCCTGTAAGAATAGAGTGGCAACCCGATGGCGATGTGGCCTATTGCGGACTGCGAGTATATCCGGCTGCCGATACTGCCGCTTCAAAGCGCATGCGCTGGTGGGGTGAGATGCAGGACATGATCGATTACTATTTCATTTATGGTGAGGACATGGATGAAATCATTTCCGGGAACCGTGAGCTTACAGGTCGCGCTCCTATCATGCCCAAGTGGGCCATGGGCTACTGGCAAAGCCGTGAGAAATATAATACCGCTGATGAGGTGTTGTCGACTGTGGATGAATTCCGACGCCGCAACATTCCTCTCGACAATATCGTGATCGACTGGCTTCACTGGCCTCAGGATGCGTGGGGCAGT
>JAIDSW010000082.1:0-1064 GCA_029061025.1 Duncaniella sp.
TTCGTCGGCTGCGGCATCTGTTTATATGAGACTGTTGTAGGCCTTGCCGTCCTCATCCCACAGCGGGCAGGTATCGATGATACCCTTGGCGGCATGCACAAGCACCAGCGGTTCCCACGGGCCGGCCGGATCTTTGGTCTTGGTCATGAAGATACCGAGATCGGGATCGCCGTAGTAGATGTAAAATTCGCCGTCGTGATAGCGGATAGCAGGAGCCCACACGGCATTTCCGTGATTGGGATCGGGCTGAAACTGAGCATATTCAGGCATCTCGGCTATAGCATGGCCTATCAGAGTCCAGTTCACGAGATCCTTGGAGTGAAGCACCGGTAAGCCGGGTATGTCGCAGAAACTCGACGCGGTCATATAGTAGTCATCACCGACGCGGATCACGTCGGGGTCAGAATAATCGGCATTGATTACGGGATTTTTATATTTCCCGTTGCCGAGGTCGGGCTGCCACACCTCAGATACTGCGGTGGTCTGCGCCGAAGCCATCAGACCCGAAGCCATCGCCGCTGCGATGAAAATTTTCAGCATATTTGTCATCAGTTGGTTGGTAATTAGAGATTTATAGGTACACAATATTCATTAATCATTCCACACCGGCATCCGTCAGGAGCCGAGTATTAAAATTGATTGTAAAGTTACCGTATTTTTTTTGAAAGTTAAAATTAAATCGCCAAAAAGTGACGGCAAACTGAAAGATTTTATTAAACCTCCCTCACGACGCCGCGGAGCGGCAGTCATCTGTTCAACCCCGGGTGCTTGTCACCCGGGGTTGCATGGCGGATAACAATCAACCCCGGATGGGGTTGAACAATACGCCCTCTACTGTGCAACCCCTCCAGGGTTGAATCATCATGGTTCTCCTACCCCGGGTGGCAAGCACCCGGGGTTATTAAAATGAATGCCCCGCCGGGGCATGTGAAGCATAACCTCGTTTGGAATACCTCTATTTCGCCTATATTACAGTCCAACTCTCACAACGAAATCAGTCCAACTCTCACAAAAAAAAAAGTAGAAATATAAAAACCAAAAAACTAAAAATATAAAAACAATAA
>JAIDSW010000082.1:1074-3836 GCA_029061025.1 Duncaniella sp.
CCCAAGTATCCGCTGTTCCTTTTTTCAACTCACCGCTCGTCTTATATACAACTCACCCAACGAAATCGGTCCAACTCTCACAACGAAATCGGTCCAACTCTCACAACGAAATCGGTCCAACTCTCACAACGAAATCAGTCCAACTCTCACAAAAATTCTACTAATTATTGCAATTTCAGAAAAATAGCATTACATTTGCATTCAAAATTTTTCAATATGCCCGATTACCGTAAAAGAATAGTAGATACCCAGCTTGAATACCGACTTGAAGAGATGGGGGCCGTAGTGATAGAAGGGCCGAAATGGTGCGGTAAAACGACCACTGCCGAGCAGAAAGCCCGAAGTATAGTATACCTGTCAGACCCACAGACACGCCAACAATACCTCGACATGCTACAGGTCAACCCCGGGGTGATACTGCGCGGAGAAGCACCCCGCCTCATCGACGAGTGGCAGATAGCTCCACAGCTCTGGGATTCAATACGTTCGGAAATCGACCGCCGAAGATTGACAGGTCAGTTTATCCTCACAGGATCAGCCGTACCGCCGGAAACCGATAAGATATTTCACAGCGGAACAGGACGATATGCATGGCTTACCATGCGTACGATGTCATTATGGGAATCAGGCGACTCAACAGGCGAAATAAGTCTGAGAAACTTATTTGACGGTAAGACCGACATGAGCGGAACAAACAATCGCACACTTGACGATATAGCATATATGACATGCCGCGGCGGGTGGCCTGCGTCGCTATCGCTCAACGAACGCGCATCGCTGCGGGTGGCGGTGAATTATTACGACGCAATCGTAAGGGCAGATGTATCGCGAACCAACAAACTGCTTACCTCATCAGAAACCCTTAAAAGAATCCTCCGCTCTTACGCCCGCATTCAAGGCACGCAGACGCCGGCAACAGTGATCCTCGACGACATTTCGCCGGCTGAATCCTCGGGCATATCCATCAATACGCTACACAGCTATCTCAAAGCATTGCGCGACATATTCGTCACCGAAGATATGCCGTCGTGGAATCCCAATCTGAAGTCCAAGACAGCCATACGCACAGCCGACACAAGGTATTTCTCCGACCCCTCGATGGCAACCGCTTCGCTCGGCATAGGGCCTAATGACCTAATCAACGACCTCAAGACATTCGGGCTGATTTTTGAGACACTTTGCGTGAGAGATCTGCGAATTTATGCCGAGGCCATCGACGGAACGGTATACCATTACCGCGACAAGACCGGATTGGAATGCGATGCTGTAATACATCTGCGCAACGGCGCTTACGGCCTGGTTGAAATAAAATTAGGAGGTGACAATGCTATCGACCATGCCACCGCCACACTCACAAAACTTGCCGAAAGAATTGATCGGCAGAAGATGGGTCAACCCGCTTTCATGATGATTCTTACAGCAGTAGGCTCTTACGCCTACCGCCGCGCCGACGGGATATGGATTGTGCCGATATGCTGCCTGAAAGATTGAAGATTTATTCTTACCTTTGCGACGATTATGACACTACGCAACTTTATTATCTCTCTCGCGGGGGCGGCTGCGCTCACCGCAGTCATGGCCGGATGTGACCGGCAGCAGTTCCGCACGTCGGAGGGCGGTGTGTGGAATACCACCTACCGCATTGTGTATCGCGCGGATAAGACACTCGACGATTCCATCCTTGCTGTGATGAAGCAGGTGGAGATGTCGCTCTCGCCGTTCAACGATTCGTCGCTCATATCACGCATTAACCGCGGCGAGCCCGGCGTAAAGCCCGACTCGCTGATAGTCACGGTGTTCAGCACCTCTGCCGACATAAACCGCCGCTCGGGTGGAGCATTTGACCCCACGGTGGCGCCGCTCATCAACGCTTGGGGATTCGGCTACCGCAACGGCACGGGCGACCCGTCGCAGCACGCCATTGATTCGCTGCTTGAGCTGGTGGGCATAGCCGAATGTCGCCTTACGCCCGACAGTATCGCGAAAAAGCATCCCTTGACCGAATTCAATTTCTCAGCCATCACCAAAGGCCTCGGAGTGGACTGCGTGGCAGCCATGCTGCGCCGCAACGGGGTGACTGACTACCTCGTGGAGATAGGGGGCGAGATAGCCCTGCTCGGCACCAATCCTCACGGAGCGCCGTGGAGGGTGATGATCGACGCGCCTGACTCCACCGACATAGCCGGACACTCACGTCTCACCGTAATCAGTCCGCCCGCAGGTGGCCTGGCCACGTCGGGCAACTATCGCAATTTCCACACCCTTGAAGGCGGGCGACGCACCTGGCACACCATATCGCCCGTGACGGGCTATCCTGCTCCGAGCCACATACTGTCGGCAACCGTAATAGCGCCGTCGACCATGGAGGCCGATGCCCTGGCTACCTCATGTATGGCCATGCCGCCCGACTCGGCTATGGCGATGATAGAGCGGTATGAGGGTGCCGAAGCGCTTCTGGTGCTTCCCGACATGAACCTGATGACCTCCACAGGCTTCCCCGAGCTGCAAAACTGACGGAATGTTAGCTTTTTTAACGTATTGTCACTAATTGTTACTAAAAATGTTGCTAACTTTGCAACTTGAAAAAAATTGTAAAAACGGCTCATGTCAATAAGATTTCCGCTATATCTCATCGCATCAATGCTGCTCGCTGCCGCTGTGGCGGGGCTATCTTCCTGTAACAGTGACAGCTACTATTATACTGAAGCCTCCTACACGGGCGCTGCCGTGACTTCGTTCAGCCTGAAGAAAAACGACAGCGT
>JAIDSW010000083.1 GCA_029061025.1 Duncaniella sp.
GAATACGAACTGCACGGGATACTGCTCGTTGTTGACGATTCGGGCCAGACGCTCAAGGTCGGTAAAGAGGAGGTGGGCACGCTTGTAGGTGGCGAAGCGGCGGGCAAAACCTATGATGAGAGCGTTGGGGTTGATACGCTCGAGAATCTTGATCACCTGCGAGGGATCACCCTGGTTGGCGAGCCATTTTTCCTTGAAGTCGCGCTTAACGAAGTTGATGAACTTGTTTTTCATCGTCTGGCGCATAGCCCAGATTTCATCGTCGCCGCACTTGAAGATGCCTTCCCAAGCCTTGGGATCGCTCTGGTGAGAGAACACCTGCTGACCGAGTTTCTCGGCATAGAAAGCTTTCCACTCCGAAGCAGCCCAGGTGGGCATATGCACGCCGTTGGTCACATAACCTACGTGGCTTTCTTCCCATGAGTAGCCTTTCCACACACCGGCAAACATCTTCTTCGACACCTCACCGTGGAGCCAGCTTACACCGTTGGCTTCCTGGCAGGTATTGAGGGCAAACACGCTCATCGAGAAGCGGTCGGCGCTGTCGGGATTCTCGCGGCCCATGTTCATGAGATCCTGCCATGAGATACCCAGACGTGCGGGGAACTCGCAGAGATACTTGTGGGCGAGGCCTTCGTCGAAGTAGTCGTGACCGGCGGGCACGGGGGTGTGGACGGTATAGAGGGCCGACGAGCGCACGAGCTCGAGGGCGGTATTGAAGTCAAGACCCTTTTCCTGAACGTAGTCAGCGAGACGCTGGAGGTTGAGGAGGGCGGCATGACCTTCGTTGGCGTGATAGATAGTGTTGTTGATGCCGAGTTTCTTGAGCATGAGCACACCGCCGATACCGAGCAGATATTCCTGCTTGATACGGTTTTCCCAGTCACCGCCGTAGAGCTGGTGAGTGATGGGGCGGTCATATTCAGAGTTCATGTCAAAGTCGGTATCCATGAGATAGAGCTTCATGCGGCCTACGTTGACGCGCCATACGTGAGAGTAAACGATGTGACCGGGGAAGGGCACTTCGAGTACCATGGGATGGCCGTTTTCGTCGCACACCTGCTCGATGGGGAGCTGGTCGAAGTTCTGGGGTTCATAGTTGGCGATCTGCTGACCGTCGACGCTGAGTGTCTGGGTGAAATATCCGTAGCGGTAGAGGAAACCTACGGCGGTCATATCCACGCGGCTGTCAGATGCTTCCTTGATATAGTCACCGGCAAGCACACCGAGACCGCCGGAGTAGATCTTGAGGCAGTTGCACAATCCGTACTCCATCGAGAAGTAGGAAACCGAAGGAATGTCCTTGCGCATGGGCTGAGCCATGTATTCCTTGAACATTTCATATACGTGAGCTATGCGCTCCATCATTGTCTTGTCGGCGATCACTTCCTGAATGCGCTCCGACGAAAGACGCTGGAGAAGCATTACGGGATTCTCGCCCGATGCGCGCCAGATATCGGGATCAAGCTCGCGGAAGAGAGTTTTGGCTTCACTGTTCCACACCCACCAGAGATTGCGTGAGATTACCTCAAGAGGCTTGAGTTCTTCGGGAAGGTGAGATTTGATTGTAATGTCGCGCCACACGGGGGCATTAGCATTACTTACGGGTAGTTTCATATCTTTTAATAAATGGTTATGAATTTTATCAGTTTTTATTGCGGGCCGCTGCCTTGGCAAGAGCAAGGTCAAAGGCTTCGCAGTAATATTTTATGAAGTTGCTCCACGCGGCAGCGTCGGCCGTTGCCATAGCTGCGCGTGATATAGTCTCGGTTTCCGATGCCGGAACGCCGGCGAGATATTTGAGAGCCGATGCCACCTGCTGCACCACCTGGGGATAGTTGGAGTCACCGCGGCCTATGACATTGACACCGCAGTTGTCGAAATAATTCTCGAAAGCCTCCATGATCCACTGTCCGAATCCCGAGAGCGAAGTGGTGACCGTGGGCACGCCGAATGCCACGCTTTCGAGCGGAGTGTAGCCCCAGGGCTCATAATAAGAGGGGAACACCGTAGCGTCGGCGCCTATGAGCAGATCATAGTAGGTGCAGTTAAATATTCCGTCGCTGCCGTTGAGATAGCAGGGCACATATATAAGTGTCACCTTTTCATCGGTCGAAGCATTGAAGCCGAGCTGATGTATGCGGTTGATTATCGGGTCGCTTTCAGGATTG
>JAIDSW010000084.1 GCA_029061025.1 Duncaniella sp.
CAAGGGAGTGGCGGCCATGCTCGACAACTCACTGCAGCCTTACAAGAAATTCCTTCAGACACTTTCGGCTTCAAGCCGCTGAAACAAATAAACTACTATGGCAGAAAAAATCAAAAACAGCGCGGTGCTTTTCAACCCGCTGTCGAAAAACAATCCTGTGATAGTGCAGGTGCTGGGTATCTGCTCAGTGCTCGCAGTCACGGCAAAGCTTGAGCCCGCTATAGTGATGGGCGTGTCGGTGATAGCCGTGCTGGCTTTCGCCAACGTAATCATTTCGCTCATCCGCAACACCATCCCCACCAATATCCGCATCATAGTGCAGCTCGTGGTGGTGGCCGGCCTTGTGGTGATCGTGGATCAGCTTCTCAAGGCATTTGCCTACGACGCCTCCAAGCAGCTCTCGGTATTCATCGGCCTCATCATCACCAACTGTATCCTCATGGGTCGCCTCGAAGCATTCGCGATGGCCAACAAGCCCTGGCCCTCGTTTCTCGACGGCATAGGCAACGGTGCCGGCTACGCGATCATACTCGTGATCGTGGGTTTCTTCCGCGAACTTCTCGGCAGCGGTACACTGCTCGGCTACAACGTGATACCCCAGTGCTTCTACGATGCCGGATATGTCAACAACGGTCTCATGATTCTCCCCCCGATGGCTCTTATCGTGGTGGCCTGCATAATTTGGGTTCACCGCTCGCGCAACAAGGACCTTCAGGAAGAAAACTAACCAGTCAAAAAATCACGTCACATGGAAAATCTCAACCTGTTCATACGGTCAATTTTCGTTGACAACATGATATTCGCCTACTTCCTCGGCATGTGCTCGTTTATAGCCGTGAGCAAGAATGTCAAGACGGCATTCGGCCTGGGAGTGGCGGTGACTTTCATGCTTGTAATCACCCTCCCCATCAACTATCTGCTGTGGACCTACGTGCTCAGCCCCGGCGCCCTCGTGTGGCTCGGGCCGGAGTATGCCGAGGTCGATCTCAGCTTCCTGTCGCTCATCATGTTTATCGCCGTCATAGCCTCCATGACCCAGCTTGTGGAGATGACGGTAGAGAAATACAGCCCGGCGCTCTACTCGTCGCTCGGTATCTTCCTGCCGCTCATCGCTGTGAACTGCGCCATACTCGGCGGCTCGCTCTTCATGCAGCAGCGCGAGTTCAGCTCGGTGTTCACCGCCATCTCGGCCGGCGCCGGATGGGGTATAGGATGGCTCCTTGCCATTACGGCCATTGCCGCCATACGCGAGCGCCTCGCCACATACTCCAATATTCCCAAGCCCCTGCGCGGCGTGGGTATCACATTTATCCTCACCGCTCTGATGGGTATCGCCTTCATGAGCTTCCTCGGTATAAAACTGTAATCATCCGCTACTGACCATGACTACTCTCAACATACTCTGCCAGGCCTCGACAGGCACGCTGACGGTACTTGCCGGTGTGGGCATATTCCTGCTCATCACCCTGCTGCTCGTGGCTGTGCTGCTGCTGGCCAAGAAATATCTCGTCCATGCGGGCGACGTGACTATCACCATCAACTCCGATACCCGCGTAGAAGCTGAAGCCGGTAAGTCGCTCCTGTCGACTCTGGCCGACAAAAACATATTCCTCCCCTCGGCCTGCGGCGGCAAGGGTAGCTGCGGGCAGTGCCGCTGCCAGGTGCTCTCGGGCGGGGGCGACATACTCCCCACCGAGAAGGTACACTTCTCGCGCCGCGAGCAGCAGGACCACTGGCGTCTGGGCTGCCAGGTGAAAATCAAGGAGGATGCCGAAATCATCGTGCCCCAGTCAGCGCTCGACGTCAAGGAATGGGAATGCGAAGTTATCTCCAACCGCAATGTCGCCACTTTCATCAAGGAATTCATCGTGGCTCTCCCTCCGGGCGAACACATGGACTTCATCCCCGGCTCCTATGCCCAGATTAAGATTCCGGAGTTTGAGATGGACTACGACAAGGATATCGACAAGTCGCTCATAGGCGACGAATACCTGCCGTCGTGGGAGAAATTCGGGCTCTTCACCCTCAAGTGCAAGAACACCGAGACCACTATACGCGCCTACTCGATGGCCAACTATCCCGCCGAAGGCGACCGCATAATGCTCACCGTGCGCATCGCCACGCCTCCTTTCAAGCCGAAACCCGAAGTGGGATTCATGGATGTGATGCCCGGTATTGCCTCAAGCTACATCTTCACTCTCAAGCCCGGCGACAAGGTGAGAATGTCGGGCCCCTACGGTGATTTCCACCCCATCATCGACTCCAAGGCCGAGATGATGTGGATAGGTGGCGGTGCAGGTATGGCTCCCCTCCGTGCTCAGATCATGCACATGACTCGCACGCTCCACACCACTGACCGCGTGATGAATTACTTCTACGGTGCCCGCGCGCTCAACGAAGTGTTCTATCTCGACGACTTCCTGCAGCTGCAGAAAGATTTCCCCAACTTCAAGTTCCATCTGGCACTCGACCGTCCCGACCCCGCCGCCGATGCCGCAGGCGTGGCCTACACTCCCGGATTCGTGCATCAGGTCATCTACGAGACTTATCTCAAGAATCACCCCGCACCGGAGGACATCGAATACTACATGTGCGGCCCCGGCCCGATGAGCGCCGCCGTCAACCGCATGCTCGATGACCTGGGCGTGGAACCCACGTCGATCCACTACGATAACTTCGGCGGATAACCTGCCGGGACGTGGCAAATTAACGTAATAAATATTCAAAAAACCTCAATACCTTTTTCACTATGTCACAGATCAAATGCGTAGGTATCCTTACCTCCGGAGGCGATGCCCCCGGCATGAACGCCGCCATACGTGCCGTCACCCGCTCGGCTATCTATTCAGGACTGAAAGTCAAGGGCATATACCGCGGCTACAAAGGCATCATCGCCGATGAAATCGTGGAGTTCAAGACTCAGAATGTGTCAAATATCATCAACCGCGGCGGTACCATCCTCAAGACCGCGCGATGCAAGGAATTCACCACACCCGAAGGTCGCCAGCTTGCCTACGACAATCTGCGCCGCCATGAGATCGATGCCCTCGTGGTGATAGGCGGTGACGGCTCTCTGACCGGAGCACGCATCTTCGCCAACGAATTCAATTTCCCCATCATCGGTCTCCCCGGTACCATCGACAATGACCTTTACGGCACCGATACCACCATAGGCTACGATACGGCACTCAACACCATCATGGAGTGTGTCGACAAGATCCGTGACACCGCCACCTCCCACGAGCGCCTCTTCTTCATCGAGGTGATGGGCCGCGACGCAGGCTTCCTCGCGCTCAACGGCGCCATCGCTTCAGGAGCCGAGGCTGCCATCATC
>JAIDSW010000085.1 GCA_029061025.1 Duncaniella sp.
CAAGGAATAGGTTAAATTTACATTTTTGTGACAATCGCTCATATTTTTTCTGATAATCTTTGATATTCAGAAAAATGTGAGTAATTTAGTCACGTTTTTCCGACACTTGGTCGCAAAACCATAAAGACACTTGAATACCCTGATTTACTACAACTAACTTTTATATCATACTTACCACGTTTAACTAATTTTTCACAATGAAGAAATTTTACTTTTTAATGCTTGCTATGCTCGTCGCATTCGGAGCAAAAGCATGGTCAGTCAAGTTCACCAACCCTGACAACTGGGCGCAGGTCTTCGTTTATACCTGGAACGCAGCCGGAAATCAGAGCGGCGCTTGGCCCGGAACTCTTATGACTAAAGCCGGCGACGTATGGACATATGAGGCTGATACTGATATGCCTGAAAAAATCATTTTCAACGGTGGTAACGGTCAGCCGCAGACCAACGACCTAAATTTTGTCGATGGCGCCACCTACGACAAGAATGGTGTTTTAGGAGCAGTCATCACCTACGAGAAAATTTACGTTCCCTACTATCAGTACAAGCATGATGCAGCTTACATCTATTCATGGAATCCCGGCATTTTCGGCAATCCCGGCACTCAGATGTCGAAAGTAACCGAAAACGGCATCGAATTCTGGATGGCTGAGGTTAATTCCGATCTTCTCCCGGCTAAGGTTGATGGCTGGATGCTTCACAACGGATCTTGGGGCGACAAGACCGGTGATATAGCTCCGGTAGAATTTCAGGCCAACTACGTATATTCAATCACCGATGCATCAGCTACTCCCCTTGCTGAATACAAACTCCCAGATAACACCGATGATGTGATCACCTACGAAATCCGCGGTCAGCTTTTCGGCAACCCCGAGTGGGAAGATTACAAGATGACCGAAAGCAACGGCATTTGGTCTTACACCGGCCAGGCCGTGCCCGGCAACTTCGGTATCAAGCAGATGACCAACGGCACTCAGACCGCATGGTACAGCGCTCCCGGTGCATATGAAATCAACGCCAACGGTGTTTACACCTGCTCTACTGAGGGCGGAAACAATTTCGCCAATATGCTCACCGGCGAAATCACCCTTGCTTTTGATCCCGCCGCACTGACTCTGACAGTTTCAGGTAATGGTTCAACTCCTGAGATAGACTACACCACCTGGTATCTCAATGTACCCGGTGACTTCAACGAATGGAATCCCGAAGGTGTACCTTTCAGCGCCGAAGGTATCGCTACAGCTACAGGCCTCAATATCGGCACAAGCACATTCAAGATCAAGTTATGGAACGGCTCGGCCGACGTATGGCGCTCCAACGGTACAGAGGTTATGATAGATCAGGAGATAACCCTCACCGAAAATCAGGAAGCACCCATGATTATCGCCGGCGCTACCGACGATGACATTTTCGACGTAACCTATGATGCCGTCAACAATATCATGGTAATAAAGAAAACCGGTTCTTCACGCCTCGAATCTATTGCCGCTGAGGCTTCAGCACCCGCTGAATATTACAATCTTCAGGGCATCCGCGTCAACAACCCCGTAAGCGGTTCACTCTACATCGTCCGCCAAGGCAACGACGTTAAGAAAGTCCTTGTAAAATAATTCCACTCGATACCTTTTAAGAGGCTGCGCCAACAAGACGTAGCCTCATTTTTTATGCGTTGTAAAAAACAGCCAAGCATCTAATTATCAGACAAATCATACGCATATTACGTAGGGACATCGCTTTGCGATGTTTCAAATGGTATTTCAAAAGAAGCTCTTGATAATCACCAAAGTAGGGACGGTGCTTTGCACCGTTGCGGAGAAGATATGATGCATAACCCTCCGGGGTGCATTGTTTGTGATATGGAGTGATGGCGGCAGCTATGGAGAGACAAATTCATCCCGGAGGGATAGTCAGCTTTTCAACCGCGGGTGCTTGCCACCCGCGGATAGCGCATCCACCTCAACACCAGCCCCGGAAGGGCTGAACAGCGCGACGGCATTGTTCAACCTCTCCGAGGTTGGATGTGATTGTGGCATGCTACCCCGGGTGGCGAGCACCCGGGGCTATAAAGATGGCTAACCCTCCGGGTTGCATTTTGTCACGGTGGTATGTATCACCGTTATGGCGTAAGCTGCAGCTGATATGGAGCGGGGGTCGCTGACCCCCGCCGCTGTGGCAAGAGGGTAATATCTCGCGCTGACCATTCGCTTCATGTATTCATCGGCGGCGGGGGTCGGCGACCCCCGCTCCATAATTTCGATGCACTACCCGTCATTTTTCTGATATTCAAAAAAATTACTTCTTGCTACTCCCGTAAACATCGCAAAGCGATGTCCCTACGCCTGATATACAAGATATTACGT
>JAIDSW010000086.1 GCA_029061025.1 Duncaniella sp.
TTTCAGCACCGTCTTTAGCGGGCACAACTTTGAGGTCGTAGGTGCCGGGCGCGAGACCGAGCACATCGGCACGCCCATAGCTTCCGTAGTTGCGCACGAGCTTGGCATCGATGGCAGTCCAAGCGGAAACTTTACCGCCGCGGTAATATACGTTGTAACCGTTGGCGCCGGTGAAAGGGAGGAACTTGATGTAGGCAGCTTCATTCCAGCCCTTGGCTTCGCGGATCGCCACCTTGCCTTCGGGATTATCGATCACGGGTCCCGAGCCGCCCTCAGCCTTGCGGAACGACACGGAAGTGACGTTGCCTTCATAAACCACGGGCTCAACGGCCGAATTGAAGTCGGTGATTATCATCTTGTTGCCGTCAAATTCCACGCTTTCCACGTCGGCAGTGTTGAAGTAGCGCATCTCGCCGTTGGAGAGGAGCACGTTCATCTGATTCACGCCGAGATTGAGCGAAGTGCCGCCGCCAGTGTTCACGCCGGGGCCGGGATTCTCACCTCCTTCGGCCACTTCGATAGAGAATACATATAGGCCGCCGGTGTTTTCAAGCACCACGTCGCCGTCGGCAATCACGGTAGCCACGTTGACCTGATCGTCAAGTGAGGTGGAGTTAAACGAGCCTGATACCGGAGTGAGATTTGTCACGTTGATACCGCGGGCAACGGTTTTACTCGATGTCTTGCACTTTACGGTAACGGTAGAGCCGGCTGTCAGACCGGGGATGATGAGCTTCATTGGCTTGTTCATGGCCATGCGCTTTCCTTTGACGTCGACGCGGAAGGCATCGGCGCCGGTGATGACGGCTTTCAGGCCGGCGGTGAACTCGAGTTCCTGACCGTTGGCCGTGATGGCCTCGGAGTTGTAGTCGAGCTTGTTTTTATAGCGGTCATTGGAATCGGTGCTTTCGTGATCCCAGCCGGCAGTGTCGGCGTTGAGGTTGGCCACGTCGGTGGCAGATACGGCAGCGAAATTCCAGGTCTTGGCCATTGCGCTGACCGGAGCAAGACAGGCCATCATTAAGATAGCGAGAATAATTGAGAATGACTTTTTCATAAGGGTCAGCGTTTAACGAATTTCACAATTTCCTTACCTGCCTTGAGGACATACACTCCCCCTTCGAGGTGGGATATTTCCACGATGCAGGCAGCATCGACGGCTGTTTCCTGAGCCACGAGGCGACCACGGATGTCAAAGACCTGAAGCGTGCATCCGGGAGCGATGCCCGAAACTTCGAGCTGATTGCCTACGGTTACGGCAAGGGTGCCGAACGATGATACGGCATCGATACCCGATGAAGATGAAAACGAGAAAGCGACCTCGGCCATGTCGTGTTCCGAAGCGGAGTTGTCGCCATAGGCCACTTTTACTTTGTCGCCGTCAAAAGTGAGGCGTGTAACGGCCTTTTCCACTTTCTGACCGTTGACGGTCATGATAGCGTCGGCAAAGGCCGGAGCCGAGCTTGCCGAAATCATAAGCAAGGCGGCTGATAATAGTTTGAAGTTCACTGTGTAATTATTAAGGTGTAGTTATTATTTGCGGGTAACTGAAATCTTGCAGGGGTTGAGGCGCTCGGCATGCCAGTCGCGCAGATGAGCGTGCCATGCGTCGGCATCATTGAAGCCTCCCTCCTCGCGGGCCGAGGCGATGTTGATGCCGTAAGAGATATGACCGTCGGCATCGGGGGCTACGAAAGTGAGATAGTTCACCTCGTCCTCAGCCGTGCCTGCGAGCGACGCGGGAGCAACACTGACGCCCAGACCAACCCATTCCACGAGATCGGCATATTTTTTCTCGGGCACGTTGCTGCCCCAGCAGCCGGCCAATCCGTCGGGCTGCACGAAGCCGGTGTTGTCGCTTTCCATCTTCTGCACACCGGTTGTGT
>JAIDSW010000087.1 GCA_029061025.1 Duncaniella sp.
TAAACATCGAGTCGACGTTGGTGTAGATCTCATCGCTGAACTTCACGTGGTTTTCCTGCTTGCGTATCATGATCTTGGCCACGCCGTAGCAACTGTCGGCTATCGACTCGATTTCGCTCACGATGCGAAGCAGCGAAGCGATGCGGTGCTTACCCTCGTTGGAGAGTCGGCCCTCGACCACGCGGTTGAGGTAGCCGGCGATTTCGAGCTCCATGCGGTCGGAAATCTCCTCATATTTCTCTATACGCGAGAACTGGTGAGAGAAATCCTCGCTGCCCTCCTTGGTGTGGACTATATTCTGAGCCATGCCCACCATGCGCTGCACGCGTTGGGCGTAGACCACTATTTCCTTCTCGGCCTGCGAGATATTGAGCTCGGCGGCGTTCATCAGACCGCCCTGGATAAACTTGAGCTGGAATTCCTCGTCGTCCTTGTGCTTTGCGGGCACGAGGCGCTCCACTATCTTTACATACAGCCCGGTAAACCATATCATTATGAGCAGGTTGATGATGTTGAATACCGTGTGGAACACCGACAGACCTATCGATACGCTCTGCTGCATCGCCGCCACCTTGGCCACTACGGGGTGAGCCACGGGAAGCGAGTTGTCAAAGAGGTGATTGTAAATGTCGGGGTCGGTCTGCTCTATGCTGTTGACATATGACTGCAGCTCGGCGGGGTCGCCCTGACCGAACACTTCCGTCAGCCACTCGGTCAGCTCCACGAAGGGGTAGAAGATTGCCAGCGTCCACACCGTGCCGAGGCAGTTGAAAAGCAGGTGACCCATGGCGGTGCGCTTGGCTGCCACGTTACCGCCCATCGACGCCATGAGTGGGGTGATGGTGGTACCGATATTGGAGCCGAGCACCAGCGCGCACGACAGGTCGAACCCTATCCAGCCCTTGGAGCACATGATAAGCGTGATGGCAAATGTGGCGGCCGACGACTGTATCACCATCGTAAGCACGATTCCCACAAAGAGGAATATCAGCACTGACCAGTAGCCCATCGATGTGTAGCGCTGTAGGAATTCAAACATCTCCGGATTGCTCTGCAGGTCGGGCACATAGGTCGAGATCATGTCAAGACCCATGAACAGGAACGCGAAGCCTATAAAAAATTCACCTATCGACTTGTTGCGGCTCGAACTGGTGAACAGAAGCGGTATCGAGATACCTATGAGCGGCAGCACGAATGCCGATATGTTGACCTTGAAGCCAAACAGAGCTATTACCCAGGCCGTGAACGTTGTGCCGACGTTGGCGCCGAATATCACCGCCATCGACTGGGCGAGCGACATAAGGCCCGCATTCACGAAACTTACCACCATTACCGTCGAGGCCGACGAGCTCTGGATCAATGCCGTGATGAGTATACCGGTGATCAGGCCCGTGAAGCGGTTGCGGGTCATTGCCGAGAGAATGTTGCGCAGGCGGTCACCGGCGGCTTTCTGGAGGCCTTCGCTCATGACCTTCATTCCGTAAAGGAACAGGCCCACCGAGCCTAAGAGGCACAGGAAATCTAAAAAGCTGTAGCTCATTGAGGTTAATGGTTTGTGTGGGTGTTGTGAGGTGTTGTTGTTGCAAAGGTAATGTATTTTTCGGGATTTTTACAACTATGCCTGAAAATTATTGCTGCGGCAGGCGGTTAATGTAATATGTCTGTAACTGCTGTGACAAATTAGTTAAATCTTCCGCGGCGGCATGCCGTTTTAGTCGCCGTTGTAGTAATTTTGTAGTGTGAAAAAGAAAATCGTCATATCGTTGATCGTGCTTGTAGCGGCCGTGCTTGCGCTCGGCGCGCTCATCGCTGTCCAGAGCAGTGAGTTTCAGGACGGCGTGAAGTTTTCCGACGATATGACCACCCGCTCGGCCTATTATCCCGTCAATGGCGGCATGATCACCGTGTCGCCCGACGTCAGGATGGGCTTCGACTCCGCCTCGCCCGTTTCCACCATCACCCGCCGTGATCTCGAGAAGCTCAAGGCTGCCGGCATGGATGTGGACTCGGTGTCGACTATTTATGTGGGATTTGATTCCGAGCGGCAGCTTGCTTTCCGCAACCGCATCTATCAGCTCTCAATTCCTGCTCCGGCCTTTGAGGTTGACCCTACCCGCAGCCAGTGTACTGCCTTCTCGGTCGACTATACCACTCCGGCTCGCATCGAGAATGTGCGCTTCCTCCTGTCTGACGACGGTCTTTCGCGTCTGGGCATGGATTTCATAGAGCGCTTCGCCGTGGAATACTCCTGGGCTACCGGTATGATAATCCTCCACGACAAGGTGCCCGACGGATTCCAGAAATTCTGTGACATCGAGGCTGAGATTTCACCCGTTGATGTGGTGCTCAGCCCCGCTCCTCAGTATTTTCTGGCAATGGAGGTCGACAGCCGCCCCAACAATTTCCTTATCGACACCTCATTGTCGCGCATCACCATCAACGTGCCCATGGAAGATGGCGTGCGTGCCCGCGTGAGCTACCCCGACCCCTACCGCTTCCGCGGCGCTTACGTCGACGCTTCGCGTGAGCCCGATCAGCTCGTGCTCATAGGCGGTCGCGCGAAGTATCAGGATATTCACCGCAGTCCCGCCAAGGATAAGGGCGAGGGATATTTCTGCAATCCGCTCAACATGTTTGTCAACGATGTGGTGCTCGATTTCCCCGGCAAGACGTTCTACATACGCCGCGGCTCGCGCATGCTCCACAATCCCGGTTTCGGCCTTCCCGCCGAGTGATGCTCCCGAATCGAAATATTTTTGTATCTTTGTAGTCACTTTTAATGATTACAATTATTTTTATATAGATATGTCACTTCAATGCGGTATCGTGGGTCTGCCCAACGTGGGTAAGTCGACCCTTTTCAACTGTCTGAGCAACGCCAAGGCTCAGTCGGCCAATTTTCCTTTCTGTACCATCGAGCCCAATGTGGGCGTGATCACCGTGCCCGACGAGCGCCTCAACCGTCTGGTGGAGATGTGCAACCCCCGCAGCGTGGTGCCCGCCACTGTCGAGATAGTCGATATCGCGGGTCTGGTCAAGGGTGCGAGCAAGGGCGAGGGCCTCGGCAACAAGTTTCTTGCCAATATCCGCGAGACCGACGCCATAATACATGTGCTTCGCTGCTTCGACGACGATAATATCACCCATGTCGACGGTTCGGTCGACCCTGTGCGCGATAAGGAAATCATCGATTATGAGCTTCAGATCAAGGACCTTGAGACTGTGGAGGCTCGCATAGCCAAGACTCAGAAGCAGGCTCAGACCGGCGGCGACAAGGTGGCCAAGCAACAATATGAGGTGCTCAAGAAGTTCCATGAGGCGCTCCTGCAGGGCAAGCCCGCACGCACCGTAGAGCTTGAGACGGCCGACGATATCAAGTTTGCCCGCGAGC
>JAIDSW010000088.1 GCA_029061025.1 Duncaniella sp.
TATCCCCCCTCCTTCAATTTCTTTTCATTGTTGTATTCCATTAATTGATAGAGATTGCGTGAGCCGAGCGCGAGGCAAGCCACCGATTTGCCGGGGTATACCTTCTTCATCGAGTTGTCGATCACGCCGCTTTCTATCAGCGGCAACACACCGTCGGTCATCGCCTCGGTGTGGAGTCCGAGGTGCTTGTGATGGCGCAGGGCGCGTATCACGGCATTGGGTATCGCTCCCACGCCTATCTGCAGCGTGGCGCCGTCGGGTATCAGTTCGGCCACGGCGTTGCCTATGGCTGTCTCCACCGCTCCGGGCTCGGGGGTGGGAACTTCCACGAGCGGGTCATTCACCTCCACGGCAGCTGTGATCTTCGACATGTGAATCACCGGGTCGCCGTAGCTGAATGGCATGTGGGGATTGAACTGGGCTATCACCACGCGGGCACATTCGGTAGCCGATACGGCAAGGTCGGCGCTCACGCCGTAGCTCACGTAGCCTTCAGCGTCGGGCATGGAGCAGTTGAGGAGCACCACATCGACGGGCCATATCCCGCTGCGGAACAGTTGCGGCACCTCGCCGAGAAAGCGCGGGGTGGTGGCGCCGTAGCCTTCGGCGATCCAGCGGCGCACGTTGCTTGACACGAAGCATGTGTCGACAAGGAATGAGTCCTTGTATTCCGGCCGGCAATAGGGCGCCTCCCGATCGGAAACCGAGAAGCCCGAGTGAAGCACCACGCCGCGCAGCTCGTCGCCGCGCCGGGTCATGGCTTCTACGAGAGTTTCAGGGATGGATGTACTTCCCTGTATATACACATGGTCGCCGCTCTTTATGAGCTTCACTGCCTCATCGGCGGTCATTATATTGCTGAAATTCATTACTCTGTCATTTTGCGACGGGATGGTCGCGGTGGAACATGGAAAGACGCTCTCCCAGGCGGGCGAATGAATCCTCGTCGGAAAGCAGGCTGACGCATACCCTCACACCCTCCTGACGGCTGCCGGTAGAGGGAAGGGATATGGTGGAGATGCCGTAGCGCAGCAGGGCTGCCTGCAGTTCAGCTCCTGTCATGTCGGGATAGCCCATGGTGAAGAAAAATCCGTCGGAGATGGTACGGTCGCCGTCGAGGGCGTAGACAAGGTGAAAACCGTTGTCGGTGAAAAGGCGACGGGCTATCGCCGATCGGCGTCCGTATTCGCGTGTCTCGGCCACGAAATCGAGCTTGCCTTCGACTGCGGCTCCGAGCATGGCGGCAAAAGCGTGCTGGGCGGAATGGGCTGTGCCCGACGACGCGCAGTAGAGCACGCCAAACACATAGGCGTCGATAAACGACGGCATCTCGTAGAATTGCTGCAGGTAGGGATAAGCGCGGTCAGCCACGCCCGGGGTCATGCACACCATAGCGATGCGCTGCCCGGCATAGCTGAATATCTTCGAAGCCGACACGAGCAGTATGCAGCGGTCAGTCCACTTGGCCACCGTGGGCACATACGGAGCCTGATAAGGCACACCGTAGCGCGAGCGGAAGTCCATGCCCAGGTAGGCGTGATCCTCTATGATGATCACGTCGTGTTTCTCGGCCATGCGGGCCAGTATCTCATATTCGGTATCGGTGAGGTTGGTCCAGGCGGGATTGTTGGGGTTGTTGTAGAGCAGGGCCGTGATTTTTCCCGACGACAGAATCTCGTCGAGACGCGCTTCGAGGGCTTCGCCGCGGCAGTCATACATATCGAGCGAAATCTGGTTGAGGCCGAGCAGTTTCACCTGATTGTGCTGCGCGGGAAATCCGGGGTCGAGAAACAGGATGGTGTCTCGGCCGGGCAATCGCTGTCCCAGCAGCAGAAACAGCGTGAACGTGGCCTGCATCGATCCTACAGTGGGCAGTATGCACCTCGGGGGGATGTCTATGTCGAGAAATGCTTTGAGGAAGCGGCTGCCGTTGTCTTTCAGCGCAGGCATTCCGGCGATGTTGGGATAGGTGTTGGCTATGCCGTCGCGCAGGGCGGCGGTCTCGGCCTCGATGCCTATAGCCGATGCGGGCAGACCGGGATTGCCCATCTCAAGGTGTACGAATGGCTCGCCGAGATGGCGCTCAAGGCGCGAGGCGAGGGCTGAAATCTGGCGTATGGTGGCCGAACTGATATTGACGATTCCCGTCGCTTTCATTTCTTCGGCAAACCGTCCGGGAGTAATGGCGTTCACTGGGTAAGATGATTGATGATGGTGAGGATATGCTGATTACATCGCTGATGAGGCGGCTTCCAGTCCGGCGCGGAAAGCGGCGATATTGCTGTCTACGATTGCCTGCCCCTTGGGAGCGAATACGGTGCGGATGCCTTCCTCGATTTTCCCGGCGGGAATATCGATGAATCGCGATGCGGCGCCGAGAAGCACCATGTTGGAGGCGCGTGCCGTGGCTACTTTCGATGCTACGGCGTCCATGTCGAAAGCTACCGTGCGGGGTCGCTTCTCAAGGCACTCGATCAGGACTGCTGTGTCGGGGTAGCCCGCGGTGTTGATTACCGGGACGGTATTGGTCACTATCCATCCGTCGGGGGCGAGGAAACTCAGGTAGCGCAGTGCCTCCATGGGCTCCAGCGACACGATTATATCGGCTTTACCCTGCGGAATGAGATCTGACGCCACGGGGCGCGAACTGATGCGGAGACACGACATCACGTCGCCGCCGCGCTGGCTCATGCCGTGCACCTCGGCCTGCTTCAGGTAGAGCCCTTCGGCAAGCGCCGCGGCTCCTAATATTGTTGCTATCGATAGTATTCCCTGGCCGCCTACGCCGGCGAGTATTATATCTGATTTCATGGAGATTGATTGTTGTAGGGGTTATTGTTTTGACCGTGCATGGCGGCGTGCGGTCTGTATGCACTCGCGTCGCGATATTATCACCGACAGTCCTTCATGCGCAAATTCACGGGTGAAAAGTTCCTTCATTTCCTCCACCTTGCGGGGATGGGCGTCGATGGTGTGGAGGTGAGCCGGGTCAACTCCTAATCCGAGGCATATTTCCTCGAGTTTGCCCGTCCCCTGCGAGTCCTGTCCGCCGGTCATGCCGGTGGTGAGATTATCGGATATTATCACCGTCATGGGAGTGTCTTCGTTTACGGCATCGAGCAGTCCGGTCATGCCCGAGTGAGTGAATGTGGAGTCGCCTATCACCGCCACAGCCGGACGCTGGCCGGCGTCGGCTGCGCCCTTGGCCATGGTGATCGAAGCGCCCATGTCCACACACGTGTCTATCGCGTTGTAAGGCGCCAGCCATCCCAACGTATAGCAGCCTATATCGCCGAATACCTTGGCGTTGTCGAAATCAGCGAGCGCCATGTTGAGCGCGGCATACACGTCGCGGTGTCCGCAACCCTGGCAGAGTGCCGGCGGGCGGGGCACTACCATCTCCGACGGAGCGGGCACCTCGGCAAGCAGTCCGGAGGCCATGTCGGGATGCAGCTTCGCGATACCTGCGGCTACGTTGTCGGGGGTGAGTTCGCCTGTGAGCGGTAATATGCCGTCAAGCTTGCCGCGCACCTTCACTCCGCGGTCAAGCACTCCGCGCAGCGCCCGCTCTATCACGGGTTGACCTTCCTCCACTACAAGTATCTCGTCGCAACTGTCGGCCAGTCGCTCCACGAGTGCTTTGGGCAGAGGATATTGTGAAATCTTAAGCACGGGGAACGGACATCCGTCGGGGAAACACTCTTCCACATAGTTGGCAGCGATTCCCGAGGCGAGTATACCCGTGCGGCGGTCAGTGCCGGGCGTGAACTTATTGAACGGCGAGGCCTCGGCCTCCTTTTCCATAGCGGCATAATCATCGAGCAGCTGCCTGTAGCGCACCCGCGAGTTACCCGGCATGAGCACCCATTGGCGTGGATTCCCGGGGTAGGAGAGGGCTTTTTCAGGCACCGGCTCCATATCGGCCTCGACCACGGCGCGCGAATGAGCCAGACGGGTCACCATGCGCACCATTACGGGTATCTTCATTCGCTCTGACAGATCGAAACCGTAAGCCGCCATATCGTATGCCTCCTGCTGG
>JAIDSW010000089.1:0-5270 GCA_029061025.1 Duncaniella sp.
TGAGTAGAATATCGGTTGCATGTATCGGATTGACCGTTACCTTTCATGAGGCGGATGCTTCACCGCAGGTTGCAGTGATATTGGCCACGCCAACCGTTACGGCGGTAACCGTACCGTCGGCAGTAACGGTAGCCACAGCTTCGTTGTCGGAAGTCCATGTGATGGTTGCATCGGTGACGTTCTCCGGTACTACTGTAGCGGTGAGTTTATCGGTTGCGCCCACGAGCAGTGTCATGTCGGAAACGTTGAGAGTAATACCAGTAGCGATGATGGGATTAACCGTTACCTTACATGAGGCGGAAGCTTCCCCGTAGGTGGCAGTGATAATAGCAGAACCAACAGCATGAGCAGTAATTTTGCCGTTTTCAACCGAAACGCAATCTACAGGATCAGCTGTTACTGACCATGATATATCATCTGTCGCTCCTTCCGGCTCAAGAGTGGCAATGAGAGTCTCACTCTCTCCCACAAGAAGCTTGGTCTCCGACTTATTTAGCGAAATAGATATTTCTGAAATAGGGAGAGGAGTTATATTAGTAAATTTTCTCCATTCAGTAGCAGTTTTGTACAAGTCAACTGATTGAGCAGGAACATAAAGAGGTTTACTGTAATTCGAGTACGAAAACACATCCTCCACATCCCCAAAGGGAGTCTCATAGAAGAACGGCGGAGGAGTAGTTGCCAAGCAGGTCACGGATTCCAGGCCTTCCATTTTGAACGCTTTATAATATATATCTACATTTTGAGATTGAATTACAAGAGAAGTAATTTTGTCGCAACCGGCAAAAGCAGTTTTCCCGATGGATTTAACTCTTTCCGGAATTACCAACGAACCGGTGAAGTCGCTGCAATTGGAAAAAGCTTCGTCTCCGATAGTGGTGACATTATCACCGAGAGTCAGTGAGCCGGCGAAACCGGTGCACTTAAGGAAAGCATAATTTCCTATAGTGGAGACATTGTCGGGTATTGACAATGGACCTGTGAAACCGATGCAATCGTAAAAAGCTTCATTTCCGATAGAGGTGACGTTATCGGGTATTATCAGCGAGCCAGTGAAGCCGCTGCAAGCTGCAAAAGCGCCATCTCCGATAGTGGTGATATTATCACCGAGAGTCAGTGAGCCGGTGAAGCAACTGCAGTGGGAAAATGCATTATTGCCAATAGTGGTGACATTATCACCGAGAGTCAGTGAACCGGTGAGGCCGCTACAATACCCAAAAGCCAGCGGCCCAATAGTAGTAACATTGTTGCCGAGAGTCAGCGGGCCGGTGAAGCCACTGCAATTAGAAAAAGCCGCACCTCCAATCGTAGTGACATTACCGGGTATAGTCAGTGGGCCGGTGAGGCCGCTGCAATTTTGAAAAGCATAATCTCCAATAGTGGCGATATTATCACCGAGAGTCAGCGAGCCGTGTAAATTGGTTTCTCCTCTAAACGCTCTATCCTTGATTGAAATTACAGGATATTGAGTGGTTTCATACTCGATGAAATCAGGAATCACAAGGTCAGTAATCGCCGCGTATAGCCGTGTCAAGCCCTCGACTTCAGCCGTGCCGGCGTCGGTGTCGACAGCGTAGCGAATTTGATCCACATCGACCGTGACGGTCTCCGCCCTCAAAGCGGCAGGAATAGCTACAAACAGCCCGATAAGGATTAAAAAGATTGTTTTTTTCATGATTGGTATATTATAAGTTTGATTTTCTATTAAAAGTTCTCGTCAATACAATTTCCGGCATGCAATTACCACATGGCGGCATATTTATTCCGACAAACTTCTCGCATGAGATTTTACATCGAAATCAAATCGCGTGTCAACCAAGTCCAGCAGGAAATTTCCACGGCCATCACTACCTGTCACAGCATACACACCAAGAAAACTGATCAGCGGCATAAATTTACCTTCGGGATATTCTATCCTTTCCCATCCGAACATCAGAACCGGCTTTCCGGTGAGTATTGAAGCTCGCCGTTCATAGGGCACAACAGCCATTTTGTCAAGTGAATCATAAAATGGCATTATATCAGGCTCTTTATTGTAAAGATATTTATTAATCTGACGTAATTGGTGGGAAAATTCTCCACTTCGGTCGAGATGAAAATAAAGCACATATCGAGGGGTATCAATAACAAAGTTTTCCACATTAGAAAACGAATAATTATCGGAGAAAAAGTGGCAATATCCGGTAAAGAATTTCATCAGCTCATCCACTCTAAATTTTGACTGTGAGGCATGGAAACCGACATCGGTAATCGGATCCGCGAAAAGAGAGCGAAGGCTCCAATGATATTCGGCCGAAGTCAGACGATTGAAGATATATGTTGCGATATCATTGTCAAATCCCGGTTCCTTGACTACAAGATCCGGACCGATCACATTCTCCTCCATATATCGCTTCAAAATGGAGTTTGAATTTTGCTCTGTTAGTGTATCTATGACATAGTCACTATTATCCAAATCATCTTCGAGATCTTCAAATAAACCTCCCTCTGACGACGGTTGAGTCTTCACTGTATTCCCGCCCGGAAGTGAATGAATGGAAGGTTGAAAGGCTTTAGAAGAAAGCACTTTATCATTAAGCGCGTCTTCAGTAAGAACTATCAATCCAAGTTGAGGATAATAATCGGCATACTTACCTTCATATTCTCCCGGCTCTGTCTTAACCCACAAATCCATTTTCTCGATCGTAACGTTAAGACATTCTGACACTCGCATCAGATCCTTTGATAATCGCGAGGGTCTAAGTTCATAGCGGAAACCATCCTTTGAAGAATTGTCGGGGTCAGTCTTAAAAAGATTCATCTATTAGATTTCAATCTCTCTTCTGGCTTCGAGTAGAGATATTAATATTGAAACTGCCCCGAAGTGAATGGAAACAGAAGCGTGAAGCCACATTGTTGCTCGCTTCACCAATTGAGGCCTTCGAACTGCCCTTTCATCGAAACGAGCAACGAGACCCCACGCCGTATGTATATACGCGGCGCTTTCCATCGCGGAAGGCGCGGATATTACATACCCATGAGCATCACCGTTGCATGGTTTCCTGATGAATTTGAAGTGTTCGAAGTTTCAATTGGTCAGAAACCAAGCGCCAATAACGCTTTTTTACATTATGTCCGAAAACTGCACGATGCGCAGTTTCGATGTAATCCCACCCGGCCATCCTCACTGACATCCCAATTTATTGGGCTCACCGTGAGGGTATCGGCGCGGGATCAGAGTGCAAATATAATGATTTTTCTTAAAGTTTGTGATATTTGGAGAAAGAATGTGCTCACAAGCCATATCGATAGATTACATTGCAGCATTTTCCGAAAATTTCGAGAAGCGAATTCCCGAAATGGATGCTCCGTGGCAGTTTTTTGCAGATGGGGTTCTGACCTGTCGGACGGGTCGGACGAGTCAGACAGGTCAGACGGGTCAGACAAGTCAGATGGGGTATACCTAAAGCCAAAAAAATAAACCCTAACACCTAATCCCTGAAACCTAATACCTAAAAAGGGCGGCTCGCGTGTGCGGGCCGCCCTTGGGTATGGTGGAGGGAGCTTTGTTATGCTTCGGTGGCGATTACGTCGATGGGCTCTTCATCGAGGGGTGAGGTGGAAAGGATGTCGTCCTTGCCGCCCACGACGATGCGCTCGTAGGCGCGAAGGCCGGTACCGGCGGGGATGAGGTGACCGCAGATGACGTTTTCCTTCATGCCCTCGAGGGTGTCGGTCTTGCCGTTGATTGCTGCTTCGTTGAGCACCTTGGTGGTTTCCTGGAACGATGCGGCCGACATGAAGCTGGAAGTCTGGAGTGCGGCGCGGGTGATACCCTGAAGTGTCTGCTCGGAGGTGGCGGGCACTGCGTCGCGCACTTCTACGGGACGGAGGTCACGGCGCTTGAGGGCGGAGTTTTCGTCGCGGAGCTTGCGGGCGGTGATGATCTGTCCTTTCTGGACGTTTTCGCTATCGCCTGCGTCGGTGACTACTTTCTTGCCCCAGATGCGGTCGTTCTCGTCCATGAAGGCGCGCTTGTCGACGATCTGCTCTTCGAGGAAGTTGGTATCGCCCGGATCGAGGATGCGTACCTTGCGCATCATCTGACGCACGATGACCTCGAAGTGCTTATCGTTGATCTTCACACCCTGCATGCGGTACACGTCCTGAACCTCGTTGACGATGTATTCCTGCACGGCCGTCGGGCCCATGATGTTGAGGATGTCGGCGGGAGTGATGGCACCGTCGGAGAGCGGAGTACCGGCGCGCACGTAGTCATTTTCCTGCACGAGGATCTGCTTGGACAGGGGCACGAGGTATTTCTTGACTTCTCCGAGCTTAGAGGTGACGGAGATTTCGCGGTTGCCTCGCTTGACCTTGCCGAACTTAACCTCGCCGTCGATTTCCGACACGATGGCGGGATTGGACGGGTTGCGTGCCTCGAAGAGCTCGGTGACACGGGGAAGACCACCGGTGATGTCACCGGCGTTGCCGGCGGCGCGGGGTATCTTGACGAAGATTTCGCCGGGCTTGAGCACGGCATCTTCGTCGACCATGAGGTGGGCACCCACGGGGAGAGCGTAGGTCTTGAGCACCTGTCCGTTCTCGTCGAGGATGTTGGCTTCGGGCACTTTGCCGCGGTCTTTTGACTCGATGATGATCTTCTCGCGGAGACCGGTCTGCTCGTCGGAGTCGACGCGGTAGGTGACGTTCTCCTCAAGGTTGACATACTTGACGCGACCACCTACTTCGGATACGATAACGGCGTTGAAGGGATCCCATTCGCATATCACATCGCCTTTCTTGATGTCGTCGCCATTGTCGAAGTAGAGCTTGGCGCCGTAGGGGATATTGGCAGTGGTGAGCATCATGCCGGTCTTGGCATCCATGATGCGCATTTCGGCAAGACGGCCTATGACGACCTTAACCTTGCGGTCGTTGACAACCTCGTCGGTGTCGACGGTGCGGAGCTCGTCGATTTCAAGCTTGCCGTCGTAGCGGGAGGTGATAGAAGATACGGCTGCGATATTCGAGGCCACACCACCGACGTGGAATGTACGGAGGGTAAGCTGAGTACCGGGCTCACCGATCGACTGGGCTGCGATTACGCCGACGGCCTCGCCCTTCTGCACCATGCGGTGAGTAGCGAGGTTGCGGCCGTAGCACTTGGCGCAGACGCCTTTCTTGGCCTCGCAGGTGAGTACGGAGCGGATTTCGACGCTTTCGATGGGCGACTCATTGATGCGGTCGGCAGCGGCGTCGTTAATTTCCTCGCCGGCAGCCACGATGAG
>JAIDSW010000089.1:5280-9885 GCA_029061025.1 Duncaniella sp.
ACGATGTCGTGAACCGATACACGGCCGAGGATGCGCTCGCCGAGCGAGGCAACGACCTCGTCGTTGTTCTTGATCTCGGTGCACACGAGGCCGCGGAGTGTGCCGCAGTCTTCTTCGTTGATGATCACGTCGTGGGCCACGTCGACGAGACGGCGGGTAAGATAACCGGCGTCGGCTGTCTTGAGCGCGGTATCGGCGAGACCCTTACGGGCACCGTGGGTGGAGATGAAGTACTCGAGCACCGAAAGACCCTCCTTGAAGTTGGCAAGAATCGGGTTCTCGATGATCTGACCGCCTTCGGCACCTGACTTCTGGGGCTTGGCCATAAGACCACGCATACCGGAAAGCTGACGGATCTGGTCGCGCGAACCACGGGCGCCGGAGTCGAGCATCATGTATACAGGGTTGAAGCCCTGCTGGTCGGCCGAAATCTGCTTCATGAGCGTGTCGGCCAGGCGGGAGTTGACGTGTGTCCAGATATCGATGATCTGATTGTAGCGCTCGTTGTTGGTGATGAAGCCCATCGCATAGTTGTTGAGGACTTCCTGCACCTGCTCGTAGCCTTCGCGCACATACTGCTCTTTTTCGGCAGGGATGAGCACGTCGCCGAGGTTGAACGACAGACCGCCCTTGAATGCCATGTAGTATCCGAGGTTCTTGATGTCGTCGAGGAACTGAGCCGAGCGGGGAATACCGCAATATTTGATTACCTTGGAGATGATGGTACGAAGAGATTTCTTGGAGAGAATCTCGTTGACGTAACCGATTTCCTTAGGCACGTACTGGTTGACGAGCACGCGGCCTACCGAGGTATTCTCCACAAGGTGCTTGATGGGATTGCCGTTTTCGTCGATATCGTCCACCACCACCGAGATGGGAGCGTGGAGAGTCACGCGGCCTTCGTTGTAGGCGATCTGAGCTTCCTCGGGGCCGTAGAACTTCAGGCCTTCGCCCTTGTCGCCCTTGCGGAGCTTGGTGATGTAGTACAGACCGAGCACCATGTCCTGCGAGGGCACGGTGATAGGCGCACCGTTGGCGGGGTTGAGGATGTTGTGAGATCCGAGCATGAGGAGCTGGGCTTCGAGCACAGCCTCGTTGCCGAGGGGAAGGTGCACGGCCATCTGGTCACCGTCGAAGTCGGCGTTGAATGCCGTACATGCGAGCGGGTGGAGCTGGATTGCCTTACCTTCGATCATCTTGGGCTGGAATGCCTGGATACCGAGACGGTGAAGTGTCGGGGCACGGTTGAGCAGCACGGGATGACCTTTCATCACGTATTCGAGGATGTCCCATACGACGGGCTCCTTGCGGTCGACGATCTTCTTGGCCGACTTTACGGTCTTGACGATACCGCGCTCGATGAGCTTGCGGATCACAAACGGCTTGTAGAGCTCGGCAGCCATATCCTTGGGCAGACCGCACTCGTGCATCTTGAGCTCGGGACCTACGACGATCACCGAACGGGCCGAGTAGTCGACACGCTTACCGAGAAGGTTCTGACGGAAGCGACCCTGCTTACCCTTGAGCGAGTCAGAGAGTGACTTGAGGGGACGGTTGGCCTCGGTCTTCACGGCCGATGACTTGCGCGAGTTGTCGAGCAGCGAGTCGACGGCTTCCTGAAGCATGCGCTTCTCGTTGCGGAGGATCACTTCGGGAGCCTTGATCTCGATGAGGCGTTTCAGGCGGTTGTTGCGGATGATAACGCGACGGTAGAGGTCGTTGAGGTCAGAGGTAGCGAAGCGGCCGCCATCGAGGGGCACGAGGGGACGGAGTTCGGGGGGAATCACGGGGATCACCTTCATCACCATCCACTCGGGACGGTTGCGGTGACGCGAAGCACGGAACGACTCCACGACCTGGAGGCGCTTGAGAGCCTCGGTCTTGCGCTGCTGCGAGCCTTCGGCGTTGGCCTGGTCGCGCAGAGCGTAGGAGAGGCTGTCGAGGTCGAGATCCTTGAGCAGGTCATATACGGCCTCGGCGCCCATCTTGGCAATGAACTTATTGGGGTCATCGTCGGGTAGGAGCTGATTTTCCTGAGGGAGCTTGTCGAGAATGTCGAAATACTCTTCCTCAGTGAGGAGCTGGAGCTTTTCAACGGGATTGTCGAGCTCGGCAGCGGCGCCGGGCTGTATCACCACGTAGCGCTCATAGTAGATCACGGCGTCGAGCTTCTTGGAAGGAAGTCCGAGAAGGTAGCCTATCTTGTTGGGGAGAGAGCGGAAATACCAGATGTGAGCCACAGGCACCACCAGCTCGATGTGACCCATGCGCTCGCGGCGCACTTTCTTTTCGGTCACTTCCACACCGCAGCGGTCGCAGGTGATACCGCGGTAGCGGATGCGCTTGTACTTTCCGCAGTGGCACTCGTAGTCCTTGACGGGACCGAAGATGCGCTCGCAGAAAAGGCCGTCGCGCTCGGGCTTGTAGGTGCGGTAGTTGATGGTTTCGGGTTTTAACACTTCACCGCTTGACTTTTCGAGGATCTCCTCGGGCGAAGCGAGGCCGATGGAGATTTTCGAGAAGCCGGTCTTGGTTTTGGGTTCTTTTCTAAATGCCATATAATATATTGGTGAATCAGAACAGGTGTTGAAAAAAACTGAATTGAGGAGAAATTATTGAGGAGAGAGCCGCTGCGGGATTATTGCTCGAGGTTGATGCTCAGGCCTAAGCCGCGGAGCTCGTGGAGAAGCACGTTGAGCGACTCGGGGATACCGGGCTGGGGCATTGCGTCGCCCTTCACGATAGCCTCGTAGGTCTTGGAGCGGCCGGTCACGTCGTCGCTCTTCACGGTGATGATCTCCTGGAGGATGTGGGCGGCGCCGAATGCTTCGAGCGCCCATACTTCCATCTCACCGAAGCGCTGACCACCGAACTGTGCTTTACCGCCGAGGGGCTGCTGGGTGATGAGCGAGTACGGACCGATAGAGCGTGCGTGCATCTTGTCCTCTACCATGTGGCCGAGCTTAAGCATGTAGATCACGCCCACGGTGGCGGGCTGGTCGAAACGCTCGCCGGTACCGCCGTCGTAGAGGTAGGTCTTACCGTAGCGGGGCACGCCGGCCTTGTCGGTCCATGCGTTGAGGTCGTCGAGTGAAGCACCGTCGAAGATGGGGGTTGCGAATTTCTCGCCCAGCTCGCGGCCGGCCCATCCGAGCACGGTCTCGAAGATCTGACCGAGGTTCATACGCGAAGGCACACCCAGAGGGTTGAGGACTATATCTACAGGCGTACCGTCGGCAAGGAAGGGCATATCTTCCTGACGCACGATGCGCGATACGATACCCTTGTTACCATGACGTCCTGCCATCTTGTCGCCCACGGAGATCTTACGCTTCTTGGCCACGTAAACCTTGGCCATCTTCATGATGCCCGAGGGAAGCTCGTCGCCAATGGAGATGTCAAATTTCTTGCGGCGCAGCTCGGCGTCGATTTCCTTTGACTTGCGGAGATAGTTGACGATAGTGGCGCGGATCATGTCGTTGCGGTGAGCGTCGGCAGTCCACTTGGAGAGGTTGATGGTATCGTAGTTGATTTCACGGAGCACCGAAGCCGAGAACTTGGCGCCCTTGGGGATAATGTCGGTGCCGAGGAAGTCCTTGACGCCCTGGGAGGTCTTGCCCGAGGTGAGCGTCATGAGCTTGTCGACAAGCACATCCTTGAGAGCCGAGAGCTTTTCTTCATATTCCTCGTCGAGACGGGGCAGAAGGGCGTTGGTGGCTTTTTTCTTGTTTTTCTTCTCAGCGCGCTGGAAGAGGTTGGTGCCGATCACCACACCCTTGAGCGAGGGAGTAGCCTTGAGCGAAGCATCCTTCACGTCGCCGGCCTTGTCGCCGAAGATGGCGCGGAGGAGTTTTTCCTCGGGAGTGGGATCGCTTTCGCCTTTGGGGGTTATCTTACCTATCATGATGTCGCCGGGGACGATGTGGGCGCCGACGCGCACGATACCGCGCTCGTCGAGGTCTTTGGTAGCGTCCTCGCTGACGTTGGGGATGTCGGAAGTGAGCTCTTCCATGCCTCGCTTGGTCTCGCGCACCTCAAGGGTGTATTCGTCGACGTGAACGGAGGTCAGGATGTCCTCACGCACCACGCGCTCGTTGAGCACGATGGCGTCCTCATAGTTGTAACCTTTCCAGGGCATGAATGCAACCTTGAGGTTGCGGCCGAGGGCGAGCTCGCCGTTTTCGGTGGAGTAGCCTTCGGTGAGGATTTCGCCACCTTCCACGCGCTGACCCTTGCTGCAGATGGGACGGAGGTCGATGGTAGTGCTCTGGTTGGTCTTGCGGAACTTGGGCAGGTGATATTCCTTGACAGCGGGTTCGAAGGAAACGAATTCCTCGTCCTCGGTGCGGTCATAGCGGATGCGTATCACGGTAGCGTCGACAAATTCGATCACACCGGGACCTTCGGCCATAACCTGAGTGCGGCTGTCGCGGATGAGCTGGCCTTCGAGACCGGTGCCGACGATAGGAGCCTCGCTGCGGAGCAGGGGCACTGCCTGGCGCATCATGTTAGATCCCATGAGGGCGCGGTTGGCGTCGTCGTGCTCAAGGAAGGGGATGAGCGATGCGGCGATCGAAGCGATCTGCGTGGGCGATACGTCCATGG
>JAIDSW010000009.1 GCA_029061025.1 Duncaniella sp.
AGCTAATGCTGATCATGGCAGATCTCAGTCTCTGATGAGTATAGAACTCCTTGTTAGTGGTTGGATTTACAGTCTTTTCATTCAGGAATTGTTTCCACCTGGATTTCCATTCCTGAAACTCTTTTGTGAAGGTGTCCTTATTCGATGTTTTCAATCCGTAGACCAGATTCAAAAGTTCCTTCCCTGCTTCAAGCTGCGGATTTTTAGTGAGTTTGCGTCTTACGATGGCCACCATATGGAACTGACACATCTGTATAGGGTATTCTCCTAAAGCAACGAAAAGTTTCTGTAGACCATCTATCACAATACCCTTTATATTGTATCCTTGCTCTGAGATGTACCTTACCGCATCTTCATAATCAGAGATATGTTCGTGAGCAATATGAGCCATATAAAGGACTCTGCCACTGCCGGCTTCCAATGCAAGAAGTACACCTGTATTCCGCCCAAAGTAAGTGGCATCGAGATGAACCACACCGGAACCGGAAATTGAAGGCTGCTTCCATTCCTGAACTACTCCTTTCAACAGGCGCTTGACTGACGAGGGGCTTGTTCGTAAAGTCTCACCTATCTCAGCTACTGTCTGCTTATGGTTCAAGTATAGATCCCATACCTTTTCAGAAGTTGGTCGGATCTTTCCGCGGAACTGTTTTCCACACGCCATGCACATGTAAAGTTGAACTCCATTACGTCGGCCGTTCTTCTTTACGACGGGGGAATTGCATGACGGACATTTTTTTATTCATAACGCAATCATATCTTTTCAAATACCCAAAAATACAAATATTCAAGACGTTATACAACTTACAGCCTGCAATTTGACCCTTAATGCATCGGCGACCCGATTTTAGCCTGCAATTTGACCCTTAAGTCAAAAAAATTCTTATTACAATTTCTCGATCAACTCCCGTCAGCAGCAGTTATCGCAAATTTTGCGACAACTGGGATACCTGCCAATTCTTCTTTTAGAGCGTTGGCAACATGTTTACCTATGGTTTTGACATCTCTTCCAAACAGTTCGGCTATCTTGTTTCGGTTCAGCCACACGGTCTCATCTTCAACCCTTACGTCGAGTTTCAGAGTATCGTCGGGCTGATAAAGTATTATTTCATTATTTTGTGCCGGTTCCATTTCCATACAGTCTATTCACGGATATAGTGGGGCATTTCGTCGGGGATCACCATCGACAGCTCCACGAGGCCGCCGAGTGCGCCGTCGGGCTTGCGCCATACGGTCTGGTATATCATTTTTCTAACGCCGTTTTTGAGTATGGTATAGGCGTTGGAGCCACCCTCGTCGAGCAGCCTGCGGATTATACCGCGCGACCGCTCGTTGTGGTACTCCATGATATTGTGACCAATAAGTTCCGCACCACCGCGACCGGCGAAGGTCTGCCGTGAACGCTCATTCATGTATATAATGCGGCAATCGGTATCGACCACCGTAACCGCGCAATTCATTCCATAGGCCCATTCAGGCAAAATGTCTCTTTCCATGTGGCAAAAATACTCAATATTTCAGATAATCAATACCATCCAAATGAAATTTCTATACCTTCTGACCCATGATATTGCTCGACTTAAAAAATGCCATCTTTGCCATAACAGACCGTCCCCAAGACCACGCCAATAGTGTGAGATAGGATACTTGGGTAGTCGTTACAACTCTACCTAATTAATTCAGCCAGCAGTTCAGAGCCGGTCATCACCTCCATTTTGGAGAAGGCGAAAAGTTTCTTACCGAGATCCTTGAGTGATGCCCCGATGTGATATACCGTCTCGTCAATCACGAGGAAACGATCGTGAGCCTTGGT
>JAIDSW010000090.1 GCA_029061025.1 Duncaniella sp.
ATCTACACAAGGCTATTCGTCGGCAGCGTCAGATGTGTAGACGAGACAGGTATATACCATAGTAGGGCTCGCATGGCGGCGCACTTTCAGCGGCTGGCGGCGGGAATTGTAGCTGTCGACAGCAAGCCAGTCGATAACCGGTTCTCCGTCCTTGCCGACAGTCTCGTAGCGGGACGGCAGCAGATTGGAGTAGAATTTCTTGTAGTGAATGTAGGTTGAGAACTCTTTGCTGTTGTTAATTATAGTTCGGCTGATGACGGGAAGGGTACGATTAAGAGTGTCAAGGGCGCCATAAGTGGAGATATGATCGCTGAGCAGATCGTATTTCGCGATGGTAGTGCCTGCGCACTTCACGATTGTGCCGACAGGGCGATGGAGCTTACCGGCATGAATGTCGCTTTCCTCGTCGGGGAATACATTCTTCACCGAGGCAAGGTCACGGTCGGGATACACATATCGCGTCTCAATCCGCCGCGAAGACCCGTCAGGAAAATACTTTATGATAATAGTTGAGTCGAGATAGGTGCGGAAAGATTTGACTGTGGCAATTCCCGTCGCTAAATCATCTTTATCTCCACCGTTTACATAGTAACCGTTTTTATTATAGGTTATTCTGCGTAATTGTTCGCAATAGATACCAACCTGATAAACCGTTTGAGCAGAGTGCGTGTAGACATTTACAGTTTCTTCCTTAAGGCGAAAATCCCCTTTCTTTCCATCGAATTCATACTTTGCACATCTCAGTAATGGAGCTTTTTGCCCGAAGACCTCACTGAACCCGGCTAATATATCGTTGTTACCGAGCAATGGATTCTGTACAGTCCCATCTATACCATAACCGAGATAATACACTGCGTTTTCGGAACCGATATTGCGTCTATTGTATAAAATTTCACTATAATCTATGCCGAACTTGGAATTAACCGATACATTGTTGTCAAATTCATATCTTGTCTTAACGGCTTTATCAAGCTCTGTTCCTGTTACGGTCTCCTCGACGGCACCATAGTAGATGACAGTATTTTCAGCACACATTCCCGGTCGACGGCACGATGCTGTCATCGTTGTTGTCTGTGAGCATTCCATTTTATTCTGATTAGTGGACCGTGCAATTCCGGCATGGGATACAAAGTCCCTCTTTCTCAATTCATTGAGCGGCAGTGAGAATATCGGGTCATAATATCGAAATGAACGCTCCTTATGTCGAGCGCTGATTACATCGTCAGTCACAATCTTAGCCACTCTTATCCCGATATTTACATTGACGGAGTCATTGTTGCGACCATACCACATAGTCGCGACGTTAGGCTCATAGATAATTTTGGTAATCAATCCGTTTGCATCAGTCATTTCTTTTAGAGAAGCACTGCAAGCGTGATTGAAATTATAAAATCGTTGGGAATTAAGCTCCCCGTTTATTTTGAAAATACTCTCTGTGACAGGATTATTGTGGTTTATATAATAAAGATAGTTGCCTCCTTTAATTGTTTCATCATAATATTTCCCCATTTGGTCTTTTACCCCACCCGGATTTTGCTTGTCATATGCTACTTTAGTCGTGTCGGAATAAAAGGGTCTGTTTCTGTTGGAATATCCGAAGAAATCGGCGCAAGCCCACGGCCTTTCGACTGAGAAGCTGTCGTTATGGTACGTGAAGTACTTGTAATCGAGAAGTTCATTTCCACTATATATTGCTATAGATGTTAACTTTTTGCGGCCGGAGATCTTGCAGTCGAAAGTCAGTTCGATGCGACGGGTTACATTTCCATCACGATCCTTGATTATCCCGGTCATTGAATCAGCCCATCCACTGAACGTGATCTGAGCCTGAGAGGCTTTGATCTCACTTATCCCTGCATATCCCGAGCGTGTAGTGGTAATAACGTTTTCAATTTGACGTAAACCATTAGTCCCGTCTGACTGTGTACTGCTTGCGTTAGTATAATAGAACTCAGATTCTTCTTCTTTAGTATAAGAATCGCCCTGAGAAAAGACTTTGATTGTAGAAGCATTATCGGGAAGCGAAACGGAAGTCAATCCCCACTGAGTCGCAACATCATAGTCAGTATCAACGTGGTGGCTGTTTATCTGTATAAGTCTGGTGTGTTTTGAAGAGTTGGCAATTACTCCAAAGTTGTACTTCCATCCTTCCGGAGTGGTTATAGTGAATGTTTTAGGTGTTTTGTTTTCACCTTTCACCCATCCAAAATCCAGGTCATTTCCGCTGAGGTCATAGATGGTGTCATTTTTAAAAATAAAGCATCCGGAATAACCGGTGATCGAGTAATAGAATTTGTCGTAATACGCATCCTTTATATTACGAGCAAGTTCGATCAAATCGCGCGTATCTGCTTCCCTAATGTAGTCACGTATGTTTTTTTTATTGTTGAATAAATAAAAATCCTGTCTCTCATCCGGCAGTCCAATAATCTGTCGGCTGATGGAGCCAGTCAAACCGCCGAGTGACCAGCCGAGACCGAATATACCGGCTCTATCCTCGGCCTTTATTCCGGGTGAATAATCCAGCGATAAGGAAATAGGAAAACCACACTCATCCCAGCTGAACAAAGGTATCGACAGTGAGAATGAGCCGGTGGCATAGCTAACGGGGCAATCGATATGGTGGTTGAACTTTCCGGATTCAAATGTCGGTTCGTTAACCAGATCTTTGAACCCGGTAGGCGAGGGGGTGTATTCATTCTCAGCGCTCACGTTTATAGCCGTGAGAGCTGCGAGCCATAGTAATAGAGAGAGGAGAGAGCGTTTCATCGCAGAGGCAGTTTCTCGGTTATACGTTCGTCACCGTTATAGATATACAGCACATAATCGCCCGGAGGAAGCGCAGAGCGGTTGACTGTGAAATCATAAGTCTCGCCGGCACCGACACGCCTTCGCGCGCAAGCCGCATAGACATGTCCCTGAATGTCCGCTAATATCATCTCTATCTCCATATCGCCGCCGGCCTCGTAGGAGACACGTACATCACCTCCCGATGTATCAACCGAAAGCCGCGAAGGATCATAGGCACAAGGCATGTAACCCTGCATATCATTATCTCTTAGGCTATCATCGGTAGCCTCAGGATCAAACGGCAACTCATCAGGCGAAACCACCGCCGAAGCGCGTGCGCAGTACAGTTCAGTACCCGCAGAGTCGGTAACGGCGCTCATCCAAGACTGGATTATGGGGTAACGGCAACCGCGGGCATACCACGAAGTAATTTCCTCCACAAACGTGAGCGCCGAATCCACCGGCGTATCCATCTCCGGCTCGTCGATAAGACGCGGAGTAGAATAGCGGCACACCGTCTTGACCGAATGCATTGACACATCACGCAACGTATCACCCGGCGCGATAATCACATTGCATCGCCCGCTGACACCCTGCGACATCAAGCCGCGACCTACAAAAAACTCCCGCTGATGACGTAGCGCCTTTCTGACAATCGCCGAAGTCGTCGCGACATCCGCCACCCACACCGGAGTCACCGTCTCGCGGATGATAATATCGTAAGACTCAGTTGAGAGCAGACACACCGAATCACCCTTCACAAGATACTCACGTCGCGAGTCAGGCCGCTGCTCGCAAAACACGGAATCGGAAACGAAGTAATAATTTATATCGAAATCACCCGTCACCTGCAGTGAGGTAATATCTACCGTCGGCAGCGAAGAATCAAACGGCCTATCGGCATCCCTTACCGGCGCCTCAATCCACTCTACTGCATGCATCCTCACCCTGTCGCCATCCACCGGCACGAAACACCCCGCCACCAACGAAGCGCACCCCGCCACGACGCAAGCCAACAAGGAAGCAAAGGTTTTCATATCGGAGAGAGATTTAACGGTTCTTTGCAAAGTTAATTCAAATCTAATGCGATTACAAGGTGAAGATGTTAAAATGTATTAATTTATAATACTGATTGATATAAAAAATCCCGGCGTGGGCCGGGATTTTAGGGGAGAGGGTGCGGGGGATGTTATTCTTTTGTGAATTCGGCGGCGATGCGGGCGGCGATGGCTTGCATTTCGTCGGCGGGGAGGGTGAGCTTGTGGCTGAAGTCCATGTCTTTCTCGCTGTTGAGCGGGATGAGGTGGATGTGGGTGTGGGGTACTTCGAGGCCTATCACGGCCACTCCTATGCGCTTGCAGGGGATGGCACGCTCGAGGGCTTTGGCTACTCGGCGGGCAAATGCGGTGAGGGCGGCATATTCATCCTCGCTGAGATTGAAGATGTAGCTTTCTTCCTTGCGGGGAATCACCAGCACGTGTCCGGGTGCCACGGGGTTGATGTCGAGAAAGGCATAGTGCTTGTCGTCCTCGGCTACCTTATAAGAGGGGATTTCGCCGGCGGCGATTTTTGAGAAGATGGTTGCCATGATCAGAAGTTGATTTCGACGATTTCAAATTTCATCAGTCCGGCGGGTACTTTTATTTCTACGATTTCGCCGAGCTTGTGGCCGAGGAGACCCTGAGCGATGGGGGTGGACGAGCCTATCTTCTTGTCTTTGAGATTGGCTTCGGAGTCGGCTACGATGGTGTATTCCATCGTCATGCCGTTGGCAACATTTTTGATCTTCACGCGGTTGAGTATCTGCACCTCGTGATTGTTGAGGTTGCTCTCGTCGATGATGCGTGAGTTGGCCACGAGGTCCTTGAGCTGCGAAATTTTCATTTCGAGCATGCCCTGGGCTTCCTTGGCGGCGTCGTATTCGGAGTTTTCGGAAAGGTCACCTTTGTCGCGGGCCTCGGCGATGGCGGCGGATATGCGGGGGCGCTCCACCGACTCGAGGTAGGCGATTTCTTCCATTTTCTTCTTGTAACCTTCCTTGGTCATATATGTAATAGCCATGGTAATAAAGTTTTGAATGTTGGTGTTAGAGAGTTGGCAAACTATAAAAGATAGAATCTCGAGGCATGGCGCTACGAGACTCTAATGAAAAGAATGAATGTATAACCTGAGCACAAAGGTAAGCATATTTTGCGGCCGAGCCAACTAATAAGGTCGCAAAATGCAGGGAATGTTAATAACTTGTGCCGGGTATACTCTAAAGGCGACGCATGTATCGCCTCCTTGCGAGGAGATACACGCGCCACTTAAAGACTGTATCGGTGAGACGATTATTCAGCGGGCTCCACGTCTACGACCTCTACTTCAAATACGAGGGTCGACATGGGGGGGATGGTGCCCATAGCCTTGCTGCCGTAGCCGAGCTCTGCGGGGATGATGAGGGTGTAGACGCCACCTTTCTGCATCATTGCCAGACCTTCGGCGAAGCCGGGGATGACATTGGAGGTGGAGAAGCGTGCGCCTTCGCCTGAGTCAAATTCGGTGCCGTCGACGAGCGTGCCTTTGTAGTTGACTACTGCGCGGCCTTTAGCGCCTACCTTTTCGCCTTCACCTTCCTTCACTACCTTGTAGTTGAGACCCGAGGGAGTGGTGACGATAGCGGGATCGTCGGCCTTGGCTACTTCGATGTATTTCTTGCCTGCTTCCACGTTGGCCTGAGCTTCGGGAGTGGCGGCTGCTTCAGCCTCTTTCTTCTCCTCGGCAAGTTGCATGGCGCGGCGGCTCATTTCCGACAGTTTGCTCTGGAGCATCATGATTTCCTGCTCTGCTACGGAGTCGCCGTTGAAAGCTTTCTTGAACTCGTTCATGAAAGCCTTGCGGTCAACGGGCACGCCGGCTGATTCGAGGCGATAGAGATTCTGCATCATCTGCTGGCCTATGTTGATACCTACGAGGAAGCCCTGATCGGTAGTGTCGGCGAGCACCATTGTCTCGACGCCTTTGAGGATGCCTGATTTGCTGAATTTCGAGCGTTCGTCGGCGGGTACCTGCTTGTATTGCATGAGCCAGGTAGAGCCGTTGGTCTCACCGGCTACCAGTGAGAGCGAGTCACCGAGGGCGGCGAGTTCGTCGTTGCCGGCCGATTTCTTTGAGGAGTCGCATGAAGCGATCGAGAGCGCCAGAGCCGCTGCTCCGCACGCTAAGAGGATTTTCTTCATAATTTCAGTGTGTTACTTCTTATTTAATTTGTTTATTTGATTACTTTAAGCAGCTCCACGTCAAATATAAGTGTGGAGTTGGGGCCGATAACGCCGCCTGCGCCCTGAGGGCCGTAGGCGAGCTGCGACGGGATGAAGAGACGCCATTTTGAGCCTTCGGGCATCATCTGGAGAGCCTCAACCCATCCGGGGATTACCTGTGTAACGCCGAATGTGGCGGGTGTGCCGCGCTCTACCGACGAGTCAAATACCGTGCCGTCGATGAGCTTGCCGGTATAGTGTACCTCCACGCGGTCCTGAGCTGTGGGCTTGGGGCCGTCGCCTTCGGCGAGCACTTCATACTGGAGGCCCGAGGGGGTGATGTGGACTTCGGCACGCTTGCCGTTTTCCTCGAGGAATTCCTTGCCGGCTTTCTCGTTTACGGCCGACATCTCGGCAGCGGCAGCTTCCTGCTTTTTCTGCATTTCGGTGAAGTAAGCCTGTATTTCGGCTTTGGCTTCATCGTAGGTCATCTTGGGCTGCGAGCCGTAGAATACTGCTGCAACGCCGTCGGCAAAATCCTGTACGTTGATTTCGCTTATACCTGATGCTTTGAAATTGTTGCCCATGCTCAATCCGAGAGCATAGCTGATACGGTCAAGTTTCTGTTCCATGTCTTTATTCATTAATTGATTGTGTTAAACCTGTGCGATGATGCAGCCGGTTTAGCGCGGTGCAAAGTTAGCGAGATTTTCGCCCGGAGGTGCAAGTTTTTTAATAAAAATTATTAAATCGCGTGCACACGCCGCCCCGGCATCACTCTGACGCCTGCATCATAAAGTTTAACGCCTCGGGTGTCAGAATGGTTCAGGCCTTGAACTCGTTGAGTCGGGCGAGGTATTTGCCTATGATGTCAAATTCGATGTTGACGCGGTCGCCCTGCTTTATGGCATGGAAATTGGTGTGCTCCATGGTGTAGGGTATGATGGCTACGGAGAAAGCGTCGCGGTCGCTGTCGCACACGGTAAGGCTCACGCCGTTGACGGTCACCGATCCTTTCTCTACGGTCACATAGCCTTTGGCTGCCATGGCGGGGTCGATGTCGTAGCGGAAGCGGAAGTAGGCACTGCCGTCGACCTCGGTGATGCTCTCGCACACGGCGGTGGTGTCAACGTGGCCCTGCACGATGTGGCCGTCAAGGCGGCCGTCGAGTTTCATGCTGCGCTCGAGGTTGACGAGCGAGCCTTCAGTGAGCGCGCCCAGATTGGAGCGGTCGAGAGTCTCGCGGATTGCGGTGACTGTATATGTATCGTCGGGGTTGAGCGACACTACGGTGAGGCATACGCCATTGTGGGCTACGCTCTGGTCAATGGTGAGCTCATCGACAAACGAGCACTTCACATCGATGTCGATATTGCCGTTGTTTTCTCTCACGGCCGTCACGCGGGCGGCTTCTTCTACTATTCCTGAAAACATGTTGAGGTTTTTTATTGGGATTTATCGGGATTAATCGGGATTAATCAGGTTACAAAATTACTACATTTTGCGGAATCCCCGTTGATATGCGATTGTTAAAATATCCCGAGAAATCATTACAATAATTAACAATAAATTAACAGATGGAATTTTGCCATGAAGCATCGACGGTAAAAATTGTTGTAAAAATTACAATCATCATATAGTCTGATAATCAATAAGATAGTATAAAATTTCACATTTTTTAGCACGCGGTTTACAATTTTTATCCTCAGAAAATTTCGTCAAGCGACTCAAAATTACTACATTTGAGCAGTAACAAATGGTAACTGCAAAATAATCTTAAAATTCCGTCAAATGGAGCAAACCTTAGTCATCTTCAAGCCATCGGCCATAGAGCGCGGCCTTGTAGGCGAAATAGTAGCCCGCTTTGAGCGCAAAGGTCTTATAATTTCGGCCATGAAGATGATGAATCTCAGCGAGGAGCTTCTGCGCGAGCATTACGCCCACCTCACCGACAAGCCTTTCTTCCCTGAAATCCTTTCGTCGATGACTGCGTCGCCCGTAATCGTCATGATACTCTCGGGCAAGGAAGCTATCAGCGTGGTTCGCCTCATGACCGGCGCCACCAACGGCCGTCAGGCCGCTCCGGGTACTATCCGCGGTGACTTCGCCATGAGCAATCAGGAAAATATCGTCCACGCCTCCTCGTCAGCTGAAGATGCAGCCGCTGAAATCAAGCGTTTCTTCTCCCCCGGCGAAATCTATGATTACCGACCCGTTACCATGAAATACATCAACGGTCCTTCGGAATAACCCTCCCGGCCGGATTATAATCATCTCCTCAACTTCAAAAACCACCTTAGTAACTTCATGAAACTTCTTAAATTTTCCTCTCTTATAGCTGCCGCCCTCGCCGTAATGTCGGCAACCCCCGCAATGGCTCAGCGTCAGCTCCCCGCCGGACATAATTCGCAGCACTCCAAGCTGCTTGCCTCGCAGGATGCCTCATCCAACCCCTTCAAATTTGAAAACAACTCGCGTCTGATGCGTGACATCAAGGAGCGCGAAAATATGCTCGACAGCGAGATCTTCACCACTTGCTGGGATTCGCAGGCTGTGGATCCCTACGGAAATTCGGTGGAAGTGCCCGAGCGCAAGGATATCGACGTTTCGGAATACGTAGCTCCTATTCAGGGCATCGTTACTTCCAATTACGGCTACCGTCCCCGCTTCGGACGTAATCACAAAGGCATCGACCTCGCTCTTCATGTGGGCGATACCGTGCGCGCTGCTTTCTCGGGTAAAGTGAGATTGGTGCGTTATGAGCGCAAGGGTTACGGTCACTACGTGGTGATGCGCCACGAAAATGGCCTTGAGACCGTCTACGGTCACCTCAGCCGCACTCTGGTGAAGCCCAATCAGTATGTAAAGGCTGGCGATCCTATAGCGCTTGGCGGCAACACCGGCCGCAGCACCGGTCCTCACCTCCACTTCGAGACCCGCTATCTCGGCCGCGCAATCAATCCTGCCGAAATCATTGACTTTGAAAACAAGACCGTGCTCCGCGACGTGTTCACTTTCAATAAAAACATACATGGAGTTACTCCCGCGGTGCACAAGAAAGCCAAAGCTTCAAAGCGCACTTATGCTTCATCGAAGAAACGCACCTCAAAACGTCGCAAATAATCTCCGCTTAGATATATAACACCAATCAGTTCCACCTCTCTTCTATTCAATAATTCGACATCACATTATCTCAGGCAGAGCCGCATCGGAAATGTTCCGGTGCGGCTCTGTCGGTCTTGTGCGGTTGATATTTCGTAAGGGAGGGATCTGTGGCTTATTACGTCGTCAGGCTATCCCGGGGCGATAATCAGGAGATAAGAGAATGAGTGCTGTGAATGACTATCGCCGGGGAATGCCTTGGCGGCTCTCAGGTTTTCACAAAGCTTAGTGTGAGCCGTTACAGATAAAGGGATCGATCAAGTTTCATTACTGCCGTCGCAGCCGGGAGCTTTCTTCAAGCGCCGCCTGCAGGCGTGGCGCAGCATGATTTAGTGAAGTTCATACTTTTACATGCGTCAAATTGTAATTGCTATTATACTTTTTTGTGCGGATAAATATGAAAAGATTGGTTTATTATCTAAGAATTATTCGCAAATTTAACTAAAAATCTTATAATTCCAAATTATTTTCTAATAAATATGAATATATTTTTAATTATCGATCCTTTTCCACTCTATTTCGGGAGTGGATGTGATGTGATTGAGGTGTCGCGACAGGGCGAAAAGATAATCGCTCAGACGGTTGATCCATTCGAGCGCCGATGATTCAAGCGGGTATCCGGCGTCGGCCACATCGAGCATGCGACGCTCGGCACGGCGGCAAAGTGTGCGGGCCACATGTCCCTGCGCGGAGGCATGATGTCCTC
>JAIDSW010000091.1 GCA_029061025.1 Duncaniella sp.
CTGAAACCGGAAGATATGACCGCCCTCTACAAAGGTATCGGAACATCTCTGAAGAAGAATTTCCCCGGTTATCACGAAGGTGTGGAGGGTACTCAGCTCATGGCCGATCTGCGCAAGCAGGCAGAGCGCTTCGGCGCCGACATTCGCGGCGGTTTTGTGACTGAAGTGGATTTCAGCAAGCGTCCTTTCCTGGTGAAAACCGATAACGGCCTTGATATAACTGCCGAAACTGTCATTATTTCCACCGGCGCTACAGCACGTTATCTCGGTATACCCGACGAGGAGAAATATAATGGTATGGGAGTGTCGGCGTGCGCCACATGCGACGGATTTTTCTACCGTAATCAGAATGTGGCCGTCGTGGGCGGCGGCGATACCGCATGCGAGGAAGCTCTCTATCTGAGCAACATTGCTAAAAAGGTATACATGATCGTGCGCAAGGATCATCTTCGCGCCTCGAAGGTGATGCAGAAACGCGTAAACGAGAAAGATAATATCGAAGTACTTTACAACTCCAATACCGTAGGGCTTTTTGGCGACGGTGTGGTACAGGGAGCACATCTCGTAGAGCATAAGGGCACAGATCATGAGCGTGAATATGATATCGCAATCGACGGATTTTTCCTCGCTATCGGACATACTCCCAACACTGCCGTGTTCAAGGATTATATCGATCTCGACGAGCAGGGATATGTAAAAGTGGAAGGCGCTTCAACCCGCACTAATGTGCCGGGCGTGTTTGCTGCCGGTGATGTGGCCGATCCCACCTACCGCCAGGCGATCACCGCTGCCGGTATGGGTTGCAAGGCCGCTCTTGATGTGGAACGTTTTCTGCTTGAAGGAGAGTGAATCTTACCGACGGCATAATATCACTGCGCGCTCTCGAGCCGGAGGATGTGGATATCCTTTACGGCTGGGAAAACGATACCGACGTGTGGGACGACGGAGCTACGATGGCTCCGTTTTCCCGCGCGTTGCTTGCTGACTATGTTGCTAATTATGAGCCTGATATTTTTAAAGCCCGTCAGTTAAGGCTCATGATAACTATTACTGATATCGGTGAGACTGTCGGAGCGGTAGACCTTTATGATTTCGACCCGCGCAATCAGCGTTGCGGAGTGGGAATCCTGATAGCAACTCCATTCCGCAGGAAAGGTTATGGCGTGGCAGCTTTGCGCTTGCTCGCCGGGTATTGTGGAAAGCATCTCGGTTTTCATCAGTTATACAGCATCGCGGGCGTGGATAATACGGCGAGCCGCATGGCCTTTCAGTCGGCCGGATTTAAAATTTCAGGAAGGCTCAGATCCTGGATTAGAAACGGACGCAGTTATAGGGATGCCTACGTGATGCAGTTACTGCTTTAAAGAGTCGGCAAACGGGGTACGGTTCATAAGCGACCGGCCCAATGTAATTTCATCGACATATTCGATTTCGTTACCTACGGCCACGCCGCGGGCAAGTTGTGTGATTTTGAGGTCGGCAAATGGTGCCAGACGACGGAAGATATAGAAATTTGTGGTCTCGCCCTCCATGGTGGCGCTTAATGCAAGAATCACCTCCTTGATTTCCCCCGTGGCCACGCGCTCCACGAGCGAATCAATCTCAAGGGTATCGGGCCCTATGCCGTCCATGGGAGAAATCACGCCGCCCAACACATGATACAGCCCGTGAAATTGCCCCGTATTCTCAAAAATCATCACATCCTTAACGCTCTCGACGACGCACACGGTAGAATTGTCGCGTGACGGCGACGAGCATATCGGACAGATTTCGGTCTCAGAGATATTGTGACATACCGAGCAATATTTCACTCCCTTGCGCATATTGATTATGGCTTCGCCCAAGGCAACTCCCACGTGCTCTTCAGCTCTGAGCAGATGCAGGGCAAGGCGGAGCGCTGTCTTGCGCCCGATGCCGGGAAGTCGCGACAACTCTGTCACGGCGTTTTCAAGTAGGGTAGAGGCGTATTCCTGTTGCATATAGTAATAACGTATACGATACTTCTATATTGTGAGACGTGATTAGCTGAACACAGTCGCTACGATAGTCCGCTCTCCGCCGTAGTCGCGGAATTCACACAGATATATGCCTTGCCATCGCCCGAGATTCAGCCGGCCACGGGTGATGGGAATGGTTAGAGACACTCCTGCAAGTGTTGATTTGGCATGAGCCGGCATATCGTCTGCCCCCTCGAAAGTGTGGGTGTAATACGGCATGTTTTCAGGAACGATGTGGTCAAGAATACTTGCCATGTCGGTCCTTACATCGGGATCAGCGTTTTCATTGATGGTGAGAGCGCACGATGTATGCTTTACGAAAAGATTGAGCATACCGCAGTCAGGCAACGGTGAGGGAAGATGCTTAAGAATCTCGCCCGTGACAAGATGACACCCGCGACGCTTGGCGGTAAGATGAAATTCGGTCTGATGTATCATTTTAAAAAAAGCAGGGCGCTGACGAGCACCCTGCCTGATAATCTAAAGGTAATATTATTCTT
>JAIDSW010000092.1 GCA_029061025.1 Duncaniella sp.
ACAGGGCTTCTCGATACGCACGATTTCCACCTTGTCAAACTGATGCAGACGGTTGAGACCGCGCACGTCCTTGCCGTAGCTGCCGGCCTCGCGGCGGAAGCAAGCCGAGTAAGCGCAATTTTTCTTGGGCAGATCATCGGCGGCGATGATCACGTCGCGATAGATATTCGTAACGGGCACCTCGGCGGTGGGAATCAGATACAGCTTGTCCTCGTTGATGAAATACATCTGTCCTTCCTTGTCGGGGAGCTGACCTGTGCCGTAACCCGAAGCCTCGTTGACAACGTAGGGAGGCTGGATTTCAAGATAGCCGGCCTTACCTGCCTCGTCGAGGAAAAACTGGATGAGAGCGCGCTGCAGGCGTGCACCCTTACCTATATATACGGGGAAACCGGCTCCGGTGATTTTCACACCGAGGTCAAAGTCTATGAGATTATATTTCTTGGCGAGATCCCAGTGGCAGAGGGCATCCTCGGGCAGGTCGGGCATCGGTCCCCCGGTCTTTTCCACCACATTATCGGCAGCCGTGCGGCCTTCGGGCACAGCGGCGCAGGGGATGTTGGGTACGGTGAGAAGCAGTTCGAGCGAGCGGCGTTCTACCTCGTCGAGGCGGTCGGCGATCGCCTTCTGTTCCTCTTTCAGGCGTGCAACCTCGGCCTTAGCCTTCTCGGCCTCGTCGCGCTTGCCTTCCTTCATGAGGCGGCCTATCGAGTCGGCATACTTCTTGAGTTCGGCGGCGCGGCCGTCGTTGTCATGCTGAAGCGAGCGGCGCTGCACGTCGAGCTCCAGTATATTGTCAATCACCTCTTTGCCGTCAAAACCCTTCACGGCAAGGCGCTCCACGATCAGAGCGGGATTTTCCTTGATTTGTTGCAGAGTAAGCATTGTGATGTATTATTAAGCGTTGAGGAGTTCCTTTACTTTCTTGGAGATAGCGGCTCCGTCGGCCTTGCCTGAAAGTTCCTTGGAGGCAATACCCATCACCTTGCCCATATCCTTCATCGACGATGCGCCGGTGCGCTCTATGATCTGAGCCACAACGGCGGTAAGTTCCTCATCGGTAAGAGGTTTGGGAAGATATTCCTCGATTACGGCAGCCTCGGCGAGCTCATTGTCGCGCAGATCCATGCGATTCTGCTCGTCGTAGATCTGAGCCGTAGCGCGGCGCTGCTTAGCCATCTTGGCAAGGATTTTGAGAGCCTGAGCATCGGGCAGAGTGCCGTCGCTGCCCTCGGCGGTCTTGGCTTCGATAAACTCTTTCTTGATACCGCGCAGTGTCTCGAGGCGCACCTTCTCGCGGGCCAGCATGGCCGCCTTGATGTCGGCCGATATTCTGTCAAAAAGATCCATAGTTTTCGTAGGTTGAGTGTTTCAAACCGCAAAGATACGAAATTTCCCCGAATATCACTCAATTTATTTTTGAAAGGGAAAAATAAAGATACCAACTCCGGTTAACGTCGGGGCTTGTTAAAGTAAAATAGTTTGCGTTCAGTGGTGTTCATTTGGGAAATTATGATTAACTTTGCAACATAAAACTCAAGCACATAGATCTCAGATGCGTGGAACGGAGCATGTGGCATAGGATTAGGGGTTCGACCTCCCCGTGTGCTTGGGCGCTTTTTTATTAACTGCGATTGAGACAAGAGGTTCCCACTAACATGTATCCGAGACGATGAGGTATATGTTAGTAAGCCTTGTTACAACCTCGAAGTAGCAGAGTGTTAAACTTCGGCACTCAAATCATCTTTTTCATCTTGACAAGGGGCAAAAAGACTTGACAACGGCAAATTCGGAATATGCCGTCATGCGGTCTATGCAGTGCCGTTGGCTGACCTCGGCTACAAGCTCGCAGTTGATGCCGTCGGGGTTGGCGATAAACTGGTTATACATTTCACGCATACACATAACTTTCTCGACCTTCTGATCGAGATAACCCTCGTGCAGTTCGACATCTTTTGTAAAGAGTTCGGCGCGGCAAACTTCTATTGCGTTGGGATATGGCATAGAAAACTGAGGCTGTGTCAAAAATCAAATAGCGCCCGTGGGCGCTGAATTATTCGTAACCGGCGCCGCCGTAGCTCAGCGAAGGCGTCGCCGGTTATCTGATAATTAAGCATAGGCGCCCGCAAGGCCGCCGATTGAATAACTTGTTGATCCCCATTATATTCGGCGGCCTATCGGGCGCCTATTGGATCATTTTCATTTACCCGGGGCGCCTCCGCATAGCTGCGGCGACCCGGGTTACGAAGAGCTCGGCGGCCTGCGGACGCCGGTACACATTTTGAAATAGCATATTTTGACACAGCCTCCTTTTATGCTGTAAAAGACGCACTTTCTATTCGTTTGGGTTGAACTTATCTAATGGGATAGGAAATATAACAGGTAGGGTATACCATACTTTTACAGGCGTACCATTCTTTTTCCCAGGCTTAAATTCCCCCAAGTGCTTGACTGCTTCTTTAGCAGCATTAACATATACATCAGGCAATGTTGTTTTACGTACCAATTTGATAGTTTCAACATCAATCATTCCGTCTTTAGAAATGACAAAAGTAAAAATACATCTGCCTTTAATGGTGTCGGATTGAGATAGTGATACAGTTGAAAGATTACAATATAGGTCTCTCAATAATCCATCATCACCGCCTTTGATATAAACAGGTCTTTCTTCTACAGTTCTTGCATTTGTTGTTTGAGTGTTCAATGACACCGTGATCAACAAAAAGAATAATATTTTGACTAATTGAAAATTTTTCATACTGCAAATTTACTCAAAATCTAATATTCATCATCCTCCATATCAAAAAAATTGCGATGGGCGTTCTCGATACCGAGGAGCAACTCCGCCGACTCTTTTTCCAGTACATCTGTGCGGGGAGAGCTGTAGTGGAGCAGGATCACGTCCCGGAAGGACGCTTTGTGTGATCATCAATTTATTGCCTGATCAGCACCATGCGTCCTGCCTGGACGCGAAAGTTACAGGCATTTCCTACCCCGCACAGATGTACGGGGCTTCTGATTATTGTGTGCCCCCGGCACACTTTAGGCAGTATCTACATAAGTCATTATCTCATTAATTTCACCCCCAATCCCGGGTGTTTTAACTTTTATAAATAGGTGGCGGGTGGAAATGTCGGGATTTTTCATTACCTTTGTATCTTCATTACCATGTATAGATAAGAATCATGAAGATACGACGCATATTATTACTCTTAACCATACTTTCAGGGGTGCTCGGCGCGAAGGCCGACGGATTGTTTCAGTACCCTATCGTACCCGACAGCATTTCGACTCTCACGGGGCGATGTGACTATCAGGCGCGCCATTTCTGGGACTTCTGCGACTTGAAAAAGGTGTTTTCGTCGCGTGCCCGCGTGGCCGATGAGTTTCGCGGTTATCTTGAAATACTTCAGCTTGCCACTCCCGACTCTGCCGTAGCTGCGGTGGAGGCTTTCACCAAGCGCCTCGAAAAGCAGCCCAACGATCTGCTCTTCCTTGCCGAGATAGCCGAGGCGGAGCTCTACAGCGACACGGCCAAGGTGTGGGCCGACGAGCTGTATATTCCTTTTGCACAGGCCGTGGTCAACAATAAGAAAGTGCAAAAGCCTTACAAGGCACGTTTCCGCCAGCAGGCCGAGGTGCTTTCCAATTCACTCCCGGGCCGCAAGATACCATCGATACCCTACACCCGTCCCGACGGCTCGCAGGGCGATGTGGCGACGGACTCGGCGCGGGTAGTGCTTCTTTACATCAATGACCCCGACTGCTCGGCATGCCGCCTGGCGAGAGTGAGGCTGACCGGTGACGTGAATACCCGCCAGCTCATCGATGAGGGTGTGCTGAAAATCGTGGCGATAACTCCCGCCGACCCCGACGAGAAGTGGCGCGGCGAAGTGGAGGGTTATCCCAAGGAGTGGAGCGTGGGTGCTTCGCCCGACATCGACATGACACTTGATCTCCGCGGCGATATGCCGGTGTTCTATATTCTCGACAAGAATGGCAAAATCCGCTTCAAGCATCTCGACATAGACCAGGTGCTCGACATTATGCGCCAGCTCAAGAAACGATAATTCTCTCCGCACCTCCTAATATTACACTGATATGAACGGCTTCCTTAACTCGACAGTCAATTTCTATCTTAATTCCATCGGACGCAGCTACCCGAATATGGGCAGACTGTTTCTGCGCCTTTTCGTGGGCGTGATGATGATGCAATTCGGCATCCGTCATCTGGTAAATTTCAATGAATTGTGTATCGACTTCCCCACGGTGCTCAACATGTCGCCCATGTGCTCGCTGATTATCATGATCATCATAGAGCTCGGATGCTCGCTGCTCATCATGGTGGGATTCCTCACTCGCATGAGCGTGGTGCCCCCGGTAGTGGCCATGATTGCCGCCGAGTACTACATACTCCACGACATGGTGCCCAATCTTCCCGTCTACGGTCTCGACAGCACTGACCCCGGGTATCTTCCCATAATGTTCATAGGCATTTACCTGTTTCTGCTCATCGTGGGGCCGGGCAAGATTTCGCTTGATTATTTCATTTCGCTCTATATCATCGACCGCCGCGGAAAAACTGAAGAAGAAGTGCTCGAAGAAGTATAATGAAAGTTGCTGTATTGATATCAGGCGGAGTCGACAGCGCCGTAGCGGTGCACCGGCTCCTTGAGCAGGGACACGACCTGCACCTGTTTTATATCCGTATAGGTCTCGATACCGACGAGGGCGACTGCTCGGCCGAGGAGGATATCGAGATGTGCCGCTTCATTGCCGACAGGTACCGATTGCCGTTTGACATCGTGTCGCTCCATCAGGAATATTGGGACAACGTGATGGAATATGCCCTGCGCACGGTGCGCGAGGGGCTGACGCCTAACCCCGACATCATGTGCAACAAGATGATAAAGTTCGGATTTTTCGAGCAGCGGTGGGGACATGAATTTGACCGCACTGCCACCGGCCATTACGCCACCATAGTGAATGGTGACGACGGGCTTGTATATCTGGGCACGGGCGTGGATTTAGTGAAGGATCAGACTGATTTTCTTGCGCAGATTTCTTATGACCAACTCTCGCACCTGATGTTCCCCATAGGCGACTTACCCAAGTCGCGGGTGAGGGAGATAGCCATAGAGACCCGCATGCCCAACGCTTACCGTCGCGACAGTCAGGGAATATGCTTCCTCGGCAAGATCAATTACAACGACTTCATCCGCCGTCATCTGGGCGAGCGCCCCGGAGCCATCGTGGAGCTTGAGACCGGACGCAAGCTCGGCGAGCACCGCGGATTCTGGTTCCACACCATAGGTCAGCGCAAGGGTCTCGGTCTTTCGGGCGGCCCGTGGTATGTGGTGCGCAAGAATGTTCACGACAATGTAATCTACGTGTCGCGCGGATACGACACCGAAAAGCAATACGGCCACACGCTGCATCTTGCCGAGATGCACTGGATCACCCGCGACCCGTGGCCCGAAGCGTGTGAAAATGTAGCCATAACATTTAAAAACCGCCACACCCCCGAATTTATGCCCGCCACGCTGTCGCGAGTGCCCGGCACTGAACGGGAGTACATAATTACCTCTCCCGGAAAGGTGCAGGGAATTGCCCCGGGACAGTTCGGCGTAATATATAACCCCGAGAAAACCATCTGCCTCGGCAGCGGAGTGATTTCGGGAGGTAACATTAACTTGTAATCAATCATAATTCCACCACATATATAATATATGGAACAAAGAATAAGATTGAAAGTCCTCGGGCTCTCCTACAGCCAGATTCAGCAGGGAGCATATGCCCTGATACTGGCCCAGGTCAACGGCCCTTACCGCATACCTGTGGTGATAGGTCCCGCCGAGGCTCAGTCGATAGCCATGACGATGGAGAGCATCAAGCCTCCGCGCCCCATGACGCATGACCTTTTCGTATCGTTTGCCCACACTTTTGGCGTTAAGCTGAAGGAGGCATTCATCTATAAGTTTGAAGACGGGATTTTCTCGTGTGAGCTGACTTTTACCGACGGCGAGCGCACCGTGGTGATCGACTCGCGCACCAGCGACGGTATAGCGATAGCCATGCGCACCGGTTCGCCTATCTACACCACTCAGGCCATTCTTGACCAGACCGGATTTCTCCTTGAAGTCGAGGGTGAAAATCATGAAGGGAGCGAGGAGGATGACGATGACGATGACGACACCGGATTTGACAGCTACGACGATGACGACACCGACGATGAAATCCTTCCCGACGAAGAAGAGGAAGAGTCGTCGTATACACGCGAACCCCGCCTGGAAAACTACGCCATCGAGGAGCTTGAGCGCACCATAGCCCGCCTTACCGAGCGCGAGGAATATGAAGAGGCAGCCCGCGTGATGGCTATACTCAAGCGCAAGCGCGAGCAACGCGACGGCGACGGCGATGCGCCCCAATCCACTGCCCAACCTTATCACTTCCAATACCACTTTCAACTGTTTTTTTTCTCATGAATAATTCAAATACATTTCAGATCAAGGCGAGACTCACGGTGATGAACTTCCTTGAGTTTGCCATCTGGGGAGCTTACCTGATCTCGATGGGTATGTATCTTGCCAACCACGGGCTGGGCAACTACGTATTCTGGTTCTACACCGCCCAGGGCATCGTATCCATATTCATGCCCGCAATCATAGGCATCATAGCCGACCGCTGGATACCCGCGCAGAAAACCCTCAGCCTTTGCCAGCTGCTTGCCGGCATCTTCATGATAGCGGCGGGCTACGTGGCATCGGTGTCGGGCGATCAGCTGCCTTTCGCATCGCTTTTCACCCTCTACGCCATATCTGTGGCATTCTTCATGCCCACGATAGGCATGTCCAACTCGGTAGCCTTCAACGTGCTTGAGCAAAATCGCCTCGACACGGTCAAGGCGTTTCCGCCCATCCGTGTATTTGGCACCGTAGGCTTCATTGTGGCCGAGCTTGCCGTCAACTTCATCTCGATAGGCGGCGTGGAGATACAGCACAGCTATACACAGTTTTATCTCTCGGGAGCGCTTAGCCTCGTGCTCGCAGCCTACTGCCTCACCCTACCCGACTGCCCCGTAAAGAAAGCGGAAAGCAAGTCGCTTGCCGACAGCCTCGGAGTTAAGGCCTTCGCGCTTTTCAAGCGCAAGGAAATGGCTATATTCTTCATCTTCTGCATGTTCCTCGGTGTGTCGCTCCAGATTACCAACAGCTACGGATCGAGCTACATATATCAGTTTAACAGCGTGCCCGGTTATGAAGGTGGCTTCTGGGCTCAGAATCCCACATTCCTCATCTCCATATCGCAGTGTGCCGAAGCTCTCTGCATACTCCTGATACCGTTCTGCCTCAAGCGCTACGGCATCAAGGGAGTGATGCTCATTGCAATGTTTGCCTGGGTACTCCGTTTCGGATTCTTCTCCATCGGCAACACCTCGCCCTCGGGTGTGGGTTATCTCATAATGTCGTGCATAGTCTACGGCGTGGCATTTGACTTCTTCAATGTATCGGGAGGTCTGTATGTCGACTCGCAGACCCCGCCCGCACAGCGCAGCTCGGCTCAGGGATTGTTTATGCTGATGACCAACGGTATAGGTGCTTCGCTGGGTACACTTATAGCCGGCTCGGTGGTGGTAAACAATCTTGTATTCGATCCCGCAATTCAGGATAATCCCGTGGCAGTGCTTCACGGCTGGCAGACAAGCTGGGCCATCTTCGCAGCCTACGCGCTCGTGATTGCTGTATTGTTCATGATAATTTTCAAGGAGAAACGTCCTGCGGCAGGCAAAGCGGAAGTGACCGAGCAGGCTGCCCCCGACGGATTTGTCGACGCTCCTTTAGAGAAATAATCTTAAGCACGGTAAAAGGTTATGATACAGTTCTATGCCCCCGAAATAGCCGAGACACTCCGGTTGCCCGAGAGTGATTCAGCCCATGCCGTAAGGGTGCTCCGCATGAAAGCCGGCGACCCGCTGCAGGTTATTGACGGAAGGGGCAACGTGTATCAGTGCCGACTCACCGAAGCCCACTCCAAGCGGGCTGCCGTAGAGATAATTTCCTGCGTTCCCCGGCCCCTCCCGTGGGGGCAGCAGATAGTGGTGGCGGTAGCCCCCACCAAGCATCTCGACCGCATGGAATGGATGGTGGAAAAGCTCACCGAAATAGGCGTCAACCGCATTATCCCCATGCTCTGCGCCCGATCGGAACGCAAGGAAATCAAGACCGAGCGTCTTGAGAAGATTGCCGTATCGGCCATGAAGCAGTCGCTGAAAGCCGTGCTTCCCGTGATAGATGAAATGACTCCGATACAAAAAATCATCGGAGATTTTGAAGGGTATACCAAGGCCGTGGCTTATTGCGACGACATCGTGGAGCGCAAGGATTTCACTTCACTTTACCGCCCCGGTGGCGATACCATAATACTCATAGGTCCCGAGGGAGACTTCTCTCCCGCTGAAATCGAGGCGACACTACAGTCAGGCTTCACAGCCGTGACGCTTGGCGAAAACCGCCTCCGCACCGAGACCGCAGCTTTGTATGCCGTATCGGCATGCCACATAATAGATCAGATCAACCACATTAATATATAAGATATATCAATGGATTTCAAGTTTGAAAACTACAGTTCGCAGCCTATGTTTTTTCTCCTCGCAGGCCCCTGCGTAATCGAGGGAGAGTCAATGGCAATGAACATAGCCGAAACTATCGTGAAGCTCACTTCGGAGCTTAATATCCCCTACGTGTTCAAGGGGTCATACCGCAAAGCCAACCGCTCGCGACTCGATTCCTTTACCGGAATAGGTGACCACGAGGCGCTTAAGATTCTTGCCAAGGTGCGCAAGGAATTCGGTGTCCCCGTCGTGACAGATATTCATTCGCCCGAGGAAGCCGCTATGGCTGCCGAATATGTCGATGTGCTTCAGATTCCGGCGTTCCTCTGCCGCCAGACCGATCTTCTTCTCGCCGCCGCCCGCACCGGCAAGGCAGTCAATATCAAGAAAGGTCAGTTCCTGTCGCCCGAGGCCATGACTTTCGCCATCGACAAGGTGCACGATGCCGGCAACAGCAATGTGGCCGTGACGGAGCGCGGTGTATCATTCGGCTATCAGGACCTGATAGTGGATTACCGCGGTATCCCCGAGATGCAGAAATTCGGCGTGCCCGTGATTCTCGACGCCACCCATTCGCTCCAGCAGCCCAACCAGCCCAAGGGCGTGACAGGCGGCCGTCCCGACCTCATCGACACCATAGCCCGTGCAGGTATTGCCGTGGGCGTCGACGGTCTTTTCATCGAGACACATCCCGAGCCTGCCAAAGCCAAGAGCGACGGTGCCAACATGCTTCCGCTCGACCGTCTGCCACGCCTGCTCAAGCAGCTCGTAGAAATCCGCCGCGTGGTCAACAACTTCTAATCATCAGCCAATCATATATTTATTCCAATGAAATTTCTAAAACGCTTCATAATCCCCGGTCTGCTCCTCGGCGCTACCGCTTTAGGCGTCAACGCCCAGACTGAAACCGACCCGTTTGCCGAAGCCCTCATGAAGGCTTACACAAGTGTGCTCAACGAAGATCCCCACGACTGGGAAGCCCTTTTCCGCCGCGCCAACGAATATTACCGCCGCGACGATTATGTGAAGGCACTTGCCGACATCGACCTCGCTCTGAAATATATACCTGAGTCCGAAGCCGACATGCGCGCGCAAGCTTACTCGCTCCGCGGAAATATCCAGATGATGAACCACCGCTATGAAAAGGCGCTCGCCGACTTCAATCAGGTGCTCACCATCACCCCCGGCGATTATCCCACCATATATCAGCGTGCCACTGCGCTTTATAATCTTGAGCGTTATCCCGAGGCCAAGACCGATTTCAAGATTCTCCAGCAGATGAACTCCCGCAGTCTTGAAGCGGTGTTCGGTCTGGCGCGTATCGCCGTGAAGGAAAACAATCTCGGTACCGCCAACGAGCTTATCGACCAGGCGCTAACCCTTTCGCCCAACAACAGCGAGGTATATATGCGCCGCGCCGACGTCCACACCATGATGGGCAACCCGCAGGGTGCGGTCGATGATTATATCATGGCTATTTCCACCGACGAGCAGAATACAGGCCGCGCTCTTGCTCATCTGGTAATGCTCTCGCGCTCTGATTATCCCGTGGTGATAGCCGGACTCTCCAACGCCATACGTCAGGCTCCGCAAAACGGCATGTTCTACTACATCCGCGCGATGATCGCCCAAAACCACTGCAACTACATGGCAGCTATCGACGACTACAATAAGATTATCGAAGGCCATCTTGATTCCTATCCCGGCATCAACGCCGCCCTCGCCGAGTGCTACTACGCTTTGGGCGAATATGAAAAAGCGATGCTCAATGCTGACTATGCCGTGGGCGCTGCTCCCGACAATACTGACTACAACGTGCTCAAGTCCAAGATTCTTCTTGCACTAAACGAAGCGGAAAACGCTCTTGCGAGCGCTGACAAGGCAGTGGAGACCGATCCCGAATCAAATGCCGCTCTCATTGCCCGCGCCAATGCCCTCATAGCACTGAAAAATTACACCGATGCATCCGTGGCTCTGAGCGAGGCAGCAATGAATAACCCGGAAGATCCCGAACTGTATATTCTGCGCGGCTGGGTACTCGAGAAGTTCCGCAACAACGCCAAGAACGGTCGCGCAAGCTACGAGCGCGTGCTCGACATGGATTATGACTTCGACAATGTAAGATCGCTGCGCGGTTTCGCCATGCTCGCACTCGGTCGCGACGACGACGGACGCCGCTGGATGAACAAGGTACTCTCCACCGCCGAGGATTACGACGGCCTTGTCAATTACTACGGCGCTTGCTTCTTCGCATGGGACGGCAACCTCGACAAGGCTTTCGCCTGCATGGAAAAGTCGCTTGAAAAAGGCTATGCCAACTTCCACGCTTGGACCCGTGCCGACGATGCCAATCTCAACGTGGCTCCCCTGCGCGGCGACTCCCGCTTCAGCGCCCTGCTCTCGAAATATTCCCGGATATTCAAATAAATCAGCCTTCTCGCCTTAAATGAAATCACACGGAGCCGACGAACTCAGCCGTCTGTATCTAAAGGACACGGCATTTCAGAATCTCATGCAGCGGCGCATATTCAATGTGCTGCTCATAGCCTCGCCCTACGATGCCTTCATGATGGAGGAGGACGGACGAGTGGAGGAGCAGCTGTATTTTGAATATGTCTCGCTCAACCTCTCGTCGCCTCCCCGCGTAACCCGCGTCACTGATACCAATGAGGCGCTGAAGAAACTGGCAGCCACCAAATTTGATCTCGTCATCACCATGCCGGGTATCGACATAAGCGAGACTTTTACGGGCGCTCGTGCCATTAAGGTGCTCTACCCCGACCTGCCTATCGTGGTGCTAACGCCGTTTTCCAAAGAAGTGTCGCGACGTCTCGCCGCCGAGGATTTCACCGGTATCGACTATGTTTTCAGCTGGCTCGGCAACGTGGGATTGCTCCTTGCAATCATCAAGTTGCTTGAGGACAAGATGAATGCTGAAAACGACATCAACGATGTGGGCGTGCAGATGATACTCCTCGTGGAGGACTCGGTGAGATTCTATTCGTCGGTGCTTCCGCAGGTATATAAGTTTCTTCTTGCCCAGTCGCGCGAGTTCTCAACCGAAGCGCTCAACGAGCACGAGCAGATGCTGCGCATGCGCGGCCGTCCCAAAGTGATGCTTGCCCGTGACTATGAGGAAGCGATGAATCTCTATGACCGCTATCACGACCACATACTTGGCGTGATCACCGACGTATCGTTCAATCACGACGGCCGTAAAGATCCGAAAGCAGGCATAAAGCTTGCCCGCGAGCTTCGCGACAGAGACCCGTATCTGCCCATCATCATAGAGTCGTCGGAAAAATCCAACGCTGCCGATGTAGCCGAGCTTGGCTGCACGTTTATCGACAAGAATTCCAAGAAGTTTCCCGTCGATCTGGGACGCGCCATCACCGATAACTTCGGTTTCGGCGACTTCGTGATACGCAATCCCGAGACCGGCGAGGAGATTTTCCGCCTCAAGTCGCTCAAGGATCTCCAGGATCATATTTTCGACATTCCCGCCGAGTCGCTTTACTGGCACGCTTCGTTCAACGACATATCGCGCTGGCTCTACAGCCGCGCCATGTTTCCCATCGCCGAGCTTATCAAGCGCCACCGCTTCAAGTCGCTCGACGATGCACCCGAGGCCCGCAAATTTTTCTTCGACCTCATCGTCAAGTACCGAAAGATGAAAAACCGCGGCGTGGTGGCCGTGTTCCGCAAAGACCGTTTCGACCATTACTCCAACTTCGCCCGCATAGGCGAAGGCTCGCTCGGAGGCAAGGGCCGCGGCCTGGCGTTCATCGACTCGATTATCAAGAAGAATCCCGTGTGTGACGATTACGACGGTCTCACCATCACGATACCGCGCACGGTGGTGCTCTGCACCGATATTTTCGACGAGTTCATGACGGCCAATAACCTCTACCCCATTGCGCTGTCGGATGCCGACGACGCCGTGATACTGGAGCACTTCCTGAAAGCCAAGCTTCCCGCCACCATCAAGGAGGACCTTTTGGCTCTCTTCGAGGTCGTCGACCGTCCGCTTGCCATCCGCTCGTCGTCGCTGCTTGAAGATTCTCATTATCAGCCTTTTGCCGGTATATATTCCACCTATATGGTGCCCAAGCTCGCTGACCCTGCTCAGATGCTCGGCGTGGTCACCGATGCCATCAAGAGCGTGTATGCCTCGGTATATTACGCTGATTCAAAGGCTTACATGACAGCCACTTCCAACGTCATCGACCAGGAGAAGATGGCGGTGATAATTCAGGAAGTGGTGGGAAAGGATGTCGACGGCTACTATTTCCCGTCATTCTCCGGCGTGGGACGGTCGCTCAACTACTACCCCATCAACGACGAGCGCCCCGAGGACGGAGTGGTGGAAATCGCCGTAGGATTAGGTAAATACATAGTTGACGGCGGTGTGGGACTGCGTTTCTCTCCCCGTCACCCCGACAATGTGCTTCAGACTTCGGAAATTCAGCTTGCGCTCCGCGACACGCAGACCCGCCTTTACGCCCTCGACACGAAAAACGTACCCGAGGATTTCAAGATCGACGACAGTTTCAATCTCGCCCGCCTCAAGGTGCAGGACGTAGCCATGAAAGGCGCCCTGCGCTACATGGTGTCGACCTACGATTTCCGCGACAACGTGCTCCGCGACTATGAGAGCGGCGACGGCCGCCGTGTGGTGACATTCAACAATATCCTGCGTCACAAGGTGCTTCCCGTAGCCGATGCCCTCGATTTCATGCTCACCACGGGTCAGAAGGCCATGTCGCGGCCGGTAGAGATAGAATTTGCCGGAATGATTGATGAAAACGAGCGGGGTAAAGGCCGGCTATACTGGCTTCAGATACGTCCTATCGTGGAGCGGAAGGATTCGGTGGATCCTCACCTGATGGAGATGCCCGACGATCGACTGCTGCTCAAATCCACCACCGCACTGGGACACGGGACATTTGAAAATGTCCGATCTGTCGTATATGTGCGTCCTGAATGCTTTTCCTCATCAAATAATTCACTGATTGCGCGTGAAATTGAAAAAATAAATCGTAACTTTACGGCTCAGGGAGAAAATTACATCCTGATAGGTCCCGGACGCTGGGGCTCGTCGGACACGGCACTGGGTATTCCCGTGAAATGGCCCGCCATTTCCAACGCCCGACTCATTGTCGAGTCCTCGCTGCCCGATTACCGCATCGAGCCGAGTCAGGGTACTCACTTCTTCCAGAACCTCACCTCCATGGGTGTGGGCTACTTTACGGTCGACACTGCCGCGGGTAAAGGTCTTTACGACGTGGCGTTTCTCGACAGCCTCCCGGCTGTGACCGAGACCGATTTTGTAAGGGTAGTCACTCTTCCCGAGCCCCTCGCCATCGGCATCGACGGCACCAAGGGCACAGGCGTGGTGGTGAAACCTGATAAAATGTAACCTAAAAGAAAAAACCTGAATAAGAACAATGTCATTCTGGAACGGAATAAAACAGGCTTTCGGATTCTCGCCGGGCGAGGAAGAGGATGCTGATGAATATGATTCGTCGGTCCCCACCTACGCGGTGGAGCGTCACGAAGAAGATACGGCCCCGGCATCACACCCCGACGTCGCCGACTCTGCCCCCGCCGGGACTCATGCCGATGTATCGGAGAATACGGATGACCTCCCCGGCGACATATTTGATGCCGTGATAGAGCTGTTTAACTCCACGATGCCTGAATTTGTATCGCAATCGCTCAACACCGAGGCGCAACGCAAATATATCTACGACCACATAAGCGCTTCGCTGCGTGCCCGTATCGCCGCCGCTGTCTCCGGTGTGGCACCGGAATCGCAGTCGGCTGAAGATGATGCAGAGCGTCAGCATCTCATGGATACTCTCAGCGATGCCAAGGATGAAGCATGCTCGCTGCGCGAGGAAATGCGAAAACTCCGCTCCGACGCCGCCCGACAGAAACGCGCCCTCACCGACCGGATAGCCGACCTTGATCGCCGCCTCAACGAAGTTAAGGCCGAAAAGGAACGCATAATCACCTCCCGCAAGCCCCGGGTGCCCGCCAATTCTCCCGATATGGCCGAGAAAGATGAAACCATCTCGCGTCTCAACGGTGAAGTGGCCTCGCTCACTGCCCGCATCGAGGAGCTCGATGCCGAAATAACCAAGCAGCGCACTCTTAACGAGCAACTTGAGCTCAAGGCTTCGATGAGCGACACCATGATCAATAATCTCCAGGCCGAGACTTCGCGCGCACGCGAGGAATTGTCGAAAGCCGAGACCGAGCTGGCCGTGGCAGCCCAGATTCAGGAAAAACTCGAACTTTTCGAGCAGGTGAAGGAGCGAAAGGATGCGAAGATCACCGAGCTGGCCGAGAAAGTGAAGCAGCTTACCGAGCAGATCGAAAATACTCCCGCGCCCGTAACCGCGCCCGACACGTCGGCCGCTGAGGATGAAATCTTGCGCTTGCGCGACGAAAACGCCTCACTCTCCCACACCATCGAGACCAATCTCTATAATCAGGCCAACTCGGAGATGAAGCTCCGCTCGGAAATAAAACAGCTCCGGGCCGAGCTCGAAGCTACAGCCGAAAAACTCCGTCAGGCCGAGTCCGCTCCCAAACTCATCGACGAGCCTGCCGCGGCTTCAGCGCCCGCTCCCCGCAAGCGCCGCGGGCGTCCCCGCAAAAGCCGCGAGTCGGTCGACGGAAATATCGACAGCACTGACTGGCTCGATCTGCCCGAAAGCCCCCGGAAGTTTGACCCCGATTTCGGCTATCATGAGCCTCAGCGCCCCGTGGTGCCCGAAAACGACGCACAACTATCATTATTCTGACAAATAAGCCTGACCACCAATAATGAAGAAAATACTGACTACACTTATCACCGCTGCCGCCATAAGCCTGTCGGCAGTCTCGGCCGTGAAGGTCGACGCCGATTTGGCTCGTTACGTATATCCCGGCAACACTCCCTCGGCTCCTCAGGCTATGGCATTCGAGCCCGACGGGCTCAACTATCTCGCCTACTCGCCCGAGGCGAGAGCCGTAAAGCGCTACGATATCAAGACGGGTAAGGAGGTGGAGACCGTGATGGATCTCGGCAATACCCGCGGCAATTCGCTCAAGAGCATCGAGGGATTCACCCTCAGTCCCGACGGCTCGAAGATACTCGTCTACACTGATAAGAAAATGATATACCGCCGCTCGTTTACGGCCCGGTATTACGTTTACGAAATTCGCACCCGCATGCTCTCGCCGCTCTCCGACGACCACGCCACGCAGCGCGCTCCTCTGTTCTCGCCCGACGGCCGCATGGTGGCATTCGTAGCCGACGACAACAATATCTACCTCAAGAAACTCGATTACGGCACCGAGGTGGCCGTGACCCGCGACGGTGCCTCAGGCTCGATAATCAACGGCGTGCCTGACTGGACCTACGAGGAAGAATTCACCACCGACTGCTCCATGTCGTGGGCGCCCGACAATCTCACGCTGTGTTATCTGAAATATAACGAGACTGCCGTGCCGGCTTGGTCATTTCCTCTCTACGAGGGCACTTGCAATCCCATGACGCAATACGCGCTCTATCCCGGCACGTATACTTACAAATATCCCGTGGCGGGACAGCCCAACTCCGTGGTCTCGCTCCACAGCTATGATGTGGAGACACGCAAAATCAAGGACATCACCCTGCCCGGAAACGATATCGAGTATATTCCGCGCATGACTTATGCGTTTGACCCCTCGCGCGTGATAGTGATGACTCTCGACCGCGACCAGCGCCGCATGGAGCTTATTGCGGTAAATCCCCGCTCGGGTGTTGCCAAGTCGATCTTCACCGAGACCTCCGACGCCTGGATTCCATCAGTGTCTTACGAAAACCTCACCCTCACTCCCGACGGGTTCATGGTAATATCCACCCGCTCGGGTTACAATCACCTGTATGCCTACAACTATGCCGGAGCACTCACCCGCACCGTCACTTCGGGCGATTACAACGTCACCGCCTGCTACGGCAGCGAGGCCGGAACGGTATATTACCAGTCGACTTCGGCCGGAGCCATACACCGCGTGGTGGAATCGGTCGATGCCAAGGGAAAAATCACCCGCCTTTCGCCCGACGAAGGCTGGGCCTCGGCACGCTTCACACCCGGCATGACCTACATGGTGCTCGATCACAGCACTGCTTCCACGCCTCCCGTCTACACGCTCTGCAACGGAAAGGGCAAGAGCATTAGAGTGATTGAGGATAATGCCGACTATGCCGCCCGCTACACTTCTGCTCCCCGGAAAGAGTTTATCACCGTGCCCGGTGCCGACGGCGTGATGCTCAACGCTTATATAATCCGCCCGCAACACTTCGACCCGTCAAAGCGTTATCCTCTCATAATGAATCAATACAGCGGTCCCGAATCTCAGGAAGTCACATGCCGCTGGCGCATGGACTGGCCTCAGTATGCCGCCATGCAGGGATATGTGGTGGTGTGTGTCGACCCCCGTGGCACGGGTGGCCGCGACCGCGCTTTCTCTACCTGCGTCTACAAGCAGCTCGGCCGATATGAGTCAGCCGACCTCATAGCCGCCGCTCGGCATTTTGCATCGCAGAGCTACGTCGACGCCAAGCGCATGGGCATAACCGGCTGGAGCTACGGCGGCTACCAGACACTCATGACCGTATCCACACCCGGCTCGCCCTTCGCCGCCGCGGTGGCTATCGCACCGGTGACCTCGTGGAGATATTACGACACGGTCTACGCCGAGCGCTATATGCTCACCCCGGCTCAGAATGCCGATGGCTACGACAGTTCGGCACCCGTCACTCACGTGGAGCAGATGAATGTTCCGCTCCTGATCATGCACGGCACCGCCGATGACAATGTGCACCTTTTCAACACCATGCAGTATGTATCGGAGCTTCAGGCTTCAGGTCGCATGTGTGATATGTTCCTGTATCCCAATATGAATCATTCAATCAACGGATGCGACGCCCGCCTTAACGTCTACTCCCGTATGCTTGATTATTTCAACCGTAATATGTAATTGCCGTATGAACGATTCCCGACAAAACAACGATTTCCGCAATATAGTTTACTCCCTGTGGTTTAACTGGACACTCTCCACCGGCGCCGTGGCGCTCCCCATCCTGCTGTCGCTGTGGATTCCCATGCCATGGATTCCCATCCTGTCGCTTGTGCTGATGCTCGCCATGATATCGTATACCCGCGGAGCTTATGCCAACAAGACCACCATGAGTTACACGCTCACCGCTATCGTGGTGCGCACGCTGCTTATCTCGGCCGTTATCATGGAAGGGATATTGATAGCTTACAATCACGGCATAGTGGCGCAGTTTTTCGACAGCGAGGAGCTTAATTCCGAGCTGCCGTTTCTCCCTGTGCTGATATTCTGCCCGGTGATGCTGTGCGTGGGTATCGTTTACCGCATGCTCGGCAAACGTACCTCCACGTTTCAGAAGTGCGACGCGCTTTTCGGCTCGTATGTCGAGCGCGGTTTCATAGGCAACATTGTCAAGGAAGAGAGCCGCTATCAGATCTCTACCGTCATTGCCATGAACGCCGTGGCCACGGTGCTCGCGGTGATATACTATTTCGTGTTCTACATCAACGTCAATATCAATTCGGCCGACGCATTTTTCCTCTGCTGGTTCCCGTTTATCGGCTATCTGCTCGTGACGGTGTTCATGGGCACACGCTACGTTTCGCTCTGGGGATATTACGCGCAGGATGTCGAAGGCTCCAACACGCGCATGGGTGAAAAGACGTGGCTGCGCTATCTGGTGATGTGTGACGACAGCATCTATCTGGCCCGCAACGAGGAATTTTTCGACATTCCCGGCATGGACAAGATCGACACTCCGGCGTCGCTTTTCGTGCCGTTCCGCGAGAAAGCTCCCCGCAGCTATGCTTCCGAAGTGTTCGCTCACCTAAGCGCGCTGGGCGAAGACAAATTCGTGCTACGCTTCATGTATCTCAGCCAGGAGGCCGAGGGATTGTCAAATATCGTTCACTACATCGTCACCGTCAAGGAGCAGGAGATTATCGACAAGTCGTCGCTTCACGGTAAGTGGTATACCATATCGCAGCTCCAGCGACTGATCTACAATCGCGACATCGCTCCTATTCTCGCCTCGGAAATCCATCGACTCTACACCGTGGCTATGGCTTGGAAGACCTACGACCGCGACGGCAAGCGCCTCTACAAGATCAAGAACTACCGCCCGCTGTTCCGCTTCAGCGGCATAGGCGACTGGGATGTGGATTTCAACGATCCCCACTGGCTGCAGGTGGCGAGGTTTAACGAGGACAAACCGTTTTTCCGCCTGCGCCGCTGGATCAGGCGTGTCACCGGAGGAGAATATTGATGAGATATTCCACCGTCATCATCACCGGGCCTACGGCGTCGGGCAAGACGGCGCGTGCCGTCGACGTGGCGCGTGCGCTCGGCGGCGAGATTATCAGCGCCGATTCCCGCCAGATATACCGTGGCATGGATCTCGGCACGGGCAAGGACCTTGATGAATACGGTGATGTTCCCTATCATCTTATCGACATCCGCCCCGCGGGGTATAAGTATAATCTTTATGAATTTCTGCGCGACTGCCGCGCTGCGGTGGCCGACATCATCGGCCGCGGGCGCGTGCCTGTGATATGCGGAGGTACGGGGTTGTACGTGGAGTCATATCTCAAGGGGCTTTCGCTCCATGAGGTGCCTGAAAACCGCGAGCTGCGCGAGTCGCTGGCCGGATTGTCGCTCGATGAGCTGACCCGCAGGCTGGAGGCCATGAAAACGCTCCACAACACCACCGACGTCGACACCGCAAAGCGTGCCATACGCGCCATAGAGATTCAGCAGTATTATCTCGACCATCCCGAGGCCGCCCGCGACGCCGAGCCTCATCCCGTCACCGACGCGCTTGTCATAGGCGTGGAAATCGACCGCGAGGCCCGCCGAAACCGCATAGCGGCCCGACTAAAAGCTCGCCTCGACGCTGGGATGATCGACGAGGTCAGCCGGCTTATCGACAGCGGTGTGGCGCCCGATGATCTGATTTATTACGGTCTTGAATACAAGTTCATCACGCTTTACGTCACCGGACGCATCACCCGCCGCGAGATGGAGGAGGGTCTTCTGATAGCCATTCATCAGTTTGCCAAGCGGCAGATGACATGGTTTCGCGGAATGGAACACCGCGGTTTTCCAATTCACTGGCTTCCCTACGATATGCCTGCCGACGAGTTTACCTCGCGAATAGTAAAAATGTTCCGGTCATGAAGAGGTTAAAGGCTGTCGTATTTGCTTGTGCTCTCATTGCCGCGCAGAATATCGGCGCGCAATCGTTCCGATACGAATTGCCGCCGGTGATCGCCGATACCGTCATCCCCATAGTCATTCCCGCCTCGGGCATCCCCCACTCGCTCAAAGTGTCGGCACGTGCGGCCGCAGCGAAAAAGACTTCGGGCTGGGCGCTGCTTTTTTCAGCAGGCTCTGACACCGTTTCGGTAAATCTCGATATCCGTCAGGCAGGATTTTTCGATCCGTTTGACCGCAGCGACGCCACAGTAAGCGTCGCGTCGGGGCGCGACATCCTCGGTTCGGTTACCGTCACATCCGAGCTCGCCTCATCACCCGGCGAATACAATACACTGACTGTCAACTTCTCATCCGAGCGCATCGCAGTGTCGGGCGGTCATCGTCACCTTGTCCGTCTGCTCGACGTTGCCAACCCTTTTCTCGCCGTCCCCGGTCATGTAAAGTTTGATGCCAAGGGAAAAGTGGAAGTATCGGAGATGACGGCATCGGTCATACCCGTGCCTGAGTCAGCGGCCGCTACCGCGTGGACGGCCGACGAGGTCGCCGACTATCTCTCCACGGCCCGACTTGACCCTATCGAAGGATATTGGGACTATCTTGATCGAAACACCACGCCGCGCCGCGCACGCGAAGGAGGGCGCTACTCACTTGCCATCGTCAAGTCAAAAGACCGCCCCGGCACCTATGATATACTCTATCTCTCGGGCGCCCGCGTGTATTCCGACAAATGGCTGCCCGCCATGCGCAAAGGGCGCCTCATTCCCACCGACTACATCGATCACTACGACCTTGAGTGGATCGATGCTACCTTCCGTCTCCGCACCCTCGACATACACGCCTCAGTCGAGCAATCATCCATCCTCACCCTCTCCTTTCCCCTGCTGAAATCATCCCTCCGCTTCACCCTCAGATGAAGAAGAATGGAAAATTATTATAGATGCGGGATATGGAGCGGGGGAAGAAATGAATGGAGAATTTAAAATGGAGAATTGAGAATTATATGTGCGGCTCGATATGGAGCGGGGGTCGCTGACCCCCGCCGCAGCGACAAAACGCGCATCTCAATGATTTCCAACCCTGTAGGGGCGCTCCTGAGGAGCGCCAGGCAGAGCAAAATGGTAATTGCATCGCCGTAGTCGCCGCCGGACGCTCCCGAGTGAGCGTCCCTACAGGTGATGGTTTTCAATGGTAATTTCATCGCCGTAGTCGCCGCCGGACGCTCCCGAGTGAGCGCTCGATGGTTTTCATAAGCAAATAATTAATCGGGTAGGTCGGAAAACGGAGTAAGTTTTCTGACCTACTTTCGTTTTCCTTCCTCCCACACCACCGTACGTGC
>JAIDSW010000093.1 GCA_029061025.1 Duncaniella sp.
CCGTGGCGCTCGCCGACCCCAACTATTTCGACAACATCCGCCGCATGGACCTGATTCAGGCGCAACTCTACGAGCAGGCCTATGCCGATTATCTCGACAACAACAACGCCGCCGTTCACCGTGCCTACGAGCGCATGAGCGAAGAATTCCCGCTCAGTCCGTTGATGCCCAAGTTCATGTTTCTCAATGCGCTGGCCTACGTCACCGAGCGCCGTCACGATGATTTCGCCTCTACCATCACATCGCTTCTCGAGCGTTATCCCGATACCGACCTCACCCCCGTGGCGGGCGCATGGCTGAAAGGGCTGCGCTCGGGCCGGGAGCTGCGTACCACCTCGGGCAACCGCCGCTCGATGCTGTGGGACATCCGTCTGAGCAACGACTCCACCGCCCTTGCATCGGAAGCCGGCGACCTGGAATTCAAGCTTGCGCCTGACTCGCCGCAGCTGCTCGTGCTGCTTTTCCCCACCGACTCGATTTCGCCCAACACGCTGCTCTATGAGGTGGCGCGCCACAACTTCAATACATTCATGGTGCGCGACTTTGACCTTGAGCTGATGAATTTCGGCCGTCTCGGGCTTCTCGTAATCAAAGGATTTGAAAACGAGCGCGAGCTTAACTATTACCGCTCGATGTTTGAAGGGCCGTCGGGCATGGATCTGCCTGCCGAAGTGCGCCCCGTGCCCATCAGTCAGGAGAATTTCGATCTGCTGCTTTCGGGTGCCGGATCATTTGACGACTATTTCAATTTCATAGGCGAGGAGACCGTGCGCACCACCCACGAATCGGTACTTCCGCCCGACGAATACCCGTCGGCCGACGAAATGTATCCCGAAATCGAAGCCGCCTATCCCTCAGCCGAGGAAATCGAAGCCGAGGACATGCTCATAGACATGCCCGATGATGAGCCCGCCATTGAGCATGAGCCTGCGGTGAAGAATGAGCCCGCCATCGTGCCCGAGCCTGCGGTGAAGGATGAGCCCGCTCCCCCCGCTCCCGTCGCTCCATCTCCCGCTGCTCCGGCTACTCTATCTTATACAA
>JAIDSW010000094.1 GCA_029061025.1 Duncaniella sp.
AAAGCAGCGCAGACGTCTGTCCTGATAATTGGGCCGGTTGGGCAGATAGGTGTAGGTGCGCTTCTCCATCAGGAGGGCGTTGATCGCCTTCTCGGGCTGACCGAGGCGCACGGCGTTCATGGCGGTGGTGGGATAGTCCCATCCCCAGGTCTTGCCCCAGTTCCAGTTATCGTAGATCCAGTCAAAGGTGTTTTCCATCAGATCCTTGCGCACGAGCGGTGACTGAGGAAGCACGCCTAAAGCGGCGAGCACGGCCATGTGGTCGGAAGTGAAGCGTATATCTTCGTAAGTCTCGGGAGCTGTTTCGGCAGCGAGATAGAGGCCGTCTTTCGATGCGAGAGGTGAGAGCTTGTCGATGATCTCATCCCAGTCGAGGTTGCGGCCCACACCCTTGCGTTCGCGCCACTTCTGCGCGGTGGAGAGGGCATAGTGCCAGTAGGAGAGCTCGAAAGGAGGATTCACGGTCTCGGAAGCACGTAGTGTCTCCTGAGCGGGAATAGCACCGCGGAGTATGTAGCGGGTCTCCATGCCGTCATATTCGGCAAACGATGCCATAAACTCGGCTGTCTGCTGCACGAGGTCGTAATACTGATCAAGAACTTCTTCCGAAGGATTTGCACGGTAGAGCAGCTCGGCAAGATATATAAGGTGGGGCTGCTGCCATATCAGGAATGAGCCTACCTTGGAGGGGGCTTCGGTGCCCGAGGGGTCGGTCATCTTCATCCAGCGAAGTCCCTGGAAGCCTTGACGCGATGCGATTTCCTTGGCTACGTCCTGTACCTGACCATACCAGGGAAGGGTGCGGGCAAGAAGGTCTTCATGACCGTAGAGCGCAAACTGCGCCTGATGCCACCATATCATCTCAAGGTGAAATTTGCCGAACCATGAATTGTAGGTCAGACCAGTTTCCTGGGGGGGAGTGGAACCGGCGCACTGTGTAGCGAGAAGATACTGCGAGAGTACCACGCGGCGTTCGAGTTCCTTGGCGCGAGGATCTGTACAATGGCTGAAGTCAACCACGCCACCGTTTTTCCAGAATGCCTGCCAGTAATCCGATGCGGCCTTGGCGGTAGCTTCGGCTGTGGGATTGGCTTCCTCGCTCTGCTCGGGGAGGAACTGAGCCGTGAAGCTCCATTTGTCGCTCTCGGGAGTGAGCACGAGTGAATTGCGGCCGGTCATTTCAGGTGCTGCGGCATTCTCCCAAGTGAGGTTTATATAATATACGGTGGAGTCGAGGGTGTGGCGTATCACTGCGCTGCCGTTGTCATTCTTGATAATCTCGGTGATGTGCAGGTCATCTTTTGTCCAGTCGCAGGCATCGTCGGCATGTCCGCCGGTGGGATAAGGGAGGCAGATAGCTACGGGCAGACGCTTCTCGGAAGTGATGGTTGCGGCTATCATGTCCTTGTCGGGGTGGCAGTAGGTCTTTACCTCCACGGGCACGCTGTCGACAGCGAAATGCGATATAATCTCGCCGTTCCACATATCAAGCGTCTGATCGACATCGGTAATCTGATCAGGTTTAAGGTCGGCAAAACCTATAGCTCCTAAATGCAGGCGGTGAGGATTTACGCGAAACCAGTTGGCGGCATCGTGCTGGCGTCCCGGCTCGTTGAACTGTACGGAGTAGGGCTCCTGACGGCCGCGACCAAAGTCATAGTCTTTCAGAGTCTCGTCGTGGGTGAGATTATCGGGATTGGGAAAACTGTGCCAGCCCCACTGCGATTGCGTGCCTAAGGGCACACCGTTGCGATACATTTCGGGGAAAGTCTGTAATCCGGTGACATCTACCGTGAAAGCAAATTCGCCGTTGCCAACGGTGAGCGACGAAAGTGTGTCGATTGCGGTGACATGAGGATTGTTGCGCTCTACGAGAGCTTCGCGGTCGATCTTCGACTCTTTGTGGCATCCTGTGAAGGCTATAAGACCTCCGGCTGCAGCTAAACAGATTGACAGATGTTTGATAGTCATGGTTTTAAGGTTGGTGTTTAAAGTGGCTTTTCCGTCACTTATTGTCATAATTACTGCAAATTTACTAAATTATTACTTATCGGCAAAATGATTTTTTTCGTTTGTGTTAAGAAATAAAATGATTAATTTTGCATCATATAATCAACTTGTTTCTACCACCATGAAATTATTCCATTCTCTTATGCTCGCCGTTGCCGTGCCGTTCATGATGCAGGCAGCCGAGCCTGCCGACACCGTAACTATCTTCATGATAGGCGACTCCACGATGGCAAATAAAAAACTCGAAAAAGAAAATCAGGAACGCGGCTGGGGCCAGATGCTCCCGATTTATCTCGACGGGGCGGTTAAGGTCGACAATCACGCCGTCAACGGCCGCAGCTCAAAGAGTTTTATCGACGAAGGCCGCTGGGATGCCGTGAAGGAAAAGATCCGTCCGGGCGACTATGTGATAATCCAGTTTGGTCACAACGACGAGAAAAGCAAAGACCCTAAGCGTTACACCGTAGCCGGAGGGACATTTGACGACAATCTGCGCCGCTTTGTCACCGAAGCGCGTGAAAAAGGCGCGACCCCCATATTGATGAACTCAATCGTGCGTCGCAACTTCCCCGCTCCTACGGGCGAAGCACAGGAGGATACCGACGACAAGCAGGCCGACTGGAATCCTGACAAAAAGACCTATCAGACCGAAGGTGAGGTGCTCGTAGACACCCACGGTGATTATATAGTAGCCCCCCGCCGTGTGGCCGAGGAAATGGATGTGGTCTTCGTTGATATGAACGCGCTTACCCACTCCCTCGTGCAGGGACTCGGACGTGACCTCTCGCAGCAGATGTTTATGTGGATTCCCGCCGACACCTACGAATTTTGCCCTAAAGGCAAGGTTGACAATACCCACCTCAATATATTAGGCGGTATACTCGTGTCGCGCCTTGCCGTAAACGCCCTCGCCGAAAAAGTCCCCGCCCTCAAGCCCTACATCCGCAAGGAGGTCTACAATCTGAATAAGTAATTTTGATACAATAATTTTGGCCCGGAAAGTCTCGTGAATACTGCCCGGGCTTTTTATTAGATATGACACGTATAAGTAAAGTAATTATCATCCTGCTATTCTTTCTCATTGCTTCGACTATCCATGCCGAAAGCAGTTATGATATAGCTGACTTTTATTCTGTGTATAAACCGTCTTCAGACACAAAGGCTATAGATAAAAACGATAGAGCTGTAGATGTAAAATACCTGTTGACTCCTACAAGAATCGACACCGGTAAATACATTGTCAAGGTTAAGAAAATAGGCGACAATCTTTACAAAATCATTGATAAAGACATCTGTATCGAGACCCGCTATTGTCACGAATGGGCATCATATTCCGAAGAAGTGGTACTGATAGTGGATTCAAATTACGGTTATACTAAAGGAAAAATCATTTTTGATTGACCGAATGTTACCCTATTAAACTTTAGCCAAAATAATATAATTTTAAATGGTGATGAAAAGTTTATCAACCTACGAGATTGAACAGTTAGATCAAATAACGAAGTGGGAGCAGATTGAGCCGAGTGTATTAGCAAAAGGTACTGATTTGCTTCTGAAACCTTTTAGCTGGACACTGAATAAGATTATCCCCCCTAAAGTGATAGAAGGAGCAATCTCTTCCTGTAATGCAGCCGGCTCCTTTTTAGCAGATCAAGGAGATATACTGCGGGATGCTGAAGTTGAAAAAATCTCGGATTTGCGTAATAAGAGCCTTGAGTTGTCAGACAAAATGGCTAATGAAGTGCACAACTGGGCACTGGGATTAGCTATAGCAGAAGGCGGTGCTACAGGTGCCGGAGGCGCTTTTACGATACTCATCGATATTCCTGCTCTCATTACTCTTGCTTTCCGCACCATGCATAAGATAGGTCTATGTTACGGCTATGAATGTAATACGCCTGAGGATCGTATGTATATAAATATGATCTTATCGGCGGCGAGCGCAAACACCGTAAAGGAAAAGGCGGTGGCTCTCGTCGGACTTAAACAGATAGAAGTAATCATAGCCAAGCAGACGTGGAAGAAAATTTCACAGAAAGCGGCTGCCGGAAAGATGGGACCCGAAGCACTGATTATGTTTATCAAAAGTTTTTCTAAAAGTCTTGGAAAAAATTTGACTAAACGTAAAGCCTTACAAGCTATTCCATATGTAGGAGCAGCTGTTGGAGCATCTATGAACGGTTCGTTTATTCAGGATGTCGCATGGGCTGCCCGTCGAGCATTTCAAAAAAGATGGCTCGCCGATAATGAAAAAATCGAGCTGGAAGAAAATTGATTCAGCAAAAAGTAAGAAATTAATAATTAGGGATATTCAGTTAATCTGTTAGTCAATAACTGAACATACTAATTTAATACTTTTTCCGACTTAAAACACGTGAAATTTTTAGGCGTGTAGAATAAATTGCCTTACAAAGAGCGACTAATCAAAGCATCCTTTTTTCAATAGCCTGTAGGAGGCTGTGTCAAAATATGCTATTTCAAAATGTGTACCGGCGTCCGCAGGCCGCCGAGTTCTTCGTAACCCGGGTCGCCGCAGTTATGCGGAGGCGCCCCGGGTAAATGAAAATGATCCAATAGGCGCCCGATAGGCCGCCGAATATAATGGTAATCAACAAGTTATTCAATCGGCGGCCTTGCGGGCACCTATGCTTAAGTATGAGATAACCGGCGACGCCTTCGCTGAGCTACGGCGGCGCCGGTTACGAATAATTCAGCGCCCATGGGCGCTATTTGATTTTTGACGCAGCCGCGGCAGAGTAAAAGGTAATTTTTTAGTGAATCAGCCAGGCCTATCGCCGTAATTTCGCATAATTTCCCGCCGGGCGCTCCTGTGAAACGCCCCTACAGATTGGCATTGTGTCAAGGTCGACATATATTTGGAAATACACAACGACAATATTTTTATATTCTTGTATGAAATTTTTAGCGAGGTTGCATCAAATTCGTAATGCAACCTCGCTTTAAATTTGTTAGTTAAAAGACTTTTTACTTCACCGCTTTGAAGCTCATGTCGAGGCCTTTGACGGAGTGGGTGAGGGCGCCGATGGAGATGAAGTCGACGCCGGCTTCGCCGTAGGCGCGGAGGGTGTCGAGCGTTATGCCGCCCGATGATTCGACTTCGGCGCGGTGGTTGATCAGCTTGACGGCTTCGGCTGTGCGCTCGGGAGTGAAGTTGTCGAGCATGATGCGGTCGACCTTGGCATCGAGTGCCTGAAGGATTTCATCGGTGTTGCGCACTTCGACCTCGATTTTGAGGTCTTTGCCTTTCTCGGCGAGATATTTGCGAGCGGCAGCCACGGCCTTGTCGATGCCTCCGGCAAAGTCAACATGATTGTCCTTTATTAGAATCATATCAAAGAGGCCTATGCGGTGGTTCATACCTCCGCCTATCTTTACGGCTTCTTTTTCGAGCAGACGCATGCCCGGAGTGGTCTTGCGCGTGTCGAGCACCTTGCAGTTGAGACCGTCGAGGCGGCTCTGATAGCGGGCGGTGGTGGTGGCGATACCGCTCATGCGCTGCATGATATTGAGCATGGTGCGCTCGGTCTGGAGCAGGGAACGCACGCTGCCCTCCACTTTGAAGGCTACGTCGCCTGGCTTCACGCGGGCGCCGTCGTGAATAAAGACGGTCATTTTCAGCTCGGGGTCAAATTTTTCAAATACCTTGCGGGCAACTTCCACTCCGGCGAGTATACCTTCCTCCTTCACTATGAGCTGCTGGCAGCCCATCTCGTCGGCGGGGATGGTGGAAAGAGTGGTGTGGTCACCGTCGCCCACGTCCTCGGCAAAAGCGAGGGTTAGGAGATCGTCAATCTGTTGGTCGTAAGATTTCATTATTACAGATGTATAAGATTGAGTTATTGATGATTAGTCGCCCATGGTGCGGAGTAGTTCGTCGTTGTCGGAAGTGCGCTCCATGCGGTCCTTGATAAATTCCATAGCCTCGATCGAATTGCGGTCGGAGAGGAAGCGGCGGAGAATCCACATGCGGTTGAGAGTTTCCTGACGGAGCAGCAGATCGTCGCGGCGGGTGGAGGAAGCCATGATGTCGACGGCGGGGAAAATGCGCTTGTTGGACAGCTTGCGGTCAAGCTGAAGCTCCATATTGCCAGTGCCCTTGAATTCCTCGAAGATCACCTCGTCCATCTTCGACGAAGTTTCGGTGAGGGCAGTGGCGATGATGGTGAGCGAGCCTCCGTTTTCGATATTTCGGGCAGCACCGAAGAACCGCTTGGGTTTTTGCAACGCATTGGCATCCACACCACCCGAGAGAATCTTACCCGAAGCGGGGGCGCAGGTGTTGTAGGCGCGTGCAAGACGGGTGATGGAGTCGAGCAGAATAACTACGTCGTGACCGCACTCCACCATGCGCTTGGCTTTCTCAAGTACGATAGAAGCGATTTTCACATGACGGTCGGCAGGCTCGTCGAATGTCGAGGCGATCACCTCGGCATTTACGCTGCGCGACATGTCGGTAACCTCTTCGGGGCGTTCGTCGATGAGCAGAATCATGATGTAGGTCTCGGGATGATTCTCGGCGATGGCGTTGGCAATGTCTTTGAGAAGTATGGTCTTACCGGTCTTGGGAGGAGCAACTATCAGTCCGCGCTGACCCTTACCGATGGGAGAGAACATATCGACCACGCGGGTGGAAATATTGCTTGAGCGGCCCGATGTGAGGTCGAATTTTTCATCGGGGAAAAGCGGAGTAAGGTGCTCGAAAGCCACACGGTCGCGCACAAACTCGGGCGAGCGTCCGTTGATGCTCCTTACATTAGTAAGAGGGAAATACTTTTCATTTTCGCGGGGCGGACGCACGCTCGCCTCCACTACATCACCGGTGCGCAGTCCCCACTGGCGAATCTGCTGCTGGGTTACGAGCACATCGTCGGGCGATGCGAGGTAGTTGTAGTCGCTTGAGCGGAGGAATCCGTGACCCTCGGGAACGATTTCAAGCACACCCGAAGCATCAATGATGTCGTCGAAATTATAGACGGGGAGCGGCTGCCGCTGCTGCTGGAAATTATTATTCCCGTTATTATTGTTATTATTATTGTTGTTATTGCGGTTTTTCTTATTCTTCTTACCTTGCTGTTGCTGAGGCTTTTCGGCAACGGGTTCACCTATTACGATAGGAGCCGAAGCGGCTGCTGCCATTGCCTGCTCGCGTTCCTGCTGGGAGCGGGGAGCGAAGGTGCGGCCACCCGAGCGTGGGAAGAACTGGCCGAAGTCAGAATTTTTTCCGGGACGGAAATCGCGCTTGCGCTGCTGCTGTTGCTGGGGAGCGGCCTGATTGTCACCATCGGCCGGTACAGTAGCGGAGATGTCTTCGGGCACCGGAGTATCATTACTTCCGTCATCGGCTGTGACTACGGGGAGAAGAGCTTCGGCAGCGGGCTGCTCTGCGGCAGGAGATTCCTGCTGAGCATCGTTGCCTTCGGCCTGAGGAAGCGATTCCGCCTGATTTTTCTCATCGTTGCGCGGACGACCGCGGCGGCGCTTGGGTTTGTTGTCGGCGTCGGTATCTTGCGCTGCGGGCTCAGCCTGCATGTCCTGACTATCAGGTTGGGGAGCTGCCAACTCGGCAGGCTGCGCGGCTTCGGGAGCGGGTTGCTCTGATGCCTCGGCAGCTTTTTTAGGTTTACGACCGCGCCGCTTGGGCTGATCCTGCCTGTCGGGCTGCGCGCCATCATTTGTCTTGTCTTTCGTAGCGCGCTTGCGCTTCTCGGCCGAAGCGTTGGCCGCTTTGTCGTCGGCCTGACGGTCGAGTATACGGTAAACGAGAGCTTCCTTGTCGGAAGTATCGATTTTTTTCAGACCCATGGATTCTGCCACTTCGCGAAGCTGCTCGGGAGCCATGGTATTCAGTTCATCTATTGATAACATACAATATTGATATATGTAGCAATTATATTATTGACCTAATTAACGGTTACTGATGTAAACTACGGTTAACGATTGTTTTGCCAACACTTTCGGTATCTTGTGAATCTTCCTGATGCGGAGAGGATTAACGTCACCTGCCTCGTGCTGCGGAGTTGAAAAAATTAATGAATGGACGGAATATGCGGATTCCGCTAAACAAGACCTGTCAGCAATCGCGCCATTACGCTGTGGCATGACACCATTCTGCCGGTTTCTGATTTAATGAAATGTAGGGGAGAGGAAATAATCGTTTAACGTGAGAATTGAAAAGCAGTGCTTTTCCCTAAAACATTGCAAATTTACTAACAAACTTTCAATTTTCCAAATTTTGCGACCCTAAGAAATGCAACAAAAAGTCGAAAATCGGTAAAAATCACCCGGAAATCAGTCGCGTGAATGCACGAGCAGCGAAGCCATCTCGCGGCGCGACCGCACTTTGATCGACACGGGAGTATATTCGATATATCCGAGTTCCTTAAGATGATCGAGAGCTGCCACAAGACTGGAGCGGGGCACACCAAACACGGCACAGAAATCTCGCTGACGGCACGAAAGGACTATATCCTTGCTGTCGCGCTGCGTAAGCGCTATGATCCAGAATGCGATGCGCTCCTCAAGCGAGCCGGAAGTCAAGGCCAGCACGCCCTCGACACTCTTCTGAGCCGAGCTCGAAATATGGTTGAGATAGTTGAACATAAAAACCTCGTCGGTCGACAGCAGGCGTGTGAAATCTGACTTGCTGATCTGCATCACCGAGACAGTTTCAGCCGCGACTACCCGACATGGATATACCGTTGACCGGCCGAAAAGATACTCAGGCATGAGCACTGACGGCGCGTCGAGGGTCGAAGTCACTGAAAAGCGCTCATCATGAGTCGACACGGTCATTTTCACCTTGCCTGAAATTATGAACTTCAGTGAATCGCATGGGTCATCGGGATATATCAATGTCTCACCCTGAAGGTATTTCAGAAACGACAGTCGGGTATTTCCTACGATTTCCGACAATCGGTTATAGCTCACGCCATTGAAAAGCGGGAGATTCATCAGGGTTTCAAACATCGTCTGCTCCATATAGTCAAAAAATGAGGTAATTATATCCTTACAACAACCGTTACTGCTGTTTTGTTTCTTTTTTCGATTTAAAATACAGCTGGAGGGAATTAATAGTATTCTGCCATGCGATATAGGCGGCAGGTCCCACCGACGAAACAGGGTTAAGATACGAAAGTGCCATCCATATGGCGAGCACCGTGTTTTTCTGTCCGAGACCCTGAGCGCCGGCAATCTTGTCGCCGCAGGCATTACCTATGCGGCGGCCGATATAAAATTGCCCTGCGCACATCACGCCTGCCACCACGGCTATGAGTATCATTTCCGATGCCATTTCGATCGGTTCGGCCATCACGAATGTAACCGCGCGACCCACGACGATAAACAGCGATACCGCCCAGATGTAGAACGACAGTTGCTGATGTGTCGCAATCGAGTGTCGCACACGCGGCGAAATACGGCCTGTGACAACCGCTGCGATGAGAGGCAGCAGTATCAGCGGTATTACTTTTTCAGAAATCGTCAGCATCGAGTCAAGGAAATCCACATTGCCTCCGCTTCCGAGGAATGTGAAAAGCACGGGAGCGAGAAAAGCCACCGAAATATTGGATATGATAGAGTAGGCGATAAGCGCCGATATGCTGCCTCCGAGCATGGCGGTGATCACCGGCGCTGCCGTGGCCGTGGGGCAGAACACGCATATGAATGCACCCTGAGCTACATCTTTACCGAGGGGTAGAAATAGATAATATGCGGCAAGTGAGCCGGGTATCTGCACAAGCAGTAGCAGCAGCGACATGCGGCTCACGCGCAACTGCCTGAAATTGGCTTTGCAGAAGGTGATGTAGAGCATCAGGAATATCAGATAAGGCGCTATAAATTCCACTTTTTCCATGAAGGAATGGAATATAATGCCGCCGAGCATCGCTATGGGGAGCATCCAGGGCTTCAGCCGCTGGAGAAACATAGAGTATTTCATATCTGGAAAATATGCCGACGGATCGACTTTTTTACTTAAAAGCGAACCGCCGGCAGCGTATTAATGAAATGGAAAGTATTGACCTTTTTGCGTCAGAAGAAGCACAGTATCAGAGCCTGGGCGGCAACTACGCGCAGGAACATCGTGAGCGGGTAGACCGTTGAGTAGGCTACGGCGGGCGCATCGCTGCCTGTGGCGCCGTTGGCATAGGCAAGGGCAGGGGGATCAGTGCATCCGCCCGATACGAGACCCATGATGGTGAGATAATTGATCTTGTAGACTCCGCGAGCTATACATCCCACTATCAGGAGCGGGAGGAAGGTGATGATGAAGCCCCAGATCACCCACCACATACCGGTGGTGTTGAACACCGTGGCTGCAAAATCCTTACCCGACGATATGCCTACCGATGCGAGGAAAAGGCATATACCCAGCTCGCGAAGCATGAGCGACGCTGACGACGAGGTGTAGGTGACGAGCTTGAACTTGTAACCGAAGCGGCTCATGAGGATAGCTGCCACGAGCGGACCGCCGGCCAGACCGAGTTTCATGCCGAAGCCCACATTGATCGAGCCCAGAATGATACCGAAAAGTATACCCACGAAGATAGTGATGAGATTGGGATGGTCAAGGCGCTTCATCGAGTTGCCCAGACGCACACCCAGACGCTCGATGTCGTTAAGGTCGCCCACCACGGTAAGACGGTCGCCTACCTGCAGTCGGAGGTTGGGCGAGGCGAGAAGATCCACACCCGAGCGGTTGACGCGGGTGCAGTTGAGGCTGTAGGCGGTATGGAGACGGAGTGCACCGAGGCGCACACCATTGTATTTGTTTTGCGTGATGACGATGCGGCGCGAGAACACTTCGCTCTGCACCTCTTCCCAGTCCATCTTGATTTCGTTGCCTACCACACCCTGGAAGCGTACCTCGGCCGATGCCGAGAGAACCACGTAGAGCTTGTCGCCCACATGCACTTCGGTTTTCGAGGTGGGAATCTCCACCTTGCCGTCGGCACCCATGCGTCGGCTCACCACGAAGTCACAGTCGAGTATCTCGTGAAGCTCATGCAGGGTCTTGCCGTCGATAAGCGGATTGGTCACTTCAAACGAAAGGATGAGCGGCTTGCTTGTGGAATTTTCGGCCTCCTGATTTATTGCTGCAATCTCATCTTCGGGCTTGATCTTGAAAAGCATCTTGATGACAAACATCGAGAGAATTATACCGATCACACCGAGAGGATAGGCGGCCGCATAACCCATTGCCATAAGGTTGATTGCTTCAGGGGTGCCGGCAGTCTGCTGAGCGGCGGCCAGACCGGGGGTATTGGTGACAGCACCCGACATCACACCCACCAGAGCGGTGATCATCGTGTTGCCGTCGACATAGAAGATTATGAGCACGATGGCTACGTTGAGCAGAATTATCAGCACCGCAAGCATATTGAGCAATATACCACCTTGCTTGAACGATGAAAAGAAACCAGGGCCGACCTGCAATCCTATTGAGAAAATAAACAGGATAAGACCGAACTCCCTGACAAATTTAAGCACTTCGGGATTGACGACATAGCCGAGATGACCCATGATGATGCCCACGAAGAGCACAAAAGTGACACCCAGCGAAACGCCTCCCACCTTTATTTTGCCCAGAAATACACCCGCCGCGATCACAAACGAGTATAGCACCAGCGTACTCGCAAGTTCCATGTTGCCGGGGCCGAGCAGCTTAAGAAGCCATTCCATAGAAATTGTATTATTAGAACCTATTATAATGTATTTCAGATAATTCGCACCTTAAAGCACTCAGATCTCAAATCATGTGCTGAATTGTTGTGCAAAGATACGAAATATTGTTGGGATTTTTAGTTACCTTTGTGTCAAATTTTCGCCTGCGATGAAAACCACCCCTTTAATCGACATAATCATTCCGGTCTACAATCGTGCCTCGATAGTGGATAGAACACTGCGCAGCATCGAGCGTCAATCCGTATGGCCGGCTCGGGTGATTCTTGTGGATAACAATTCCACCGACGGTACCATGGCCGTGCTTGAGCGTTGGGCCGAGGAAATGACCGGCCGCGGCATGCAGGTGAAGGTCCTTACCGAAACCGTTGCCGGTGCAGCCGCGGCAAGAAATCGCGGTCTGGATGAATCGGAAGCGGAGTATGTGATGTTTTTCGACAGTGACGATACCATGCTCCCTGCGCATGTGGAAAGTTTTGCCCGATGGATCGAAGCTCATCCCGCGACCGATGTGGCAGGCAAAAGTTTTATGATTACCCTTCTTGACGGTAGGCGGAAAACGGGCTATTTCCATAAACACATGCCGGAGTTTTTCAATATATTCACGGGCCAGTTTGCCACGCTGCGATTCGTCGTGCGCCGCTCTCTGTTGGAAAAGGCCGGCCGTTGGAATCCTTCCGTGAGAGGTTGGGATGACATAGAGTTAGGGCAGAGACTCCTTTTGCAGAACCCTGTAATTACCGTTGTGCCCGGTTCTCCCACTGTAGATGTTGAGGTTACGCCCGACTCCATCACCGGCTCGCGATTCAGCGACTGCCCCAGTAAGTGGGAGAAAGCTCTAGCCGAGATGCGACGCACTGCAAGCGAAGCGGGCAGAGGTCGTCTCGTCAATTGGATAGATTGCCGGAGGATAATGCTCGCCGCGACCTATAGCGTGGAGGGAGCTGAAGCCGAAGCTGAAAGATTGCGCACGAAAGTGCTTGAAGATAACCCCAATCACATGCGCTTGAATCTTATATATCGCTATCACCGCCGCTTCCGTCGCTTTACGTGGATGCTTTGCCTCGCTATTTTTTGATAGTTTGCGGGGCTTTTTGTACCTTTGCACCCGAAAAATCTGAAATATAATATTGTAACAATGAGCCTCACCGAAGAAATCAGCCGTCGGCGCACATTCGCTATCATATCTCACCCCGATGCGGGTAAAACCACTCTCACCGAAAAACTCCTTCTTTTCGGTGGCGCTATCCACATAGCCGGAGCCGTCAAGTCAAATAAGATCAAAAAGACCGCGACATCTGACTGGATGGAGATTGAAAAGCAGCGCGGTATCTCCGTGGCCACATCGGTGATGGGATTCAACTACGGCGATTACAAAATCAATATCCTCGATACTCCCGGTCACCAGGATTTTGCCGAGGATACTTACCGCACGCTTACAGCCGTCGACAGCGTTATCATCGTGGTCGATGTGGCCAAAGGCGTTGAGCAGCAGACGCGCAAGCTCATGGAGGTGTGCCGCATGCGACGCACTCCCGTAATTATTTTCGTCAACAAGCTCGACCGCGAGGGTCGCGATCCGTTTGAGATTCTCGACGAACTTGAGCAGGAGCTGAAAATCAAGGTGCGCCCGCTTTCGTGGCCTATTAATATAGGTGCGAAGTTCAAGGGCGTTTACAATATTTATGAACATTCGCTCGACCTGTTCACGCCCAACAAGCAGCGCGTGTCGGAGCGAGTTGAAATAGACAACCTCGATGACCCGCGTATCGACGAGAACGTAGGGGAGGCCGATGCCGCAAAACTCCGTGAAGACCTCGAATTAATTGAGGGTGTATATCCCGAGTTTAATGTCGATGACTATCTCGCCGGCGATGTTGCACCGGTGTTTTTCGGCTCGGCGCTCAATACATTCGGCGTCAAGGAATTGCTTGACTGCTTCGTGGAGATTGCCCCCGCTCCGCGACCCGTCACGGCCGAGGAGCGCACCATCGAGCCCGAGGAGGAGAATTTCTCGGGATTCGTGTTCAAGATTCATGCCAACATGGACCCCAACCATCGCAGTTGTATCGCTTTCGTGAAAGTATGTTCGGGCAAATTCGAGCGCAACGCCGGCTACAAGCATGTGCGCTCAGGCAAGGTTATGAAATTTGCCGCTCCCACTGCATTTATGGCTCAGAAAAAGAGCATTGTCGACGAGGCTTATCCCGGTGATATTGTGGGTATTCCTGATAATGGCAACTTCAAGATAGGCGATACCATCACTTCGGGTGAAACCATTCATTTCAAGGGACTGCCGAGCTTCTCACCCGAGATGTTCAAGTATATCGAGAATACTGATCCCATGAAGTCCAAGCAGCTCGAGAAAGGTATACAGCAACTCATGGACGAGGGTGTTGCGCAGCTGTTTATCAATCAGTTCAACGGCCGCAAGATAATAGGCACAGTAGGTCAGCTGCAGTTTGAGGTGATACAATACCGATTGCTCCACGAATATGGCGCCCAGTGCCGCTGGGAACCCATATCGCTCTACAAGGCATGCTGGATCGAGAGCGATGATGCCGAGGCTCTGGCGGCCTTCAAGAAACGCAAGCATCAGTTTATGGCTGTTGACCGCGACGGCCGCGACGTGTTTATGGCCGACTCCAACTATGTGCTCCAGATGGCGCAGAGTGATTTTCCGAAGATCAAGTTTCATTTTTCGAGTGAATTTTAATTATTTTTTTGAGTCTTATTACATTCTCACTCGGTTAACATATATGCGCACGCAAATAGCAGTTATTTAAGATATTGTATTAAAAATCAGGTTTGAAAATTTTTCGGGATTAGTGCGCGAGTGTGCTAAGAATGTGTTATCTTTGCGATGCGAAAATGTTGCGCGTGATTTGTTGCGCAACATGAGCAACATTTTTAACTATAGCGCAACATGGCAAAGAACAAGAAAGAAATCGTATACCTCAGACAGAGGCCAAGAAGCAACGGTACAATATCACTGTATCTCGATGTGTGCCGTAACGGTAAGCGTACGAATGAGTATCTGAAGTTGTATCTCGTCCCGGAGAATACACGTGAGGATAAGCAAAAGAACAAAGAAACGTTGAAGCTCGCCGAAGCCATGAGGGCAAAGCGTGTTGTCGAAATTCAGTCTAAGGATTTCGGCATTGACGTAACTACTCACGAGGATGCTCTATTTCATGACGTCGTGCGCAGGCTTATAGACCGAAAGGAGGGTACAACGAAGACCAGTTGGAAAAACTGTCTCGCTCACATCTTGAAGTACGATCCGAATGAGCGGATAACATTCCGCGAAATAACGCCACTGTGGGTTCGAGGTTTCCGTGACTATCTCGATACTCGAGCTATGCAATGGGATATAGACTCTCGAAAACGTGAGGTGGAACCTAAGCCTATATCTCAGGGGACAAAGGCTCTGATGTTTCAAAAATTCTGTTCAGTCTTTAATATAGCCATGCGTGAGGGTATAATAAGTATCAATCCTACGGTGGGAGTCGAACGTTTCAAGGAGCCTGACTCTGAGCGCGAGTTTCTGACCATTGATGAAATACGGTTGCTTCGTAATACTCCGCCGCCAAACGAGCACCTCGCAAAAGCATTTTTCTTTTCTTGCCTTACGGGGCTCCGTTGGAGCGACATTGTGAAACTCAAGTGGGGAGAGGTTCAGGAATGGAATTCCGGCAGACGGATTGTATTTAATCAAAAAAAGACAGGAGGACTTGAATATCTCGATCTGAATGAACAGGCGGCAGAAATGCTTGGCACTCGTTGCGATCCTGATTGTTTGGTGTTTCCTTACCTCGGCCCGCTGCAGGCAGCTCGCATCAGTATAGCGGCATGGGTGAAAAGTGCGGGGATAAACAAGCACATAACGTTTCACTGTGCGCGCCATACCTTCGCTGTGATGATGCTTGATTTAGGCGTGGACTTGTACACAGTTTCAAAGCTCCTCGGGCATAAGAGTATAGAGACTACGCAGGTATATGCAAAAATCCTCGACAAAAATAAGATAGCAGCCGTCGAAAGAATCCCCCGGATATTCTGAACCGCTCTCTGTCATCTATAGATTGATCATAATCTAAAATCGAATCATGTAAGAGACTGTACCGTAATAAATACGGCGCAGTCTCTTATTCTTTAGCGGGATTACATCATTTTCAGCAACATATCTTGCATGGCTTATAATGTCTTTTCCGGGCTTCTTCGAGGGTGATCCATTTGATCGAGCCTGAGCATCGGTTTAATCCACGGCAATCGCTTTTTGAGTGATATTTTACTGCCTTTGGACCAGTGCAGATGGCGACCTTATTACCTGCGATAGAGCACTCGGTGTTTATATATGGAGCTTCATTGCTCTCTGTTGAGTTGGTCGAGCCCTCGGTGGATGAATAGCTGACCACTGCAAATGCAAGTGCTAAGATGAGTTTCAGATGTTTCATGGCGATTATCGTATCTTATTAGAGTAAATAGGATAGTGGCTTTATTTTTGCCCTTAAATAATTAAGTCGCGCTATGGATTTATTTTACTTGAGAGATGGCGATTTCCTTCCTGAGCCTATTGAGTCTTTTTGCGAAGCTTGGCACTGTGGACGAGAACGTGCTATCGAATTTTTAGCCAACGAAGCAAATCTGTTTCCATCCAAAGATGAAGCAATGGAGGCATCTACGGAGTTAAAGGCTACCCTTGTTGCTCACCAAGCACGTCGAGGACGTCTCGCAGGAATTCGTATTGACGTTGGTAGGCTTCAATCCGGCGAGAACTGATGCATTGTGTTTACACATCTAATTCTTGTGAATTCAAATCAGAGGGTTTGATTTCAGTTGGCTCTATAGAAGTTTCAATCCGGACAACAATTCGTTTTTCAAATTGGTTAAACTGCCTCTCTATCTCAGATTGAAGCGATTTGGAAATTTTATTAGACTCATGCTCAATTTCCCGAGTAGAAAGAATTCCGCCAAAATCTGATTGATCTGATATTGTAAATAAATTCATAAGGCTCAACGATAATAATTGTTAAAGAAGTGTTTGTTTAACTCCGGATTAAAATAATGTTTTCTGTTCATCCAAATAAATCCATCTCCCTTAGAAATAACAGCAACATCAATTGGTCCTCCAACTGTTTCTTCACTTGGACTCATGCGTCGAATTAGACAAGTAAGAGAAATGAAACTTTCAGCCATATTTGCAAGATCCTCTTTCGCAAGACCCGCTATGGTATTAAGTAGAGGACTCGTATAAGAATCGCGCATACTATTTAAGACTCCTTGACTTAATGTATTAATTATTGACGAGTTGTCAAGTTGGCGAATTTCATCTGCAAACTTTTTGCCTTCAGGTTTTGACGATAAATATCTACACAGGGCTTCTGTATAAGAATCTACACCGCTCTTAATTGTATTAAATATAATATTTTGACAATCTGGAGTCAATCCTTGTGTTATAGTCTGAATGACATCGGTTTGAGCAAAAGGAGCAATAGACACTGACGTCCCATGCTCGGATATTGAATCAGCCTTGGCTTGGTTAATGAAATATTTCAACCGGTTATTATATCCAGAGGCAACGATACATGGAATAATTGATGGATACAGTTCGTTATCACCGTAACCACAAAATACCAAGCCTGTGTGATAGTCTGGCTCCAACTGAATTCTCCAATAATAGAAGAATGATTCACAAAACAAATCTCGTAACTCTAAGGGAAGATTAGATACCTGAGTATGGCTGAATATTTCTTCAAAATCCTCATGAGTTTCACTCTTGAATTCTTCAAATGTATAGCCTACAAAATCATTACAAATAGATGGATTAATCCTGTTAGCATCAAGACAGCTTTGTAGTTCATCCTTGAGTTTTTCAATAATAACCGGGTCGTTTGAATCAAAATTCTTAAAATTGAATTTTTGACAGATTATTCTTAAATTCAGTCTATAAAAAGCCTCAATCTGAATCTTTAGCCAATTATGTTGAGTTTCTCCATCGGTAAAGAAATTATTGATATGTAGAAATTTAACGAAATCTGATACATAATCGGAAAGGTGGGGGAAGTGCTGTTCACCTAACTGTTTACGATAAACCTTAATGATAACTTCCCATGGCGTACCCATAAATGCAGCATTGCTATATGTCGCAATCCCAACAGGTTCATATTTGGAAAGCATAAATAACTTGTTTCCATTATTGATAACCTTGTGGGTATTGCCCATTGTTACTGCACTATCAGCAGCAATAGCAATGGCGTGTCGGTTCATTACTCCTACAATTGCTGTCATGGTGATTTTTTAGTTTGCAAATATAGTAATTTATTTAATTCGATCATTTGTTTTTTTCATAGAATCAAGGCTTTCACGATATTCTTCATAGCGTAATTCCCGACGGATGTTCATATATGAGGTGTCAGTAAAAATAAATTGCGAAGTCATCATATCTATTGCAATGTCATCTTTTGTATAGAACCGTATATTCCCTAAATCGTAAAGAGTCTTTTTTATAATGATCTGTGAGCTATCCACATTACCATTACTCAATAGTGAATCCAGCTGTGTTAGCGCTTCAAAAGCTATATAGAAGTCTTGTTCAATATCATATATTTTGTTCTCAAGATCTTCAATTTGCTCAGTTAGTTCGTTGTCCTGATCTGACAACTCTCGTTTTGATTCTTGATAGCATGAAGATAGTACTATTGTACTAACACTTAGAATGAAGAGCCACGCTCTATGAGTTAATATTTTCATATGGGATATTTATAAATTTTTACCACCCTTTATTGTTTAACACAATATGCTACAGCCTGAAATTATTCATAGCATAAGTAATATCGTCACGGTATTTCCCATCATATACGTATGCCTTGTTGGTTCTTTCATCGTATTCAATTTTTATTGACAGAATATTTGACCCTTCTGTAGGCATTGGTATGACACTATTGAATCTCAATCGCTCTATATCGTCGTTGGTAAATTTAAAAAATATTGTTCTGTCGAGGCCACCATTAAAAGAGCATCTTGCTACTAATAGGTATCGCATTTGTGTACCTATAAAAGCATCATATCTATCTTGCTTAACCTTGAAATAGAATTTGTTCTGCTGGGATACGTTAGTTGTCTTTACTTGAATATAATAAAACACATTATTCTTGCAAGCTACGAGGTCGATACCTTCATCCACCATCATATTATTGACATTATAGCCCCTAAATAATAACTCTCCCATAACAACACATTCTCCACCTTTGCCCATATAATTAGAATCAGGAAGGGTCGATGGGTTAATTGTCGTTCCTTTTCGCCTTGCTCTTTTATAATATGGTGAAGAATATGATAAATAAGGATCTGGACTATTCTTATCAGCTTTTAATATGGAATCGATTTTCCTTGCTATTTCATCTTCCGATATTACGATATTATTACCTTCAGTTTCATCAAATAGGGACGTAATAAATTTTGCTTTATAGAATAAAACAATATCCTTTCGCTTTTTCTTTACTTGACTATTAGTAAATATGTCTTCAACGAAATCGTTGATGCTGAGTGAATCGAAATTTGCCATATTATTCACTAAAAATTTAAAAAATTGGTTCTGATACTTTTCTTATCGCTTTATAAATAGCTCTTATATCAGCGCGTTGTACTGTTACGCTCCCGTAATTGGGATTGTCAGATTCTAAAAGCAGTTGATTGTCGCTTTCAAGAGTGTTGGATTTAATGCGTTTTACCGTCACAAACTCTCCGAATACTACAACAGCGACTCCCGTGACAGTATGCCATTTTTGCTCAGGAATTGCCTTTGTGAGAATGAGGGCTCCTGATGAGATGCCGGGAGTCATAGATTCGCCGGCAACTTCAAATATTTTAAGGTCGGAGATAATATCCCGCTCTCCATTCATAGGCACTATCGGCATCTTTTCATTCTCCTCACTATTGATATTGCAAAGATTCTCGATAAACGATGCTCGGGCCGGTACTGATATATAATCGACATTCAATACTGACGGATCTTTATAATCGGCGATGTATGCATCTCCAATCTCCGTTGCGTCGGAAGATGAATTTAGCATCTTCCCTTCACCAGTGCGCATCCACTCTGTATTTAGATCAGGAAACCTCTCTCTAATCCTGGCAATCATGCCTTTAGAGAGCGATCTGCTACCTGATAGAATAGCGCTAATTGTCGGCTGAGATGTGCCTAAAGACTCAGCAAATTCTGTTTGAGACAAGCCAATATGGCGTCTAAATATATCAAGACGCTCGTTTAAAGTATGTTTCATATATCAATAAGATATATTAAAATTCGTTAAAACTGATATATTATATTGCAAAATATATCAATACGATATATCTTTGCATCGTGATAACAAAATATATCGCAAATATAACTAAAATACGATCATAAAACAATGACATTTAAAGAAATTTACGAACAGGTCAAAACCTCTCGTCCGAAAGCGCCGGCAGCTGCTTTCGTCAAGGAAGTTGCGGCCGTCACGAAGAAAAGCGAGGTAGCTGTACGTCGATGGTTATGCAATGGAGAAAGTTCGGCCACCCCCGACGCTCTTACACAGGAAGTCCTCGCACGTCACTTCGACACCACCCCCGAAGAATTATTCCCCCAATCCAATAACTGATTCCCGCCATGAACGAAGAAGTAAAACAAATGCTACAGGAAATCAAAACCTCCGTAATCGTAATGATGAAAAACGTATGGAGTGTGACAGAGCTTGCCATGGTGCTTAATATCAGCCCGAGTCGTGTGCGCCACATGGTATCTGATAAAGTAGTGCCAAGCTACAAGCAAAACGGCTCGGTTTACTTCAAGCGCGAAGAGATCGAAGCATGGCAAACAGCCAACCGCAGCGCATCGATGGCTGAACTCAATGCCAATGCCGCAACCTATTGCGCATTAAGTCGTATCAAGCCCGGCAAATCGGCCAAGCGCTAATCCTCCGACTATGAAACCTCGCTCCAATCCCAAGTGCCTCGCCTGCCACAGTGGCACTAACCGCTTCAACGGCCGCTGGTGCCTGCGCCTCAACCGCAACGTAGAATACTGCCCGACGCCTCCATGCGATCAAAACACTGACCCATCATGAAATCCAATCACACCGGCCTATGGCTCATCGACGCAGCAACCCTGACCTTGACATGGGCAGGCGACCTCCCGATACCAAAGCCATCACTGAAAGAGCGCATCCGATTCGCTCAGCTCTATATCAAGTCAAAAGGGCACGGCCCTACATTCTTCTCATTGATCAAGAGACTTGCAAAAGCCGTAGCCTTCTGCTTGAATCCGGGGCAAGTAGCTTGGTCAGGAAAGTCGAAAGTAACCACAGGGCGCCCATTTGACGAAGCTTGGAACAATTTCAATGTAACCGAATGTGTCTCGCCACAATCAGGGCAGGGAGCTGCCGACAACTTGGCCGACAAATCATCCAAATAATTCTGATCTACCATATAAGTAAATTTATAGATTTCTCAACTGCAAATTTACACAATTCCCCCGACAAGCGCTGAGCGGATATTCGGTTATCCTGGGGGAACCCTAAAACCTAAAACCTCATCCCTAACCCCTAAAACAATGTCACGCTACTCTTACATCTACCGCGATCTCCTCGGCAAAGTACCCGCCGCCGACATCGCCCTCCTTCAGCAAGCCGAAGACCTCCACTGGACCGACATCAATCCCGGGAAAGCCGCCACCCCCGAAGCCGCCCGCGCCCTCGACGATATGATCAAGGTAAAATACCAC
>JAIDSW010000095.1 GCA_029061025.1 Duncaniella sp.
CGCTTATCATCGTTGCTTTATCAATGTTTTTCAGCTCCTTGAATTCGGCGAAACGCTCCACCATGTTGGGAGCTTCTTCTTTTTTTGCCATATTGCAGATTACTTGAATGTATTGGGGTTGGTTATTATATATTCTTATTTGAAATCAATGTGGTAGCAAGCTTCGCGCACCTGATCGGGAGTAAACACCTCGACAACTTCGGTCATGACGGGGCGCTTCTTATCGGGATCTTTGACCTTGCGGGTCACGGTAAGCTCAAATTTTTCAGGCGTCCACGCCGAGAGAGTACCCACGATTTTCTTTCCGTCCTTGGTAAATACCTCGATCTGATTGCCTAAGTTTTTCTCCCACTGACCGGCAACCTTGAATGGCGCGGTAAGCGACGAGCTTCCCACTTCAAGGCTGTAGTCTTCCTTGTCGCGGTCAAAGGCTTCATTGATCTTATCGGATACCTCGGTACAGAAATCGAGATCAACACCGGTGGGACTGTCGAGTTCCACCACAATATCATTTTGAGCGCTCACGGTGATCTCTACCACGAAGGCATCAGTACCCTCGATAGCCTTATCAACCACGGCTGCTACTTGCTGCTTGTCTATCATAAAAATATCGTGTATATATAAAACTCGGAGGGAGCACCAGGCCCCCTCCGTGACTTTTCATTGCAAAGATAGTAATTTTCCGTCTTATTGCCTAATACATATTATATATTATGCTTTAAGCAATAAATATTTTAATTGTTTTTATTGTAATTTTACAATATTTCACATTTTCACAGCGGGCGCTTTCACTTTTCCCGACACGGGGAGCGCACCCTGCTCCACACGCATTTCATCCCACAGTCCTTCATCGATAAACGACTGATGCACTTGCGCACCGCCCTCCACGAGTAGCGTGATGACGTTTCTCCGATAAAGTTCTTCAAGAACCTCCGTAAGAGAATCGCATCCTATAATCTGCCTGTCGGCCGAAAGGAAATCGCGTTGACAGTCGGTGACAAGCAAAAAGTTATCGTCGCGGAACACTGCCGAAGATACATCGACGCGACCTCGACGGTCGAGTACCACTCTCACCGGATCGTTGCCCGACACTCTGCGCACGTCAAGCCGCGGATTGTCGGCAATCGCTGTCCCGCTTCCTACGAGTATCGCATCGGCCTCGGCACGCAACTTATGTACCATAACAGCCGTGAGAGGCGTTGAAATATGTCCGTCGATAAAGCCATCGGCACCTTCGGCCCACTTGAGTATCACGTAGGGGCGACGACGGGTGTGAGCGGTGATGAATCTCACGTTGAGATCGCGACATTCCTGCTCACGAACACCTACGGTCACCTCCACCCCTGCATCGCGCAGCATCTTCACACCCCTGCCCGCCACTTTTTCAAACGGGTCAAGGCATCCTACCACCACGCGGGGTATTTTCTTGCTGATAATCAGTTCGGCGCATGGCGGAGTACGACCGTAGTGGGAACATGGTTCAAGGGTGACATACATAGTAGCCGTAAGGAATTCGGCTTCGTCGCGCACCATCGCCACGGCATTGACCTCAGCGTGTCCCCGGCCGCACTTTCGGTGCCAGCCCTCTCCTATTATTCTTCCGTCGGGAGCCACTATCACGGCACCCACCATAGGATTGGGGTGAGCGTCGAGCAAGCCGTTGCGGGCAAGCTGAAGCGCGCGCCTCATGTAATCCTCGTCACTCAGGATCTTTCCAGTCGCCATTATCTTTAATCAGTTGGATGAGTCGTTGCAATGCCTCGGAGGTGGGAATGCTTTTTTCGACACACACCTTTCCTTTGTAAAGATTCACTTTTCCCACGCCGCTGCCCACATAGCCGTAGTCGGCATCGGCCATTTCGCCCGGACCGTTGACTATACAGCCCATCACACCGATCTTCAATCCTTTGAGATGAGAAGTTGCGTCTTTAATACGGGCGAGAGTCTGCTGCAGGTCATAGAGCGTGCGTCCGCATCCGGGACAGGCTATGTATTCTGTCTTAGTCATGCGCAATCGTGTAGCCTGAAGGATTCCCAGCGCGAGATTGCGCGCAGCTTCGGCCGAGAGCGCGTCGGCTTCGACATGTATGCCGTCGGTATACCCGTCGAGAAGCAGCGTTCCGAGATCAACCGATGCCTTGAGCATCACATCGTCGGAAGGGGTATCGCCATACGACGCCTTCAGTATCACCATATTTTTCCATCCGCGGCGCTCTATTTCATCGAGAGCCTTGCGCATTGAGCCGATATAGTTGGGATGTACGGAACCGAGCAGTATCACCGCATCATCCGCTACCGACTCAGGCAGCGAAGCGGCATCGACTTCCACCACGGCTGAAAGATCAGGCAGTTCGTCAAGCACGGCTACAGGTACGCGACCCGACGCTACGCTCTGACGCGGCGCATCACCGAAGCGGCGCACTCGTTCACCTCCTATAGCGGGTGCCGACGCTATAGTTTCGATATGTCGAAGAAGCGCCTTAGCTACGGGTATCTCACATTCGGGTTCTTCGGCAAGCGACACACGAATGGTATCTCCGATACCGTCGGCAAGCAGGCGACCTATGCCTACGGCCGACTTCACGCGTCCGTCCTCACCGTCGCCGGCCTCTGTGACGCCCAGATGCAGGGGAAAATCCATGTTTTCACGCTTGAGGGCGTCGACAAGCTTCATTACCGTGGTGACCATCACTATCACATTTGACGCCTTGATTGAAATCACCACGTCATAGAAGTCATGAGCGACACACACCCTCAGAAATTCCATCACGCTCTCCACCATGCCGTCGGGCGTGTCGCCGTAGCGGCTCATGATGCGGTCGGAAAGCGATCCGTGGTTTACACCCAGTCGTATCGCAGTATTGTTTTCGCGGCAAAGTTCGAGAAACGGCACCAGCGTTTCGGCGATCTTCTCCACCTCGCGGGCATATTGCTCGTCGGTGAAATCAAGTTGCACGAATGTGCGCCCGGGATCTACAAAGTTACCGGGATTGATTCTTACCTTATCCACATGGCGGGCTGCCTCGAAAGCAGCCTTGGGATTGAAATGGATGTCGGCCACGAGCGGCACATCTATTCCTTCATTCCTGAGCCGGGCCGATATTTCGGCAAGATTGGCGGCCTCGCGCACGCCCTGAGCCGTGAGACGCACTATCTCGCCCCCGGCATCAACTATGCGCTTTATCTGGGCTACACTCGCGTCGGTATCCATGGTCGACGTGGAGGTCATCGACTGCACCCTAACCGGATTGTCGCCGCCCATCTTCACGCCGCCCACATTCACCTCGCGGGCACGGCGGCGCTTGTAGTCATAGCCGGCCATCAGTTGGTCTTGAATTTATACTTCACTTCCTTCAGCTCCTCATTGGCCTTGACGATTTTATCCACAAGCCCCTTGCGGTAGCCGTCAAATCTCTCCGCCAGCTCCGGTTCGCTGAGTGCAAGCATCTGCACGGCGAGCACAGCAGCGTTCATGCCGGCGTTGATACCCACGGTGGCCACCGAGATACCCGGAGGCATCTGCACGATCGACAGAAGTGCGTCGCGACCCTCGAGGGTGGAGTTGACGGGAATACCTATCACGGGCAGCGGGGTCATGGCGGCTATCACACCCGGGAGTGCGGCAGCCATACCGGCTGCTGCTATTATCACTTTGAGTCCGCGGCTCTGAGCCGTGCGGGCAAACTGCTCCACCTCAGCCGGAGTGCGGTGGGCTGAAAGGGCGTTCATTTCAAAGGGCACTTCCATCTGTTCGAGGAAGTCGGCTGTCTTTTTCAGGATGGGCAGGTCACTCGTGCTGCCCATTATGATACTTACTACAGGTTGCATATTATCAATTTATCATTGTTGCAAGATATACACATATAAATCCGTTGAATGCTCCGGCCACCACCTGCCACAGCGTGTGGCGCTGCATGTAGACGCGGGTGGTCATCACTGCTCCGGTCACGAGTATCGAGCCGGTGAGCCACCAGAAGGTATCGACCACGGCAAGATTATCCACAGCGATACGCACTATCAGCGCCACTATTCCGGCCACTCCAGCCGCATGCGCCGAGATCTTCCAGAATCGGTTGACCACGATATTCACCACACACGCCACGGTAGCTCCGGTCATAAACATGAGCATCCACATCGGGGCATTGGCGCGGTAGAAAAAGAATATGCACGCGATATAGCATAACACCGCTATGAGATAGGGCAAGGTGCGCTCAGTGCGCTGATTAAGGCCGGGATCGCTCACATATCCCATCATATACAGAGCCATGATCACGCCGGCCGGCACCACGCAGGTGGTGATAAAAGTAGCCACCACCGAGTTGAGTTTGACGCCGAAGGGCACTGCCGCAAGCTGCGATATGATAAATATCACTATCACCGCATAGGTGGGACACAGCAGGGGCGAAAAAATCCATGAGAGGAGGCGGGAAATAAGTTTCATATCTTTTTATGCGGGTTATCTTTTCAGGTTACGGTCAAAAAATTCCATAATGGCCACCAGGGCATCTTTCCAGTAGTTCCACGAGTGGTTGCCCGGGCCTGTGACATAGGTGTGGGGGATCTTGCGGGCGTTCATCACGGCATCGAGATCGCAGTTAACAGTGTAGAAG
>JAIDSW010000096.1 GCA_029061025.1 Duncaniella sp.
TGACAGATGAGAGAATTAGCAGTATATTACAATGATACAGAAGCCGGAATACTTACTGAAAAATATCCCGGTGCAGATTATACCTTTCAATACACGGAAGAATATCTTAATTCCACGATGCCTCCGATTTCAGCGACTTTGCCTAAGCAAAGCAACGCTTATAATTCGGAACACCTTTTCTCATTCTTCTCTAATATGATCCCTGAAGGTGCCAATCGCCGGGTTATATGTCGATCGCTGAGGATTGATGAGAATGATTTTTTCGGACTGATTGAAGCAATGGCAGACAAAGACTTCATAGGAGCTGTAAATGTAAGGAGGATTATCAATGACTGAAATAAAAAACTGTCCTTCACTACTTCTGGATGGGTTTGACACATATAGTCCCAAAGCAACCAAAATGCTCTTTAACGGAGCAAAGGTAAATCCTATTCTCAATTTTGATGTTGATGAATTTAGAAATGCCGGCGAGATTGCCGAGGCGATGCACCGTATTTCGGTCTCCGGTGTGCAAGAAAAATTCCCTGCAATAATTAAATCGGGCGAAATCAGAATTGCGGGTGATAATGAACGCTCAACGCATATCCTGAAACCTGCACCTTGGGATAAAACGCTTCATGACCGCAAACTTATTCCGGCCAATGAGCATCTGACCATGCAGATAGCATTGCAGGTCTATGGCATACATACAGCAGCTAATGGATTGTGTTTCACATCCAAAGGTCAGCCGGTATATATCACACGCCGTTTCGATATTCTGCCCGACAGCTCAAAACTGCCGATGGAAGATTTCGCTTCGTTAGTCGGCAAAAACGAACAGACTGCCGGCCTTCATTTCAAGTATAACGGTAGCTACGAGGATATTGCCAAAACAATTCGATCCAACGTAGCCGCATGGATGGTTGATATGGAACGGTTCTTTGAATTGGTCGTATTCAACTATATCTATGCAAACGGCGATGCTCACCTTAAAAATTTCTCTCTGATTCTTAACGGGCAAGATTACCGCTTAGCTCCCTCATACGACCTTCTGAACACCAGCCTTCATGTGAACGGAGATGATCTTGGTCTTGACAGAGGACTATCACCCGACATTGAGAAAAGTGATGTATTTGAAAGAACCGGTCACCCCTGCCGTCTTGACTTTGAAAGATTCGGCAACAAAATCGGCTTGGTAAATAGACGTATGAATAAAATCCTCAACAAGTACGCCTCCCTACCCGATGGCGCAATAAAACTCATTGCCCAAAGCCTCCTACCCGACAAAGCGAAACGCAATTATACCCGCATCGTCAACGAGCGAATAACACGCTTCATCAGGGAATCGAAGTGATTGTTTGCATCGATTTGAGACAAGCCGCTTTTACTGATTTCGTAGACAATCTTCTGCAATAACTTGGCCGTATTAATCATAAGTTACTATATTAATTCAGCCTGTCGAAATTTTACATTTATTTGTCTGTATAGTTTTTGCTGCGCAAATAGGCTGCGTAGCGGGGGTGTAATTTTGCACTCGATTGATTGAAAAATTTGTCGGAATGCGGCGAAACTGTTAACTTCGCAACCGTTTTCGGGCGAATGAAATTTTTGAACAATGCAGATATATCAACATAACATATCGTCGGCCTGGCGCCTCAGCAACTTCTTTAGCTGTAGCGTAAGTCGCTATTGCGTTAGCTTTAGCAACTTTAGCTGCCTGCTTGAAGGATGGTCCCGGCGATATTGCTGTTGTATCAGTGTCTGATTTCATATTATCAAGACATTAAGGAGACAGTCGGGAAGTCCTGAAAAGCTTTCCGATTTTTTTGTGCCCTGTCAAGGCCGCATGCTCCTTATCGTCTCGACATGGCACCAAGTAAATTTTCCCGATTTAAACTGAATATTTCACTGCCATGCCGTTAAACAAGAATGCTTTATTAAGATACAAGACAATCGACCGCTGCTTGCGAAACCCGTACAGGAGGTGGACTCTCGATGACCTCGTAGACGCCTGCTCCGATGCCCTTTACGAAATGGAGGGTATCACGCGTGGCGTATCGGTGAGAACCGTACAATCAGATATTCAGATGATGCGGTCAGACAAATTAGGCTACAACGCTCCTATCGAAGTATACGACAATAAGTATTACAGATACGAGGATGCCGACTACTCCATAACGGAAACTCCTATAGCCGACGACACCTACCGGCTTGTGGTCAAAGCCGTCAGCATGATACGCCATAAGGACGATACTAACATCGAGGATATAGGCGATATTCTTGAAAAGGTAAGCCTTCGATTAAATGCTTTACTGATACATCAATAAAAAAGGCATCCGATGAACCTGCGACGGTTTTACGGATGCCTTTCCTGCGATATAGTGAGAAGTCGGATTTGAACCGACGAATACCGGTTTTGCAGACCGGCCCCTTGAACCGCTCGGGCATTCTCACATCTCGGTTGAAGGCAGTGGACTTGCAGCACGCCGATGACTGACCACCGGCCGCTGCTGCATCATCCCGGATTATATTGGCACAGGCAGAAGGACTCGAACCCTCGACTTTCGGTTTTGGAGACCGACGCTCTACCTACTGAGCTATACCTGCATTATTACGTGGACACTTGTGGATTCGAACCACATTCTCAGGATTTTCAGTCCTGCGCATACACCGTGTCTGCCAAGTGTCCATAGATGCGGAAGCATAAAGATCCTTTGCCGGCAAAGCGTCAAAGCGATCACGAACTTTCGGATTCTTTTATAAGGCTCGCCCCCTTAGCCGAGGACCGGTTTAAACCGCTCACCCATGCTTCCTTTTGTTTATCTCCCTTCAGTCGATGAACTGAAGGTTGACGTTGCAAAGTTATAATGGCCTTATGCAGCCTATCTGCGTAGCTCGAAAAAAATTTTCTCTCCTCAAAATAAAACATAGAATTATACGCTACAATACACGACTCAACGATTAAAACCACATAATTAAATTACCGTATACCGCATGTATCTATTTTCACAAAATTTCTTTCAGCTACGATGCATCTATTAACAAAAAGTGGTGAAGATGTTTCTCAATATTCCACGATTTTTCTTACCTTTGCAAAAGTATGGTGCGCGGCATGATAATGCATGGCGGCCTTTAAGTGATTCAATTTTTTATTTTCAACTAATTTACCTGTTTAACCATTTTCCGGGATGTCGGAGCAGAGGCTTCGCTCATTTCCGTGAGTATTAAATCTGATGATGAAACATTTTTTTACCAAGCTGTTGCTCGGCGGTATGGCTCTCGCGTGGCCCGTCGCAACCGCGGCAGCGACTTTCACGGGAGATCGCACTGATTTCCGCGACGAGACTATCTACTTTGCCATGACTACGCGATTTTACGACGGCGACCCGACAAACAATGTATTGTCGTGGGACAAGCAGGATGTGCAGATTTCCAAAAACGACCCCGACTGGCGAGGGGATTTCGCCGGACTTATCGAGAAACTCGACTACATCAAGGCTCTCGGCTTTACGGCCGTGTGGATCACGCCAGTAGTGCAAAACGCTTCGGGCGAGGATTACCACGGGTATCATGCCATGGACTTTACTTCGGTCGACCTTCGCTACGAGTCGCGCAAGGAGTGGGGAGCCGAGAAAGATGTGAAGTTTCAGGATCTTATCGACGCCGCCCACGACAAGGGCATGAAAATCATCCTCGACGTGGTGCTTCAGCACACCGGCAATTTCGGCGAGGTCAACCTCAACCCGCTTTTCAAGCGCGACCAGAATATCCGCAATCAGGCCAGCGTATCGGCTTCGCTCATCCCCAATTCCGAACTTCTCTCGGCCAACTATTTTGACCAGAGCGGCGAAAAGCAGTATGCCGAGCGATGGAAATATTTCAAAAATCCTCAGTATGAGCCCAACAATTATTATCATCACTACGGCACAGGCTGGAACTGGGATCTCCCCAACCGATGGTGGGGACAGATCGCGGGCGACTGCGTTGACCTCAACACCGAGAATGACTTTGTGGCGCAGTATATCGTGGACTGCTACGGCGAATTTATCAAGATGGGCGTCGACGGATTCCGTATCGACACGGCCGGCCATATCGCCCCGCTCACGTTCAACAAGCAGTTTATCCCGCAGTTTCACGCCATAGCCGAGCAATACAAGGACAAGCGCCTCAACGGATGCGAGTTTTTCATGTTCGGCGAGTGCTGCCAGCGTTTTCAGGGCTCGGTGGTGTACCGCGACCAGCCTAATCTCTCGAGCTATTTCTACACATGGAAGTCTGATCAGTCGCTTCTCGACAAATATGACGGCAATGCCGACTGGTGGCGTGCCCAGAATCTCCCCGAGGGGCACGACACGCCCGTAGGCCCCATGGCCGTGTGCGAGCAGGACACCAAAGACAAGCCCGTGAGCAACAACGCTCTGATGCTCAACGGCGCCTGGCATGAACCCGACTACTCGCAGCGCAGCGGCCTGTCGGTAATCGACTTCCCGATGCACTATTGTTTCAACAATGCTTCGTCGGCGGTCGATATAGCTCGCAAGGGCGACAATAAGTACAACGACGCATCGTGGAATGTGGTATATGTCGACTCCCACGACTATTGCCCGGGGCCCAACGACGGCACACGCTTCAACGGAGGCACGGCCCAGTGGGCCGAAAATATGTCGCTGATGTTCAGCTTCCGCGGCATCCCCTGCATCTACTACGGCTCTGAGGTTGAGTTCAAGAAGGGTCTCCCCATCGACGTAGGCGGCAACAACAACAAGACACCCCGCTCGCAGTCAGGCCGCGCTTATTACGGCACATATATGGAGGGTGACATCACGGCCTCCGACTTCGGCGAATACACCGCCTCGGGCAACGTCGCCACCACGCTCAACGGCGACCTCGCGCAGCACATAATCCGTCTTAACAAGATACGCGCCGCCGTGCCCGCCCTCCGCAAAGGCCAGTATACTTTTGACGGCTGCTCGGCTTCGGGAGGCTGGGCGTTCAAGCGCGCATGGCGCGACTCCTATGCCCTCGTTGCCATCAACGGCGGCGCCACCTTCACCGGTGTCCCGGCCGGAACATATGTCGACCTCGTGACAGGTAAATCCTACACGCCCGACGGAGGCAAGATTACCGTCGACGCTCCCCGCGGGCAGGGTCAGCTGCGAGTCCTCGTCAAGGACTGGAAAGGCGGCAAAGTGGGCACCGACGGCAAATTCATCTACGCCACTTCGCCCGTGGCTCACGGCGGCAATCCTACATTTGACGACCCGGGCACACCTCACTACTACACAGCCGACGATGCCGTGGGCAAGCCTGCCGTGAACCTCGATCCCGCGGGAGGCTCATTTAAGACACCGACGCTCACCGTAAGCGCCTCGCTCAACGATGCAGCCACCTCGGGCTGGTATCAGATAGGCTCGGGCTCTCGCGTTAACCTCACTCCGGGTACAGTATCCAAGTTCACCATAGGTGAAGGCATGTCCTATGGCGAGACTGTCACCGTAAGCTGGGGTGCCGACGACATGACCGGCAAAGCCACTTACCGCAAGGTCGACCCCGAAGCCACCATCACAGTGTACGTCACCGGTCCCTCCGCGCCCAACTTCTACGCATGGTATTCCGATGAAAGCGGCAAAAATGTAGAGCCCAACGGCTCGTGGCCGGGCCGTCAGCTGACAAGCTCTGCCAATATCAGTGGCCGCACGTTTTACTACTTCACCTTCGACGAGGGTGAAAGCGTCAACTTCATCTTCAACAACGGCAGCGCCAAGACCGCCGACATCACCGGCGTGACCGCCGATTCCTACTATGAATGGGACGGCGGCAGCGGCTACCGCCGCCTTGAGAGCCCCGACGATGACCCCTATGTACCGGTAGGAAAAGAAGTCACCGTGTATTTCGACAACACCCGCGCCAAGTGGAACAATGTCAACGTATATGTCTACGGCGACACATCGGCCGACGAGATCGCAGGCGGATGGCCGGGCAAAACGATGACAAGAGACACGGCAACCGGTTATTATGTATACACGTTCAATACCGATCGCGACTTCTCCCGCATGAACGTGATATTCAACAACGGCAGCGGGTCGCAGACAGGCGACAACGTGAAGATGCGTCAGGGTGGAGTCTACGATCTCAACGGCGACACCGGCCACAGCGGTATAGCCACCGTCGATGCCGGGCGTGAAGATACGCCCGCGGAATACTTCAATCTCCAGGGTATACGTGTGGATCATCCCTCCGGCGGCGTCTACATCATGCGCCGCGGCTCGCAGGTGAAAAAGGTGTTTGTCCCCTGATTGTATCTTTACCCGCAAAGGTGAGTGTTATGTAGAACTCACCTTTGCGGGTAAAGGGTAATCAGAAAAGTCGGGATGCGATTCTTTGCGAGCAAAGCGGCAAGCCGATTTCATCGCGTCGCCACGAAAACATGATGCGAATTACCCACTGCGGAAAATTACCATCTTGCTGTTGCAGGAAACATCGCGAAGCGTTGTCCCCGCATCTGGTTATCAACTCATTACACCATTATACAAATGAGAATTTTCTGAATTTCGGAAACTAATCCGTTCATACTTCCTCTGTCACCTCTACCATCACACGGGCGAGACCATCGTGGAAATCGGCAGCGCCGGGAAATTTTGCCTTGAAGGGCGATTTTCCGGCGGTGTCTATATAGCCCCATTTCGATTTCGCAGCTGCGCGAACCCTTGCAAACCCTTCACTGAACGGCTCGGCCTGCGCATACTTCGGCTCGATGGCAAATTGGCCCGACTCATCAATATAGCCCTCCTTGTCACCCTCACGCGACGGCGCCAGCCCGTCGCGAAACTCCGTCACAGGCTTCGCTGCCACAGGAGCCTCCACAGCTTCTCCCGAGGTATTGATATAACCGAACTGCCCGTCTTTCATCACACGCGCCACGCCGTCATGGAAATCCTCGGCGTTGTCATACACCGGCTCGATCCTATACTTGCCGTCGCGACCTATATAGCCGTACTTTCCACCCGCGCCAACCCATGCGAGCCCATCGTGAAAGTCACCGGCAAAGTCATATACCGGCTCCGCCACATACGCGCCCGAGCGGTCGATAAAGCCATATTTTCCGCCCGACATCACCATAGCTCTGTCATCGGTGAAATTCCATGCCTTGTCATACATCGGCTGAATCACATATTCACCTTCGTGATTTATGAAGCCCCACTTGTCGTCGAGCATCACAAGTGCCATACCGCCGTCGAAACTGTCGGCCAGCTGAAACTGAGGCTCAATCACCACAGCCCCCGAGCGGTCGATATATCCGCGCCGCCAGTCGATTCTTACCACGGCAAGATCCTCGCTGAAATCACGCGCATCATCATACTTCGGTTCTATCACAAAATCGCCCTTGGTATCGATAAAGCCCCAGAGCAGACGCTTCTCTTTTTTCATAAATCAATAGTTTAGTGAGGTATTTATATGTCTACAACAATATTTTAATCCATTATGTTTTCCCGCCCGCAGCCGCCATATCATTTCATACATCACAGGCACCACTTCATACATCATGCCCCGGTTTCTTTGGAGCAGATATTTTATACCTGTAATTTTGCATCGAAATAATAAAACAAAAAAATACAATCAGGTATGAATATTTTAAATCTTTTCAAAAAGCACAACCACACTATCGAATCACCCGTCGCCGAAGCAAGTGAAGCCAAGCCCGAAGCAAGTGAAGCCAAATCCGAAGCATCCACGTCTGAGACAAAGACCGGACCCCAACCGCAGTCGAAGCGGGTACACAACCTCATAGTCCTCGACGAAAGCGGCTCCATGCAATCGATCTACGCTCCCGCCCTCTCGGGAGTGAATGAAACATTGCAGACCATCCGTCAGGCGCAGATCGACCACCCCAACCAGACACATTTCGTGACGCTCGTATCATTCAATACCTCGCGCTACAACGAGATCTACAGCGACACCCCCGCCGCCGAAGCCACCGACATCACTGCGAAACATTATCAGCCCGCAGCCTGCACGCCACTCTACGACGCCATGGGCCGATCGATGACCACGCTCCGCTCCAAGGTAGAGGAAGGCGACATAGTACTCGTAACGGTGATTACCGACGGCTATGAAAACGCATCGACCGAATACGACGGCAAAGCCATTAAGTCACTCATTGACTCCCTCAAGCATTGCGGCTGGGTATTCACATATATCGGCGCCAATCAGGATGTGGAGAAAGTGGCCGAAAGCATGTCGATCGACAACCACCTGTCATTTGAGGCCGACGACGAGGGCACGAAAGAAATGTGGAACAAGGAATCCTCGTCGCGCAAACGCTTCTTCTCGAAGCTCGACGTTGAACCACTGTCATCCATCTGCGGAAATTACTTCGACGACCCCTCGTAATCTCCCCTCTGAGATACGAAAAACACACCGCCTCCCCTCTCCCCAAATGCACCGCCCTCATTTCGGGAGAGGGGATTATCACGGCTCTTTCATTTAAACTTAAAATAACGACATAATCTCCCTTACCCGGGTCAGTACGAATCGGGTAAATTTTTAATATTTGTATTTTAAGCAGTTATCTTTATCTTAAATTCCAATTTTTTTCATTTTTGGGCTAAAAAACGAATAAGCCGCGAAAAGCTCATCGAGATATATCTCATTAGTTCTGCCATACCTTTTTGCTTATCGGCTTTCTTTTTGCGCCGTCCTTTCCATACAGAAAATATGGAACAGACAATTCTTTGAATAGTATCAAGGTTGCGGGCTGCTCTTGACGACTTCCTTTTAATCTTGTCTTGTAAAAGATTTACGTCAAGCCCCCAATGCATACTCTCTATAGACCAATGGTTCCGCACTATTG
>JAIDSW010000097.1 GCA_029061025.1 Duncaniella sp.
CTACTGAAGTGGTACCTACGAGTACCGGGCGACCGGCCTTTACCATCTCCTCTATTTCCTCGATCACTGCGGCATATTTTTCTTTCTTGGTCTTATATATGCGGTCGCCGAGGTCTTTTCGCGCGATAGGCTTATTGGTGGGGATAGTTACTACATCGAGTTTATAGATGTCCCAGAACTCACCGGCTTCAGTTTCAGCCGTACCGGTCATACCGGCAAGCTTGTGATACATGCGGAAATAGTTCTGCAATGTAATTGTGGCGAAAGTCTGTGTAGCGGCTTCCACTTTCACTCCTTCCTTAGCCTCTATGGCCTGATGGAGACCGTCGCTGTAGCGGCGACCTTCCATGATACGTCCGGTCTGTTCGTCGACAATCTTGATCTTTCCGTCGTCGATCACATACTCTACATCCTTTTCAAAAAGAGTGTAGGCTTTAAGGAGCTGGGTGACGGTGTGGACACGCTCGGCCTTTATTGCATAGTCCTGCATCAGGCGGTCTTTCTCGGCCTGACGGGCAGCGGGATCCGAGATATTTTCGGTCGCTGAAAGAAGTGACGCGATGTCGGGGAGCACGAAGAAGTTAGGATCATCACTCTTACCGGTAAGTTCGTCGATACCTTTGTCGGTAAGCTCCACGCTGCGGTTTTTCTCATCGATAATGAAGTAAAGAGGATCGGTCACCGTGGGCATCTCACGGTTGTTATCCTGCATGTAATATGCTTCGGTTTCGAGAAGCACACTCTTCATACCCTCCTGAGAAAGCATCTTTATAAGCGCGCCATATTTCGGGAAACCCTTATAAGCGCGGTAAAGGAGAAGCGCACCTTCCTTCTTGACCTCCTTGTCCTCGCTGGCCAGTTTGGTGCGCGCTTCGGAAAGGATACGGGTGACGAGACGGCGCTGGGCTTCGACAACCTTCTCCACATTGGGCTTGAACTGGTCGAAAAGCTGGTCGTCACCTTTAGCTACAGGTCCCGAGATAATGAGAGGTGTACGGGCATCGTCGATAAGCACCGAGTCAACCTCGTCGACAATAGCGTAATAATGTTTACGCTGCACCTTGTCGGCAGGCGTCATGGCCATGTTGTCGCGGAGGTAGTCGAAACCGAACTCATTATTGGTACCGAACGTGATGTCACATTCATAAGCCTTGCGACGGGCGGGAGTATTGGGCTGATGCTTGTCTATACAGTCAACCGTCGAGCCGTGGAACATGTATAGCGGGCCCATCCACTCCGAGTCGCGCTTGGAGAGGTAATCGTTGACCGTTACTACGTGAACGCCTCGGCCTGAGAGCGAGCGGAGAAATACGGGAAGCGTAGCCACAAGGGTCTTACCCTCACCGGTCATCATCTCGGCGATCTTACCTTGCTCAAGCACTACACCACCTATCAGCTGCACGCGATAGTGCACCATATCCCACTTGATTTCATTACCGCCGGCCATCCAGTGATTGGTATAAATGGCTTTATCCCCTTCGATTTTCACAAAGTCCTTGCCTTGTGCAGCCAGGTCGCGGTCAAGTTGCGTTGCGGTCACTTCCACTGTATCATTCTTAGCAAAGCGTGCAGCGGTCTCGCGCACTGCTGCAAAAACTACGGGCAGGTGCTCTTCAAGTTTATGCTCGATTATATCAAGCATTTCCTTGTCATTCTTATCGATTTTATCCCACAGAGGCTGACGCTCGTCAAACGGGAGTTCCTCGACTTCCTGACGGATTTTAGCATTTTCTTCCTCAAGAGGAGCAACCGCCGACTTAATATCTTCCCTAACCGAAGATATACGGGCGCGGAGCTCATCATTGGTGAGTTTTTTCATCTCACCATCAAGAGCCTCGATTTTTTTTATTACCGGCTCTATTTCTCTCAAGTCGCGCTGCGACTTGTTACCAAACAGTTTGGTTATAAATGATACAAACGACATATATAGTTTTTTCTTTATTTCTTAATTAGTTATTGTTATTGATTCATCACTCGATACGCAGAGGAGGGAGTGACGTGGCATTCGGCGATCGAATGCGTAATATCCTGCTTATCGTCGGAGCTATCGAACGTGCATCGGTCACTTCTCCTATAGTCGTGGAAGCAATGCCGGGAGCAAGAATCCACGCCGGAGATATGGTTGACGCGAAGCTCACGGCTGTGACATCGGGAGCAAGCACTTCATCTTCGGGGGAATCGGTAATTATCCACCCTGGATTTACCGACACAAGCAGGTCACCGGCCTGCGGGAAATATGTGTTGCGGCGTAACGCTACGGGGTTATCGCCGGCGTCACGCGCTATAATATCGTCGATGGTGTATACCCTGCTTACTCCGCTCATGCGCAGCAGAAAGTCGGCCGATTGTTTTCTGATCGAAGCCGCATCGAGTCCGCGTTCCTTTATGAGATTATGATTGAGATAAAAGTATCCGTTATGGAAACCGCTTACATATTCTCCGTTGCCGTGAATAGCTATGAGATACATGTTAAGCAGCGAGGTAGCCATGCGGGGAGAGAATCGACCGGTGGGAATGCGCCATTTTTCATCATCACGTTTACGTGATGCGGGAGCGGGTGTGCCGGCTATAAATACTACCGCTTTATCCATTCCGGCGGTAGATTCCACCGCTTTCATGATTCGCGCTATATCCGAGTCAAGACGCAGATATGCGTCCATTGTCTCAATTCGGTTGTCGGCCTGATTTCCATACTTATAAGGGGCGACGGTCAGGCCTATGTTTACCATGTCGGTAACGTTGCGTGAGCCGAGACTGAGCTCCTTGATATAATCCACCGCCACATCTGTCACCTCTCTGTTGCCGGCAGCCGAAGCGCTGAATGCCTTGTAGGCCAGGGGATCTCGCTTGGGGAAAGTGTAGCGGAAGGGATACAGCTTTTTATGCTCCGGCAGATCAGGATAACGCGAGAGCTCCATTGACGGAGTCCATGCCATAGTATCGATGCGCAGGGACAGCGGACGGGAAAAATTATGCTTCGATATTACGGTAGGTGTTTCCCGAAAATAAGATGATGTAGTCCATTTGCCGGTGACATCGTCAATCCAGAATGCACTCGACGCCGCATGGCCTCCGAGCACTATCGCCATCTGAGGATCAGCAGCTATGGAGTGAACCTGATTAAGCCCGTCCTCGGTAATTCTTACCTCGTCGGCCAGCGTTGACACGAGCAACAGTGCCGGTGTGTATCCCTTGGCAAGCGAAGTGGTGGATGTGGAGGAATTCAACACCGGGTGTTCGGTGCGTGTAACCACATCGTAAACAGTAGAGGCAGGGACACCGTTGACACTCGGCGATGCACCGGTCATCACAACCGCCGCAGCCGCCGTAGCATCAAGTCCGGGACCATAGTCGATATTCTCTATCGTAACGCCCTCTTTAATCAAACGGTTAAAGCCGCCGTCGCCGAAGTGGTCGCGAAGAAGTTTTACATATTCTTCATCAAGACCTTCCACCACGATACCCACCACAAGCGACGGACGCTGACCTACACCCTGCTCAGGCATGGCGGCAGCTCCGACATTTATCATGGCCATCGATGCCACGAGCACCGAGGCAATGCGTATTACGAGATGGTTTTTCGACTGCATAGACTGATATAAATATATGCCGACGATGCTGTCATATCAGCTAATACAAGCGGATAGAAAGCAGCGTCAGGCTGTTGCACTCCGGTAATGAATATTACAAGAAGTGCTATCAAGAGTACAAAATTAACAATTTGGTAGCAAAAAACCAACTTTTTAGCTTTTTTTACCCATACGCCTGCAGCTGCAATGAAACACAAGGGATTAAGCCACAGGTAGAGCCAGTTGGGGGACGTTGCCTCATGGACCGATACAAATATGAGGAATGTGAGTATGAGACCGAGGACACCGAATAAAGAATACAAAACCGAGTAGTACCAACGGGTGATTCTCCAATGGCGTAAATCTGTTACTGCAAATGCTATAGCAATAACGAGAATTAATATCGATGCTGCCATAGGTGTAAGATACCACGGTGTAGCGTGGAGTATGGCGGTTGCTGCTGACGAATCTACAGCAATGGCTGTGTCACTGACCACCTCTGCCCCATTATGATACCTGGAATTTTCGAGCATTCGTCGCAGTGCTTCAGGTGAAAACATCAACTTCCGGTCATCGATCTTTCCGTCAAGCGGTGCACCCAGGGCAAGATTTATTCCAAACTGATACCAAGGGTAATTCGCGTGATAATACTTCATGGCATCACGATAAGAGCGAGCAGGTAATTGCGACGGTGAAAGAATGATTGAGTCTCCGGCAGCTTTTTCTATCACATCCACTATGCGGGTGGCGCAATTATCTTTGACGTAATTATAACGGTAGATGCGATTTTCGGGAAGAAAGTTTTCATTGAGTATTTCCATCAACCGCGCTTTCTGAAGGTCATTAAGAATCAGCGGCTGTTCATACACTTTGCGACCTTGCGCAGCATAAGCACCGAGGAAATATGGAGTTGGACGAGCTCCTACGGAATAGTCGGTCTCCCCTTTTACAAACCGATATACGAAGTTAGGGGCTGTAAAGTCAAAGTTTCCCCAGTCAACCACATTATCAGCCATTACCGCACCGGTTACGGTGTCGATTTGCTTTATCCTGATGCCTGCGTGCCCCTCCAGTTCATATATTTCACTTCCCGGCATACATGTTATAACCGAAAATCTCAATCCGTCCTCGGCCTTCATGACGGCGAGGACAGCCAGGAGGACAGCCAGTAGCGTAATGCGTTTCAAAACAATGAATTTATATCTTCAATATCAATTATGCTGAACACCTGCTTACCTTCGGGGGTGCGCGCGGGAGCCGTACTTTTAAACAGATCGCTCACAAGATTTTCCATCTCGGCCGAAGTAAGTGTGCGGCCCCGATGTATCGCATTGCTTCTTGCCATCGAAAGCGAGACCTGACGATAAAAGGATGATGCAATATCCTCCCCCGTCTCTTCCACCACGTTTATGATTCCCGTGATTATATCAACACCGCTTTTGCCTGAGACTATGGTGGGCATAGACAGTATGCTCCATGAATTATCACCGAGAGGTGACATGGTAAATCCGAGCTTTTCGAGATATGGGAGTATGGTTTCGAGTATTACATTCTGTGAAGCCGAAAGCTGTACAACTTCCGGGAACATAACCTGCTGCGCCACAAATGATTTTTCATCAATCATCGACATATATCGATCATAGAGTATCCTCACGTGTGCTCTATATTGGTCAATAATCATGAGACCTTTTCGCGAAGGTGTAAGAATGTAAGAATTCTTAAGCTGCATGGTCGATGTAGCCGGTAGTGTATCGTCTTCTTCGGCTGACAGGTTGTCAATCGATGGAATTATTATCTGAGATTCGTCAGCCGGTGATGCGATTGCGTCGTTAATGCGGCTGCCCACTACTTCGTCGAGCGCTTCCTCACGCTTACGCGAAAAATCGTCATACAGCTTTTCCCAATCGGTAGACGCTCTACTGTTTATGCGGCTGCTTCTCAATGACCCTCCACCGCTTTGAGTGTGATGTCTGCCGGTGTCGGATTCGGTAAAGGGATTATAGGCAGGGTCAAGTTCTTCTTTAAGACTGATACCGTCCGTGGGATTGAAAACGGGAATTTCCGGAGCATCCTCCACATCGAAATCTATGGCCGGAGCTGCGTTGAATCTGCCAAGCGAGTCTTTTACAGCGGCTGTCAGAATCTGCCATATGGCCTGCTCGTTCTCAAACTTTATCTCATTTTTCGTAGGATGAATATTTACATCTATCGTTTCGGGATCAACCTGGAGATTTATAAAGAAATTCGGCTGTTCCTCCGGCGAGATAAGGCGATCGTAGCACTGCAGTATTGCTTTACGGAAATACGGATGAAGCATATTTCGCCCGTTGACCATCAGATACTGGAGCGCATTGCGCTTGCGTGCGCTCTCAGGCAATGATATGAAGCCGCTTATCCTTACGATGGAGGTATCCGTATCCACCGGAATCAACTGCTTTTCAACACCCTTGCCAAACAGATCGCCGATGCGCTGCTTGAACGATGCGCGGCGAAGAGCGTGAATTGTCGTATCGTTGTGAATCAGAGTCAGGTCAGTGTTGATGTTAACAAGCGCCAGACGCTCGAATTCACGCAATATATTGCTCAGCTCAACAGAATCCTTCTTGAGAAATTTTCGCCGGGCGGGTACATTATAGAAAATATTCTTTACCATAATGTTGGTGCCGGGGGCAGCCGCTTCGGGATTCTGACTCTCGACCTTTGACCCGTTGATGACAAGACGTGTGCCTATTGAAGCGCCGTGAAGCATGGTGCGCACATCCAGTTGGGCAATAGCAGCGATAGACGCAAGTGCCTCTCCTCGGAAGCCCATAGTGCGTAATGTAAACAGGTCGTCGGCACTCTTGATCTTGGAAGTGGCATGTCGCTCAAAAGCCAGACGGGCATCAGTATCGCTCATTCCCGAGCCATTGTCAATAACTTGAATGAGTGTACGGCCGGCATCTTTCAGTACTATCGTGATGTTGTCGGCACCTGCGTCAATCGAGTTTTCGACAAGTTCCTTGATCACCGAGGCCGGGCGCTGTATCACCTCACCGGCTGCAATCTGATTGGCTACCGAATCGGGCAGCAGACGGATTATATCACTCATTTTCTGTAATCTCCTCCTCTTCTGTGTTTTCTTGTGGTGGATTGTTCTGCTCTGAGAGCTCCTCTTCGGAAGCTACAGGTGCTGATTCAATCAAGTCTCCCGGTAAGGGGGGCTGACTTTCTACCGGAATATTCTGTGGCTTCGGCCGTCCTGTCACCGTGCCGCGCACTGTCTTATAGTCGGGACGCGGACGCGCAAGAATAGGATTTGCAAGAAGATTATCCATTTCTGCCGGATAATCAAATACTTCGGCCGGACTCATGGGACGAAGTGCTCCATACCAGCGGAACCGGTCAAGGAAGTAGCTAGACTTTCCGGCAAGGTATAGCGGAGTGGTTGAACCCGAAGTCTCCGACCATAGTTTGACCCGCTTGACCCGTCCTTGGTCAAAAGTAGCGAGAAGCGATGAGCCCTCGGTGAAGGAAAACTTGTTGTAGGTCGAATCCTTTTCCATCGGGAACATGATGATCTGCACATTACCTTCGGCATATAGTTTCGACAGGGTCGAGTCGGCAAACCATGCAGTCATGTCCGATCCTGTCATCTGATCATAGCAATCCTCTGCAATATGTCGGCTCATGATTCCGGTTTCGGGCAATCGCGCCCAGTCGACCGTGGAATCATTGAAATGTACATATATCACGTTTCCTACTATCTGCTTGTCGTCATTCCATATTATAGGCAGAGTATACATGTACATTATCGAGTCCCGCTCAACAAGGCTTACAGAATCACAAAGCCCCTGAATATCGGAGCGGAAGAATCTGACCTTATGGAATACATTCGTTACCTTGGTGCTGTCGGGCAAAGTATAGGCAACTATCGTATCACCGTGAAGATAAAGAGTATCGGGCGACGAATAGTCCATTACAAGGGCCTCGCCGGTAGTAAACGAACTGTCGGTCAACTCATTGAAAAATCCGTAGTTGCCTGACACCGACGACTTCCTTACCGAATCGGTAAGCACCATGTTTCCGAATGCTTCTCCGTAGCCGGCCTCACGATCATAAAAAAGTGTATCACCGGTAAGTGTATTACCCCGGCGTGTTCGCACTGTGGAGCGATTATAAAGGTCGGCTATCTGAGTGCGGGTATTGAAGAACCCCGAGCGTGATTCAATCTCTCCGTCTTTATTCACAATCCGGGTTTTTGCAATAAGACGTGCTACACCCGATTCGGTGTTATAAGTGAGCGAATCAGTGAATATGCGGAGAGTGTCCTTATTGGGGCGGGGACCGGTAAGCTCTACATCAAAATAAAAGAAAGCATCTTTGCTATCGGGATAATAGTAACCTTGACGTGACTCAAGACTGTTTTGCGTGTCGCGCAGTGTACCACCGGTTAGATAATAGCCTACATTATCATAAAGGTCATAAAAGAATTGGTCAGTCTCAAGCTCGACATCACGGTTGATAAGCCTTACTGATTTACCCGGATAAGCGGTAAGTTCTGCGAGTTCCCCTTGACCGTCATAGTAAAGAGCATCACCATATACAAAAAGTGTATCGCCCTGCTCCATCCTGACATTATCAAAGGCATCCATCGAACCGGTAGATTCGTTGAACCGGGCGCTGTCGCAGTACATAAACATGTCGCCTCTTCTGAATACCACGTTGCCCTGAAGCACCTGAACGTCGGTATCGCGAAATTCGTCATAGCTGAGACGGTCAGCATGCTCGAGAAAAACTTTCGACGGGTCAGTACGGTCGGCCAACGGCACCATGGGACGTATCGCAGGTGGAAGGGAAGCCGATGGCGCAGGTGTCTGCGCCAAAATGATAGGAAGAGCCATAGCTGCAATCGCAGCCAGGACGGCCCAACGACCTTGCAACTTACTCATCACTTTATTTTGAAGCGGAATTGTCTTTCAGCCAGCCGCTATGTATGAATTCGCAGTCGCGCCAGCCGTCTTCTATTCTCACATAAGTATCAGCAATCTTCTTTCTCAGCCAGTTGCTCAATATCTCGCTTCGGCGAGCATTTTCATACATATCTTTGATCTGCTGAAAATCATCGCCGAGGTTAGCGCGATGCGAGTCAATTCTGTTGGTTAGTTTGACTATCGCAACAACCTCCTGATTAGTCTTCTGATCCTTCATGATGAATGATTTTGACACCTCTCCGGGTTGCAGTGATGCGACCACTCGGGCAATTTCCTGAGGCAGCTCGCTCATCTGGAATTTTGTAGTACCGGTGTTCTGGTTTACCATCACGCCTTTACTGTTACGGGTGTCTTTATCCTGAGAAATATACCCTACAGCTTCCTCAAAGGTAAATTTCTTGTTGTCGACCATATCCGTGCGCAGACTGTCAAGTCGAGTCACCGCATCTATAAGATCCGCTTCTGCTACTTTAGGACGCAGAAGAATGTGGCGGGCGTTTATGCGGTCGCCACGCTTTTCTATAAGCTGGATTATGTGGTAACCAAACTCAGTCTCAACGATTTTAGAGACTTTTTTCGGATCATTGAGATTAAAAGCTACCGATGCGAATTCGGGCACGAGCTGCGAGCGACCCATAAATCCAAGCTCACCGCCTCGCTTGGCGCTTTCAGTATCTTCAGAATATAGAATAGCGAGAGTGGAGAAATCAGATTCTCCGCGGTTCACGCGGTCGGAGAAATCGCGCAGACGTGCTTTCACGTCCTCAATTTCCTGTCGTGGGATAGCCGGAGCAAGCGTAAGAATCTGTACTTCCACCTGAGTAGGCACGTAAGGCACTGAATCTTTGGGCAACTTATCGAAATAGCGACGCACTTCGGCCGGTGTGGATGTGATTTTTGAGGTGAGATTACGTTGTACCTGCGATATGCGGGTACGGTTTCTCACCATATCCATCAGAGCTTCGCGCATTGCGTTGATCGGTTTATGGAATACCTGCTCTACTTTTTCGGCCGAGCCAAGACTGTTGATGTAATAATTAATCTGGGCGTCAACCTGAGAGATAACCATGTTATCGGCTACTTCCACCGTGTCAAGATCTGCCTGATGCAGATAAAGTTTCTCGATAGCGAGCTGCTCGGGAATTATGCAATAAGGGTCTCCTTTAAGATCGGTTTTCTCATAGAGCGCATTTTGGTAAGCCTCCTCAATCTCCGATTTCCATATGGGCTGATCACCCACCACCCATGCAACTTCTTCCACTACATTATCGGTCGCGGCTGTCATGTAAGCCATCCCTAATGCAGTGAATGCTGTAGCAACAAATATATTTTTGATTTTCATAAGTTTTATACGTAAAAATTGCCTCCAAAGTTACGAAAATATTCGCAAGCATTATATACTATTAAGATTTTATAACGCATCTTCCACTGATTTGAGAAACAGGCATGCATCTCCGTAGCTGAGGAAACGATAGTCAGAAGCAAGTGCGTGGCTATAAACATCACGCCAGCTGTCCCCTATCAGGGCGCTGACAAGCAGGAGAAGAGTCGAACGGGGCTGATGAAAATTAGTAATCATTCCATCGATCATCCTGTAAGTATAACCCGGGGCGATTATGAGCCTTGTGGTCGCAACAAATATTGTCATCGCGCGGGAGTCAAGATAATTGAGAAGTATTCTCATTGATTCCTTGCGCGACAAGCGAGGATGAGATTCCGAGTAACTGTACCATTGCGGCAGCTCCGGCACATCATTATTATCGGTGTGTTGGCTCAGATAACATCCGAGTTGGTACATACTCTCAAGCGTCCTTACTGATGTTGTACCTACAGCGATTATCGGCCTGTCGGTATCAGCCAGTTCTGATATAAGCTCACGGTTCACGGCTATGAATTCCGAGTGCATCTCATGGTCACCGATTGTGTCGGATTTTACCGGTTGGAAAGTACCCGCTCCGACGTGCAACGTCACCTCCCGGGTATCTATGCCATGTGCCCTGCACTTGTCAAGCAATCCGGGAGTAAAATGCAATCCCGCGGTAGGAGCGGCAACCGAACCTTCGATATGGCTGTAAACGGTCTGGTAATCGCTTGAGTCGCTATCTTCAGTAGATCGATTGAGATAAGGCGGTATAGGTATTTCACCGGCCGCAGCAATAATTTCAGAGAATGACACATTCTCGTCATCCCACGAAAATTCTATTATGAATGCGTTCCCTTCCTTTTCTTTCCTTATAGCCGAGAGTGTAATATTCGTGCCCCCCGCTTTGACCGGCATGGTCAATGCTCCGTCTTTCCATTTCTTGGAATTACCTACGAAACATTTCCATGACACGGGGCCGGATGAAGCAAAGTTTTCAGCATAATCAGCCGGCGATACGGGTTCAAGACAGAAGATTTCAATCAAAGCCCCGTCATGAGCCACACCTTTACGGAAACGGAGACGGGCATTTATAACTTTAGTATTGTTATAAATGAGAAGACTACCGCCGGGAAGCAATTCCGCTATCTCAGAAAAGACGTGGTCGGAAACAGCTCCGTTTCTGTCACGAAATAATAATTTGCAACTGTCGCGCTCTTGCAATGGATGTAAAGCAATGCGTTGCTGGGGCAACAGGTAGTCGTATTCTTCTATAGAAATTTCTTCGGGATGCTGAGTCATGATATATGAGCGAGTGTAGAAATAGCGTCGACCGGATTTTCTGCTTTAAATACAAAACTTCCGGCGACAAGTACATCGGCACCGGCCGCAGCAAGGCGACGGGCGGTATCGAGATTGACACCACCGTCCACTTCAATTTTAGTTTTTAGCCCTTGCTCATCAATCATAGTGCGGAGCCGAGCGACTTTGTCGACCGTTGCATCAATGAATTTCTGTCCGCCGAATCCGGGATTGACCCCCATAAGGAGCACCATATCGAGTTCGGACAAAATTTCTTCGAGCATCACCAGCGGCGTGGCGGGATTCAATGTCACGGCAGGTTTCATTCCTGCCTCTGCTATACGGTGAATGACACGGTGGAGATGAACGCATGCTTCCTGGTGCACATTCATTATCGTGGCTCCGGCATCTCTTACCTGTGATATGAATCTGATAGGATCCATTACCATCATATGAACATCGAGGGGCTTTTCAGCAATATCCGCGATAGCACGAATCATGGGAAAACCTATCGAAATATTGGGCACAAACATTCCGTCCATGACGTCAACATGGATCATTGAAGCCTCGCTGCAGTTGATAAGTTCTACCGCTTTACCAAGGCGCGTGAAGTCAGCGGCGAGAAGTGAAGGTGATACTTCCATTATTCGACGGTTTTAGTTGATTCTTTGCGCGGCTTGAAAGCATTCCAGATTATGAAACCCACTGCTATCACACCGATTCCGATTCCTATATAGGTAAGATATGCGTTATATTTCTCTACAGCATCGTAGAGCTGCGCTCTCGGTACAAGAGTGCCGAGCCAATAACCGAGACCGGCAAGCACGATATTCCATACCATCGCCCCCAGACCGGTAAAGACCACGAATTTTCCTATGTTCATTCGCGCAAGGCCGGCCGGTATAGAGATGAGCTGTCGCACTGCGGGTATCAATCGTCCTACGAATGTGGAAATAGCCCCGTGCTTGTCGAAATACTCCTCGGCATGTTCTACTTTAGCCTGATCGATAAGACATGCGTGGCCTAAGCGACTGTTGGCAAAAGAATACACTATCGGTCGCCCTATCCACATGGATAGAAAATAATTGATCAGGGCTCCTATTATGGCACCTACGGTAGCGACAATTACTATAAGATAAATGTCGACCTCATGACTCGTGCATGCAAGATATGCGGCAGGCGGTACTATTACTTCTGACGGGAAAGGTATGAACGAACTCTCGATTATCATCAGACCCAATACAAGAAGGTAAACCGTTGTGGCATCGGCCTTGAAGAACTCCGCCATAATTCCTGCCGGATCAAAGATAGCAAGTGTTATGAAATCAAGCATATGATAATATTGTTTCAGATTAAAGTGAAGCGTTGCCGTTTCAAGAGTGCAAAGGTAATCAGAATTGACGAATATTCCTACATTTCACCCTCTCATCATGGCAAAATGCCGGCTGCACGGAACATCCCGGCATAATATTCAGCCTTTTTCTCCAGTTTCAGCGGATAGGCTCTGCTTGTCGATGGCATCCTCCATATCTCAAGACCAGAAGATGATGTTACAAAATCACCCATTTTGGGTATCTCAGTGTCGGTTAATCGGGCTATTACCCCGGCTGCCTTTTCGCCGGTAGTCGCTACCGTGCGACAATCGGGCATCAGTTTCAGTAATCCATCAAGATCCACAGGCTCAATTATCTCGAGGAATTTATCGGAAGCATTCCCCATCAGTCGGCGGACCTTATGCCCCGTATCATTCATGGCTATGTGATGCTCTGTGAGAAGCTCCTTGATTGCATTAAGATCAAATTGCTTGCTATCCTTGATGTTGAGAGCCTTTCGGTCACCAAGGAATATCAAAGCCATCATCGGCCAGAAGTCGTTGGTGGGATTAGGGTAATAGAAATTCATGCTCCACCGCTTCGGCTGGGGAGGAAACGTGCCCATTATCAGGATTTTTGAATCCCGATTATAAAACGGAGGCCAGGGATGTACCTCAATTTCCGGTTCGGAAAAATTTTTATTCATGTCTTCCATACCTATTCAACAACGGCGGAGTTTAAAAAGTTACAGCCGGAGTCATTTCAGATTATTGACTCCGGCTGCAATACTTTGAATTATCGCGGGATATTATTCCTTGATACGCTCTACGTAGCTACCGTCACGGGTGTCAACCTTGATCTTGTCACCGATATTTACGAAGAGGGGCACGCGAACTTCTGCGCCCGTCTCAACAGTAGCAGGCTTGAGGGTGTTTGTTGCAGTATCACCCTTGATGCCGGGCTCGGTGTAAGTTACTTCGAGGACTACGCTGGTGGGCATTTCGCAAGTGAGCACGGTATCAGATGCAGCGTGTACCATTGCTTCGCAAATGTCACCATCCTTGAGAAACTGCACGCCTTCAATGCTTTCGCCGGGGAGGATCACCTCTTCCCAGGTCTCGGTGTGAAGGAAGTGGTAGCCCATATCATCCTTATAGGAATACTGATAGGGACGACGCTCGATGCGTACTTCATGGACTTTTACGCCCGG
>JAIDSW010000098.1 GCA_029061025.1 Duncaniella sp.
CCTTAGGGTCGACGGTAAGGTTATGTGATTTGATAAGTTCGGTTATCACCGGCCCGACATTGCGGTCAGTGAGCCGTTTAGATTCAAATATCACACCGTTTTTCTTCACGGCATCAATCAGTTCCTTACCCTTGGCCACCGCACCGCGGCAAGCTATCACGAGCACTGTCGATTCATTGGGGCGCTCGGCATAGGAATGAAGTTTGTTGAGCTGATCGGCGCGTATGGCATGGGCTTCCTTCACTATCACCACCTGCCTGTCGGCCATCATGGGATAGCGTCGGGCCACCTCCATCACGGTATCCATCGAAGTTTCAGGCGCATAAAGCTGATATAGATTAAATGCGCGGTCGGCCTCGGGAAGAAGATTCTCGAAATCCTCCACGAGGCGGTCAATATAGTATCCTTCCTCGCCGTGAAGCAGATATACGGGGCGCAGATTGCCCGCAGCGATGTCGCGGCGGAGTGAGGCAAACGGATCGGCGATAGGTGAAGCCATGCGTAGTTCAGGAATTTTTCGTAAATTTACGCATTATTTCAAGAATATGCAACAATTAAATCTCCCGGAAGCCCGATTACAGCTGCGACGTGACCCCGACGGCAATGTCAGGGTCTACGATCCGCTGCGGCGAGCATGGCTCGTGGTCACTCCCGAGGAGTGGGTAAGGCAACATTTCGTCAACTATCTCATATCGTCGCGAGGTTACCCTGCCTCGCGCATCGCCAATGAGGTAACCATTCGCCTCAACAACACCGTGAAGCGCTGCGATACCGTGGTTTATGACCCGTCGCTCAAGCCGGTCGCTATCGTGGAATACAAAGCGCCCGAGGTCGCCGTGACGCCCCGGGTATTCGAGCAGATAGCCCGATATAACATAGTATTAAATGTGGGAATACTGATAGTGAGCAACGGCATGCACCACTATGCTTGCCGCGTGAGTCCCGACGGCACTTTCTCCTTTCTCCGCGACATACCGCGGTGGGAGGAGATAATCACTCCTTGATAAAATTTACTATCTTGTTGGCGGGATTGAGCGGCGTAACGTCGTCGAGCGCGAGTGAATCGATCATGTGAAGCGTGCCCTGCTTGTATTTCTGAAAGTGCTCCGAAGCGATGTGGCTGCGGTAAGCCTCCTGCGATGCATAGTTCTCCAAAATCGTGATGCTGCATGAATCATTCTTGTCGGCCACGGCATACATAGTCAGCACACCCGGCTCGGTAAGAAGCGAAATTTCACCTACTTCCACGGCATACTTCAAATACTCGCCAATATACTCGGGATTGACCTTGATTTTCGACAGGCGCACTATTCCGTCGGCCTGCATGGGGAGTTTATCTACCATATCACTCTTTATTACTGATTCCTCTTCACGATGCCCGCCGCAGGCACACAACATTAATGACACTGCGGCGATGGCAAAGAATATGTTTATAGCTCGGTACATCGTCAGTCTTTCCGGCTCCAGTTGTCGTGCATTTTGCGGCATTTGCCTATTACGTCGCCCGAAAGAATGTAGGAGTAGGTCGGGAATTCAAAGAGTACGGTGTGCATCTTGTTGTAGTCAATCTTTCCATTCTCGTCGAGACGATCCTCGTCAACGTAGGTATTGGCAATCGAGCAGATAAAATTGTTGAAGCCGTTACATTCGTAAATATCTGCGATTTCCAGCTCCATAGTCAGGGGCGCCTCGTCGATTACGGGAGTGCCCGCCTCGCCGCGGTGATAAGCGAATACCTCCGATTTATCTTCCTTGTCGCCGTCCACGCTGCCCACATAGTCCACTTTATCAAGCATCTCGGGGCTGACGAGGTTGAGCGACATGCGTTTGCCCACACCAAGGGCGGGAGTGGTATAGTGAGGTTTGGCCATACTTACGAGCACTCGGTCATGGCTCACGATTCCCACATGAGCGATTTCGAGCCAGTTGACTTTGCCGTTGACATCCGCACCTATCACGGTGACGGGAGTAGGATAAAGGGCTAATTTTGAGCCTAAATTAACTTTGTTTGCCATATTTATTCTTTTGATTTAAACAGTTTTATAGCATTGTTGCGGAGAATGTCCTCGGAATACCGTCCTAATTCGGCATCATTGATTATCTCATTCTTCACCTTGGTGGCCACCTTTTCAAGAATGGGAGCAGGCACAAAAGGATAGTCGGTACCAAACATTATGTGATCAGGGGTAGTAATTGTGAGAAGCATCTTCACAGCCTCAGTCGACGGGCCGCCCGCAAGATCATAATAAAGTCTCGAAAGATTGCCGTCTATGTTTATCGCCTCGGTAAGACCCTGCTTGAGCAGCAGCGGGTATCCGCCGCGCAGTCTTGGCACGGCATAAGGAAGAAACGACCCGGCGTGAGGCACCACGACTTTTATACCCGGAAAGCGGGTCATTACGTTGTGAGCCACCATATTGAGCACAGCTCTGGTTGTCTCGGCGGGATACTCGTACACGAATATGGGGCCACCTGTAAATACGCTATCATTTATCGGCTGTGGTTTTACCGGGTGAAGTATCACCACAGCGCCGCGCTCGTCGAGCACTTTCATGAGCGGATCAAATTCGGGGTCACCAAGATACCTTCCTTCGACACTCGTGGCGAGTTTAATACCGTCGGCACCCAGGGAGTCGAGAGCATATACGGCTTCTTCAATCGACGCTTCAACATCGGGCTGAGGGAGCGCGGCACACCACAGAAACCGTTCGGGGTGACGACGCTTTGCCTCGGCCATCCGCTCGTTGACCGAGCGGATCACGGCGCGGCTCTCCTCAACATCGCCGTGCCACGGCTGAGGCGACGACAGTGTGAGCACGCTGCGCTCTATTCCGGCGCTGTCCATAAAAGCCAGATGCGACTTCTCGTCCCAGCCGGGCAGCGGATACCCGTCGTCCATCAGCGCATCATGCGCACGCAGATAATCGAGATATTCATCAGTAATAATATGAGAGTGTACATCTACGGCTGTTGACGCATCAACCCTTGTGCTCATAATTATAGAAAGTATAATTACCGCAAGATATCGCATCGGCAGGACTCAGTTTTTCTTTACCTTGGCGCCATTGACTATATAAAGGCCTTTTTCGAGGTTTTCTATCGAGGCCATATTGCTGCCTATGAGCGTCCCGCCGAGAGAATATACCGTGTAATATTCCGGTGCATTGTCGGCCACATCCTCTATATCTGTCATTGCATCATAGTTGATATCCTTAAGCCACTGGCTCAGCAGGGAGGCGGCGTTGGAGGTCTGCGATGAGCGTATCCACAGCGACGAAGAGAAGAAATCACCGTCGGGTATAAGGCGCTTGGCGTCGGATTCCACTCCGCTTATGCCGCTGCTGGCGCTCGACACTATCAGTCCTACATGCTTTCCGGCCATCTCGGCTCCGTGCTGAAACAAGAATGTCTGCAACGGGGCTGCCATCTGGCTCCACCAGAGAGGCGCTCCTATAATGATGCAATTATAGTCGGCGAGATTCACATCCACGGCATCAATGGCCGGATATGAAGCGGCATCGGAGGGATTGTTGCGTATGGCGGCTATCTGCGCGCTGCCTATCGCATAGTTGTTGGCCTCGTAATCGAGTCCCTTTTCGGCAGGCTGAATCCTTACTACATCGGCATCGATCTGCGATGTGAGCGCTGTCACGATCTTGTGCACATTTTCAGTATAGCTGTAATATACCACGAGAGTGCGGGCTTTTACCGAAACCACGGTAAGCAACGCGGCAAGAAGCATAAAAAAGTATCGTTTCATATTTTGCTATTTTTTTGCAAATATATTTTAGCCGTCCATTATATGATGTGTATTTTTCAGCCTTTATCATACCAATTTCTACGATACGGAAATTTTCACTATCTTTGTATCACAAAACTCCCCTTCAGAATGAGCAAAATCCTGAAAATTAAAAAGCCGTCAGATTACAATGCATGGTTAGGTCTTTCAGACACTCATGAACTGATCACCGTGGTGAATTTCAACGAGATCTCACCTGTGAGGTACAGTCTTAACAGTTATGACGTGTACGGACTGTTTCTTCAGGGCAACGATGAGGCGGCCGACCTTGTCTACGGCACGGGAAAATATGACTACAAGGCGGGCACGCTCATATGCGTTGCTCCCGGACAGCTCGGTGGCAAGGAGGATAACGGCGAGCTGGTAAATCTTACGGGCTGGGCGGTGCTTTTCCACCCCGATATACTTCAGGGGACAGGTCTGGAGAAGGAAATCAAGAATTTCTCGTTTTTTGACTACCGCATCAACGAGGCACTCCACATGACCACCGAAGAGCGCGACGTGATGGTATCGCTCATGCGTCAGCTCGCCCAGGAGCTTAAATTTCCGGCCGACGAGATGCAAAACCGCATCATAGCCGGCTTCATCAACATGCTGCTGCGCTATGCGCAGCGATTCTACAATCGTCAGTTTGTGACGCGCACTGTTGTCAACAACGATGTGCTGTCGAAATTCGAGACTCTGCTCAAGGACTACTTCGACAGTGACATGCAGGCATCGCTCGGATTGCCCACGGTGCAGTATTGTTCTGAGAAATTATGCCTGTCGCCCAACTATCTGAGCGACCTTATAAAGCGCACCACCGGTGACACGGCCAATCACTACATAAAGCGCTACGTGATACAGCTTGCAAAAAATATGCTTGTGGCAGGGAAAAATTCTTCAGAAGTAGCCTACGCCTTAGGCTTCGGCTATCCTCAACATTTTGCCCGAATGTTCAAGAAAGTATCGGGCATGACGCCGAGCGAGTACACCCGCAGCCGCAGCGATCAGAAGAAATAAGTTACGCGGAAATTCCACGTGCGGTTTTGGGCGTTGAAGTCATTGAGTATCGGCATCGACACCGCATTGGTCATACCCCACGAATAGAATACTCCCACCTGCCAGCGCTTGAACAGCTCCACACCGCCGCCCGCGGTCAGGCCGAGACCCACGGCATTGTAATCAAGCGGAGCATTGTGGTTGTGACCGAGGAGGATATTGAGCTCGGGACCGCCCTGCACAAAGGGAGCGAGATAATCTTCAAATCCGTCCATGCGCGTCCACTTGAATTTCAGGTGAAGCGGTATGTCGAGATAATGCAGATATGAATCGATCTTGCCGTAGCCTTGAGTCGACCATATAGGCTTCTCGCCTATGTTCATTCCCGCTCCGCGCAGCTCGTAAAGCGCGCCGAACTCTATACCGAAACCTATGCCGGGAAACATCAGCTCGCCCTTGACTCCGGCAGTGGCGCCGACATGACTGCTGACTTTAAACAGATCCTGGGAGAAATCAAGTGTAGTGAGGGTCGCACCCGCGGTAGCACCCCAGCGGAACTGTGCCTGCGCCTTATGCGCGCCGGCAACGGCGGCCACGGCTATGATGAGTATAAGAAGGATTCTTTTCATAAAAAGAGTAATTTCCGGCAAAGTTAGCAATTATCCGCTACAGTTGCAAATCACAGCAATAATAAGTAACTTTGCGGCATATATGCTACCTGAAAACAACGAATATCTCAATCAGCTCAACCCGCAGCAACGCGAGGCGGTGGTGTATTGCGACGGTCCCCAGCTCGTGATAGCAGGTGCCGGCTCGGGCAAGACACGTGTGCTCACCTACAAGATCGTGCATCTGCTCCAAAACGGCTACCGTCCGTCGGGGATTCTCGCCATCACCTTCACCAACAAGGCCGCACGCGAGATGCGCGAGCGTATCGCCGCCCTGACAGGTGAGGAAGTGGCGTCGCGCCTGTGGATGGGAACTTTTCACTCCATCTTCAACCGCATTCTTCACTTTCATGCCGACAGGCTGGGCTATAAATCCAACTTCACCATCTACGATACCGGCGCGTCGCGCTCGATGATAAAGCTGCTCGTGCGCGAGTTGGGATATGATGAAAAATTATACACTCCGGCCAAGGTTCACAACGCCATTTCATGGGCTAAGAATGCGCTCATCTCCCCCGAAGCCTACGCGCTTGATGCCGCTCTGCTCAAAGCCGACAAGCAGATGAAGTGTCCCAACATCCACATACTATACAGCAAGTATATGGAGCGGTCGCGCACCCTGGGTGTGATGGATTTCGACGACCTGCTTTATTACACCCACGAACTTTTCGCCCGTAATCCCGATATACTCGAGAGCTACCGCGAGCGGTTCAGCTATGTGCTCGTCGACGAGTATCAGGACACCAACTCTGCTCAGTATCACATCATAAATCAGCTGTGCCGCGGGCGCGACTGCCTCACTCTTGTGGGTGACGACGCCCAGAGCATCTACTCTTTCCGCGGCGCAAATATTTCCAATATCCTACAACTGCGCAACGTATACCCCACTCTCCACACCTCGAAACTCGAGCAGAACTACCGCTCTACACGCAATATAATCAACGCCGCCGGGTCGCTCATAGCCAAAAACCGCGACCAGATCGAGAAAAAGGTATTTTCCGAGAAGTCGTCGGGCAGCCGCATTCGTGTGGTCGAGGCTTACACCGATCAGGAGGAGGCACGACTGGTGGCCTCGGGCATTTCATCGATGAAAATGTCGACGGGCGATTCCTACGAGGATTTCGTGATACTTTACCGCACAAATGCCCAGAGCCGCGAACTTGAGGAAGCGCTGCGCACACGCTCGATACCCTACCGCATCTATGGCGGTCTGTCGTTTTACCAGCGCAAGGAGGTGAAGGATGCCGTATCGTATTTTCAGCTTGTGGTCAACCCCGACGACGACGAGGCTCTGCGCCGAGTAATAAACACCCCCAAACGCGGTATAGGCGACACCACCGTGGGCAAGGTCACGGCTACGGCTCTCGAACATAACGTATCGATGTGGCACGTGCTCAACAATCCTGATCTCTATGCCGCCGAGCTCAATCTCAACGCGCGCTCTCGCGGTCAGCTCAACGGATTTACCACGCTCATAAGCTCATTTATCGAAGCCAATGATTGTCAGCGCCTTGACGCTCACGAACTGGCAAGACTAATAATAGACCGCACCGGACTGCTTGCCGAATATGCAAGCGGCGACACGCCCGAAAATGTATCGCGCCGCGAGAATATCAACGAGCTCGTGGCTGCCGCCAGCACATTTGTCAACGATCGCATCGAGCAGGGTCGCACCGACATTTATATGGCCGATCTCATGAATGAAGTATCCCTCGCCACCGATCAGGACAGCGATGTGGAAGAAGCGGCCGACGGTATCACCGAGCGCGTAACCATGATGACCGTACATGCGGCCAAAGGCTTGGAATTCAACAATGTTTTCATCGTGGGAGTGGAAGAGGATCTGTTCCCGTCGGCCATGAGCAGCGACACCGCGGCCGGGGTCGAGGAGGAGCGGCGGTTGCTCTACGTGGCCATTACCCGTGCGCGCAACAACTGCACCATGTCCTACACCAAGAGCCGCTTCCGCAACGGCATGAGGATATTCCCGCGTCCGTCGAGATTTCTTGCCGATATCGATCCGTCGTATCTCAACGTGTCGGGCACTTCCGTAGGTCGTTTCGCTTCGGGCAGCCGGGCTCCGCGACAGTCTTACACACCCGCCGGGGGTAACCCGGTCAACCTCTCGGCCTTGCGTGCCGGTAACGCTCCGGCCAAGCCCGCGTCGCAGCAGCGCCCGGGTGCCGAGGGCTGCTCCACGCATAAGCTCGACGAACTGAGCGCGGGCATGGAGATCCGCCACCCGTCGTTCGGCCACGGCGTAATCACCGAAATCGACACGGCCATGGCCGATGCTCGCATACGTGTGAAATTCGACAGCGATGACTCGTCGCGGCTTCTGCTTCTCAAATTCGCAAAATTTGAAATCCTATGACTCAGCAGCAACTCACCACACCTTACTATATAGTCTACGAAGATGCGCTCCGCCGCAATCTCCGCCTCATCACCGATGTGGAGAAGCGCGCGGGCGTGAATATCATAATGGCGTTCAAGGCCAACGCCCTGTGGAAAACGTTTCCCGTAATACGCGAGTATAACCGCGACTTCACTGCAAGTTCGCTCAACGAGCTTCAGCTCGGGGTGGAGGAACTCGGGGGCGAGGCTCATGTTTATTGCCCGGTCTACACTCCCGCCACCATCGACCATTTTCTTGACCATGCCTCGCACATCACGTTCAATTCACTCAACCAGTGGAATCTTTATGGTGCCAAGGCACTTGAGCGCGGTGTGTCGCCGGGGTTGCGTGTCAATCCGCGCTGCTCGGTCATAGAGACCGACCTTTACAATCCCGCGCTTCCGGGCAGCCGTTTCGGCGTCACGGCCGAGGACCTCGAAGGCATTTTCCCCGACGGGCTGGAGGGATTTCATTTCCACGCCTTGTGTGAATCGTCGTCATATGATCTTGAAAAGGTACTCGACGCTTTCGAGCGACAGTTTGGCAAATATCTGCCCCGCCTGAAGTGGGTCAACTTCGGAGGCGGACATCTCATGACCCGCGAGGGTTATGATACCGAACATCTCATAAAGCTGCTCACTGACTTCCGCTCACGCTACCCGTGGCTGAAGGTGATACTTGAGCCCGGCAGCGCATGGACGTGGCGCACAGGCTCGCTCGTGACATCGGTGCTCGACGTGGTGGAAAACGACGGTATCTCGACGGCAATTATCGATGCGTCGTTTGCCTGCCATATGCCCGACACTCTCGAGATGCCCTATCAGCCCGCCATAACCGAATCAGTGCCCGAGGCTCCCGGCACTCTCCCCTATCGGCTGGGAGGCAACTCATGCTTGAGCGGTGACTATTGCGGCCCATGGCATTTCGATCACAAGCTCATGCCGGGCGAGCAGCTCACACTCGAGGACATGAACCATTACACCACCGTAAAGACCACCATGTTCAACGGCATCGCTCATCCGTCGCTCGTGTTCTGCAACTCTGCGGGTGACTGCACGGTGATGAGAGAATTTGATTACAACGATTATAAAACCCGCATGTCGTGACACCAGCCACTCCCCGATTTTCAGTCATAGTCCCGGTCTACAACCGCATCGACGAAGTCGACGACCTACTGGCCAGCCTCGCCGCCCAGACCTTAAAGAATTTTGAAGTCATCATAGTGGAGGATGGCTCCACCGCTCCGGCAGGTGAGGTGGTGGAGAAATATGCTCCTGAACTCAATGTACATTACTATTTCAAGCCCAACGAAGGTCGCTCAATAGCGCGCAACTACGGCTTGGAACGCGCCTCGGGGCAATACTTCATTTTCTTCGACAGCGACTGCGTGATTCCTCCCGAATATTTCGCCACCATCACCCGGCGGCTCGACGAGACTCCGCTCGACTGTTTCGGAGGCCCTGATGCCGCCCACGAGTCTTTCTCCACCACTCAGAAGGCCATCAACGTGGCTATGACATCATTTCTCACCACGGGAGGCATACGCGGCGGCAAGGTGAGTCTGGAAAAATTCGTTCCCCGCACGTTCAACATGGGCTTCTCCCGCGAAGTTTATGACCGCGTGGGTGGTTTCCGCGAGATGTTTTCGGAGGATATCGACATGTCAACGCGCATCCGCAACGCGGGCTTCTCGATAGGACTGATTGCCGACGCTCCTGTATATCACAAGCGCCGCATTGACCTGAAGAAATTTTTCCGTCAGGTTCACGTGTTCGGCATGTCACGCATCACCCTCAAGCTGCTCTACCCCGGGTCGCTCAAACTCGTCCACGCGCTGCCTGCTCTGGCTGTAATTATCGGTGTGATTCTTGTGTTGCTCGGTATATTCGTCAGCCCGTGGTGGCTGCTCCCTATTGGCGTTTATCTGCTTGCCGTATTCATTTCAGCATTATTCTCTACCCGCTCGCTCGCGGTATCGGCCATGGCAGTGCCCGCGAGTGTTATCATGATCACCGGCTACGGCACGGGATTCATCAAGGCTTACTTCACCAAAATCCTGCTCGGTCGCGGTCGTGACATCAACGAGGAGATAGAAATGCGTCGCGGAAAGTGATGGAAGATACTGATGAACTCCGCCCGCTGCGCATAGCCGATCTCGACCTCGACGACCGTCCTCGCGAAAAGGCTCTCGCCCACGGCATTAAATCACTGTCGTCGGCCGAACTGATGGCCATAATTCTCGGCGGCGGTATTCAGGGGGTATCAGCCATTGATCTGGCCAAAAGGATTCTTTACAACAACGACAATTCGCTGGCCGATGTATCGCGTATGTCCATCGAGGAAATTTGCAAGAAATACAAAGGTGTGGGTCCGGCCAAAGCCATAGGACTCGCTGCGGCCTTTGAATTGGGCATACGCTGCCGCGACGAGATGACTAACCCCACGGATATGGTGATACGCTCCAGTGCCGACGCCTACTCCATCATACGCTCGCAACTCGAACTCCTTGAGCACGAAGAATTTTGGATCATGATTCTCTCGCGCAGCAATCAGGTGAAGAGCAAAATATGTGTATCACGAGGTGGCACCGCCTCCACGGCTGTCGATATAAAATTGCTGCTTAAACGAGCCCTTGACTCGCTGGCGGCAGGTATCATACTCGTCCACAATCATCCCTCGGGCAATCTCAAGACCTCTCCGCAAGACGATGCCCTGACCCGCCGCATAGTGCAAGGCGCGGAATATCTCGACATCAAAGTCCTCGACCACCTCATCATAACCCGCGGCGGCTACTTCTCCTACCGCGACGAAGGGAAGCTGTGACAAAATTCAATAAATTCATTATGATTGAATTATTGAATTTTTTACTTTTCACGCAGATTTGAGGTTATAACATGAATGACCGGAGCATGTCGATTACGATAAAATGCCCTTGCATAGGATCGCTTGTGCTATGACTTTACGGTGATTGATATAAATTATCTCAAAGAGAGACGTAAGATACTCTTAATATAATTTGACTTATAGGGCTCTTTTTACTTATCACTAACGTAGCGTTCCTCAAATATTCAAAGGAAGAACCTAACGATTACGCATGTAGGTGCCGGAGGCACATCATTGTCAGCAACCCCGCATCTTCAGTGCGGGGCATAACTGACTGACTAAATTGCGTCCAGGCAGGACGCTTCGTGCGTGAGTAATTTGTAGATACAATACATATTGAAAAAAACGTTACCTTTGCTAATATCACGATGCGTCCCGCCGAGACGCATATAGTAGATTCATCCCATTCCCCCGCACTGAAGATGCGGGGTTTCTGACAATAATGTGCCTCCAGCACAAACAACTAATTACATAGTCGGATAGAAATATGGCTGCATTACCTCATTTATAATGATACTACCTGCGATTTTATAGATTTATTGTAAAAATCGTCACGCATCTGTTGCATGCGTTCTTTCTTCTGATGCTGAGCTTTCTCCATGAAAGCGACCAATTCAACGGATGGATTTTGTATAAGTAAAATTTCTTTCGATTCCATATTAGTGAGGATCTGGGCTACATCATTAAGCGAATTTACTACATCAGTTTCTAAAAAACAAATATATCAAATACCGGTATTCATCTATCACGTCATTCGCAGTGCTGATATTTCGACACAGCAACTACTTTTTTTTACAAGATTTCTTGGACGGTATCATTACAGGCTTCAACCCCGCTTACGCCTTTACACCTGCGACCTGCGGCTGAGGCGGCGGTGATAGTAGGCCACGATCGAGGCGGTGATGAAGTAGACACCGGCGAGAAGCCACATCATTCGGTAATAGTATCCTACATTGGCTACAGTGGCGCCGTCGGAGGTCATGCGTATGAATCCCTCCACGCCCCATGTAGCGGGGATACAGTCAGATATGAGCAGCCAGAAGCCGTTGAAAGCGTAGCGCGGCCATGTGAGTCCCGAAAGGAACAGGAACACCAGCGAAGTGAACACCACCACGAGCAGCGAGGCCTCGCGCTCGGTGATAAACACCGCCACGGTCTGCCCAAGCATGGCCGATGCGATAAGCAGCGGGAATATGAATGGCATATACTCTCCAAACTTCGTCACATGCGGAAGCGAGAACATCTCGGGAACGATATGAAGGATATAGTAAGCGAGCGGCAGATAGATGAGCGTGTAGCAGAGCGTGCGGCCTATCACCGTGACAGCGGGTGACGCATCCACCGCCATAGGATCATATCCCCGGTTGCGGCGACGGCGCTCTGCGCGTCCGCCGGCAAGCATAGCTATACCGAGTATCATGCTCTGCTGAAGTATCAGCACCACTATACCGGGCATCACGAATGAAGCGAAGCCCTGACTCTCGTCACCTACGATCACTGACTGTGACTCGACAGGCAACTGACCGTCGGTAACACTTTCGGCGAGTAATCCGAGGTCACTGACCCGTCGCTCAGTGATCGAGAGGGTCTGATCGACCTGCACGTCGGTAAGCGCAAGCAGCATGGCGCGGTAGCGGAGCAGCAGCGACATATCGGCATATGTGGTGATTGTAGCCTGACTGAGTGAATTGAGGCTCTTGTCATAATTGGCCGGAATCTCAATTATCGCATAGCATTTTTTGGTGTGCCAGGCTTCGCGGGCTTCGTTGAGATTGGCGGCATATCCCGTCACAGCCAATGCCTGGGTGGCATCGATGGCGCGCACGAGTTCGCGTGACGACGGAGTGCGGCAGTTATCCACCACCACCACGGGCATGTTTTCTACTATCTCGGGATTATATATGAGCGTGTATACCACGGGATAAGCCAGCGGAAGGCCGAAGAAGAATATCAGCACGCCGGGGTCAGTGAACACCAGATAAAATTCCCTGCGCCACACTCTGAAAAGCGTGACCAATTGGCGGCCTATGTCATTCAAAAGTTTCATGAGCGTTAACGGTAATCAGGGTACATAAACGGGATTTTCAAGATGTCGGCGCAGACGGCGCAACCCGAGCATGGGCAGTAGCAGGAATGCGAGCAGAGCCGCGTAGTAAAAGCGCGAGTAATAGATGGGTATGCCGTTGAGAGCCTGATCGATATATATGAGGAAGTAATATCTTATAGGGAAGATGTAGGCGAATATCCCCACGCTGCCATACATCTGGTCGACCGGAAACGAGAATCCGGCCACCGAGAAACAAAGGATACCGAACAGCGAGCATATCGACAGCGACAGCCTCAGATTGGGGACAAGCTCCACTATCGCCACAGCGAGTGCCTGACATGCCATGACGAAGAGTACCATCGCCACTATCATGTGCATGGGGTGATTATTGAGTGGAAAGTGGAGAAATCCGTAGAGCACCGCCTGCAGGCCGATACCTACAGCCGAGAATATCACCGTCTGCGGCAGCAGCTTGCCGAGCAGGGCTATCGAGACGTGTCCGCCTGCTGTGCGCAGCCATTCGGGCGAAGTGCCGTGCTTGATCTCCGTGCAGATACTGAACACGGTTACCGTCAGCACGAGCAGAGCGAGCAATCCGGGTAGAAACGAATTCGAGAGATAATAGTTATAGTTGGTCCACGGGTTGTTGAGCGGATGAGTGTCGACACCGAGCGGCTGCACGAGGGGCGACACGAGGTTGTCGCTGAGGCCTGCCTGCACGAGTTGGGTCTCCACAATATCGCCGGCCGTACCTACGGCCACGGTCTTGAATCCCTTGAACGAAAGCGTGCCCGGGACGAAAATAGTCATGTTGCAGTAAAACGACAGCGTGGGGTGTCGCTCACTTATGGCATCTTTCTGAAAATCTTCGGGAATATGGAAAAATCCGAAGATCTCACCGCTGCGCATCTTTTCCATCGCCTCGTGGTAAGATTCGAGA
>JAIDSW010000099.1 GCA_029061025.1 Duncaniella sp.
CTTCGCTGAGCTACGGCGGCGCCGGTTACGAATAATTCAGCGCCCACGGGCGCTATTTGATTTTTGACACAGCCTCACTGAGTAAGTATCAGAGCGAATAAAATTCGGTGAAGGCGCGGATGGTCATGTCATGGTCAGCCACTGAGGCCGTTTCGCGAGCGGAGTGCATGGCCCACAGTGCGGCTCCCATGTCCACGCCGCGGAGATCGATCTGCGATGTGAGAATGTTGCCGAGTGTCGAGCCCCCTGCCACGTCGCTGTGATTGACGAAATACTGGCACGGCACACCGGCCCGCTCACAGATGGAGCGGAACACGGCAGCGGAGTCGGCATCGGTCATGTATTTGCAGTTGGCATTTATCTTTATTACCGGTCCTCCGCCGAGAGCGGGGTGGTTTGTGGGATCCTGTTTCTCTACATAATTGGGGTGGACACCGTGGGCGTTGTCGGCCGAAATCATGAAAGAATTGTCGATAGCGCGGTAATAGTCTTCATCCGTGCCACCAAGGCAGGTATTAATGCGCCGCAGCAAGTGGGTGAGCACCGGGGAAGCCGCGCCCTGTTTGGTACCCGAGCCGGTCTCCTCGTTGTCAAATATCGCCATCACGCGGGTTGAAGAGCTGTCGGCAGGAGCATGGAGCAGTGCGGTCATTGCTGCGTGAACCATCGAGAGGTCGTCAAGGCGTCCTGACGTGATAAATTCGTCGTTGAGTCCCAGGCGGCATGAGGGGGTCGTGTCGTAGAGCGAAAGATCGAAATCGAGAATATCGGTTTTATCCACTCCTGCCTCTTTTGCTACCAGATTCAGCAGCATGTCATCCTTTTCAGCCGCCTCCTTGACAAGGGCTATCACGGGGAGCATATCTTTCTGTCGGGAGAGCGGATTTCCGTCGTTGACCTGGCGGTTGAAATGGATGGCGAGATGAGGAATGGTTAGAAGAGGGCGGCGTATGTGCAGAAGCCGTGTCGCAGGGTGGAGCGGTGAATCGGTCTTCACAATAACCCTTCCGGCCAAAGAGAGCGGGCGGTCAAACCATGTATAGAGAATCGGGCCACCATATACCTCTACATTGAGCTTCACAGCGCCTCCGGGGCATAGCATCTCGGCATGAGGCTTTATGCGGAAACAAGGTGAATCAGAGTGGGCTGATATAATATGAAAGCCGCCGGTGGTATCACTGTTGCCTGCGATAAAAGCGAATACCGCGCTTGAATTCTTTACGATATAGTATTTTCCACCCTTTTCGATATGCCAGTTGTCGGCCGGGTTGAGACGAATGAAACCGGCATTATCGAGCCTTGCCGCAACCTGAGCTGCGGCAAGGAAATTTACGGGTGAATTGTCAAGGAATCTTATAAGATCGTCGATGTGGGAATCAGTAAGCTGCATCGTCGGTGGAATTTTTGTCTTTTGAGTCCATCTTATACCACGCATAAGCGATATAAGCTACCACTACGGGAATTATCACCGACACCCACGACATCACTTTAAGAGTGAAAAGTGACGACGAGCTGTTGCTGATGGTGAGCGATGAAGCCGAATCGAGCAGCGAGGGATAGTAGGGGGTGTTGTTGTAACCGGCTACCCAGAACAGAGTGAGCACTACCAGCACCGTCCCTATACCGGTCCACCATATACCGCAGGTGAATTTTTTGGCAAATACCGAGCGGAGCACTCCGTAGAGCACCATTACCACTCCGGCAAGCAGTATAACCAGACACCACCACATATCCACGTAGTTGAGGAAATACTTGTAGGGTACTTCACGATAAGTGCTGTTCCAGCCGTTGAGTCCGCTGTCGGTTACAGTTTCGAGTCCGGTAGCCGTGAGAAGCACTGCAAGGAACACGAGGAAGAACATCACGAATACGGTACCGTTGATGAGGACGGATCGCTTGTTGAGGTTGAAAAATTCTTCATCGTCGGCATCATGATTCATGAAGTAGAGCGCTGCCTGAGTGCGGGCAAGGAAAAGCACGGTCACGCCGAGCAGAAGGTTTTTCCAGTTGAAGATAGCTTCCCATCCGTGGGTATCAGCCCACTGCGATATTACGGGCGCACCGGCATCGAGTATGTTGGTTTTTTCAACTGTAAACTCTGCGCCGAAAAACATCATTGCCACAGCTACGCCGAGAAGTATGCAACCCACGCAACCGTTGAAGAGGAGAAATACATCGTAGGTGCGGGTGCCGAACAGATTGCCCTGCTTGGCGCGGAACTCATAGCTCACGGCTTGAAGCACGAAGCTGATGAGAATAGTCATCCACAACCAGTAGGCTCCGCCGAAGCTTGTGGAATAAAACAACGGAAATGATGCGAAAAACGCGCCGCCAAACACTACGAGAGTGGTGAAAGTGAGCTCCCACTTGTGACCGAGGGCGCTTATCATATACTGAGTGGCGCGCTGGTTTTTACGACGGCAGAGGAGCATCGACTGACCGCCCTGAACGAAAAGCAGAAACACCAGTATGGCACCTAATACTGAGATCAGAAGCCACCAATATTGTTGTAATAGTTCAAGATTCATGGTTACGACTCTTTAGATTGCTTTGAGATTTGTTTGATCATGATACGCACTTCAGCTGCGAGGAGGCAGGTGAACACTACGGCAAACATCCAGAACGTAAGCTGTACCGATGCCGTGGTGATTTCAGAAATTGCAGCGCGATTGGGCATGAGGTCCTGAATGATCCAGGGCTGACGACCCACCTCGGCGGTGACCCATCCGGCCTGAGAGCATATCCAGGCGATAGCTATTGAGAGCATGGCGATCCACTGCATCCAGCGGCGCTTGAGGAGTTCACTGCGGTAGTAGGCAGCCCAGAGCACTACGAAAAGGAGCAGCGTGAGGAAACCTCCGCATATCACCATGATGTGGAATGCGTAGAATGTGGTGGCTACCGGGGGAACGGCTTCCTGAGGCGAATCAAGGTAGCCGTAGCCGAAATACTGATAGTTGGCTTTGATGCGCTCTGAAGCAGCGGCCATGGCTGTGCTGTCGCCTTCGGTCAGTGCCTTGTCAAAGCTGCGGAGAGCTTCGTGGGCGTCACGTCCGCAGTTGATGCGGGTGGCGTAATCGGCGGTATTCATTTCATTGCCGTCGGCATCGGAGGCTTTGCCGTCGATTATATCGTAAATACCGGGAACGTAGGCATTGAAATCGCTGTGGGCGAGGAACGAAAGTCCGCCGGGAATCCCGAACTTGAACACAAACGGATCTTCACCGGGCTTCATGTCATCCTGACTGCGGAGGATACCGAACCCTACAAGTTCCTGATTGCATCCGCCGTCATATAATCCCTCCATTGCGGCGAGTTTCATGGGCTGCACACGTGCCACATTTACAGCCGAGCCGTGACCGGTCATGAGTGTGAGAAGCATGCCTGCGACCCCTACCCATGCGCCTACCTTGATGGATTTCATGGCATCGTCGGTACGGCGGTTTTTAAGAAGCAGCCATGAGCTGACGCCTATCACGAATACGGCACCGAGCACCCAACCGTCAAAAACGGTGTGGAAAAACTTGTTGACAGCAACCGGTGAGAATGCTACATCCCAGAAATTTTCCATGATGTTTCGCATCTGCGCGGGGTCAAATTCCATGCCGGCGGGATATTGCATCCATGCGTTGGCCACCAGAATCCACAGAGCCGATATCGAGGCACCTATCGCAGTGAGCCAAGTGGCAGTAAGGTGGAAGCCGCGGCTCACCTTGTTCCAGCCGAAGAACATCACGGCTATGAATGTCGATTCAAGGAAAAACGCAAGGAGACCTTCTATTGCCAGGGGTGCTCCGAAAATGTCGCCAACAAACCAGCTGTAGTTGGACCAGTTGGTACCGAATTCAAATTCGAGAATGATACCGGTAGCGACACCTATGGCAAAGTTGATGCCGAAAAGCGTCATCCAGAACTTTGTGATTTTGAGCCACTGCTCGCTTTTGGTGCGGTAGTAGATCGTCTCCATTATTCCCACTATCACCGAGAGTCCCAGTGTGAGCGGGACAAACAGCCAGTGGAACATCGCTGTGAGGGCAAACTGCGCTCTCGACCAGTCGACTACACTCATTAAGTCGTTCATAAATAATAGAAGTGGTAAGTTAGGGTTAGATAATTAAAATTGATTTTCAGCGTGAAATAAGATTGCTCCTGACGGCAGCCGCGCGTTCGGCGTCGGTCGAGTAGTCGCGGCTCAGAATGTCGGGAAAGAAAAACAGCTTCATCACAGCAAAAAGGATGAAAAGTTTTATAAGAATTATTGCCCACAGGCTGCGGCCTACGGTCATCGACCGAAAGCCTTCGAGATAAAACCGGAATACTTTCCCGGGCCAGGACAGTAGGGTAGAGGCTGTACTTTTCATGACTCAATGCGCGATCGTATCAGTCGGGCGGGGTTGCCGCCGATAATTGAATATTCGGGAAAATTTTTTGTCACTACCGATCCCGCTCCAACGATAGTGCCACGCGCTACCGTCACCCCCGGAAGGATGATTGCGTTGGTTCCGAGCCACACATCGTCTTCAATCGTCACGGGCTTTTTATCTTCCGAACCTTGGAAACACATGGGAACGTCGGTGCGTGAAAAATTATGGTTGGCGTTTATCACCGTCACCCCCGGAGCCATCATTACATAGCGCCCGATCTTGATGTCGTTGGGTAGACGGCAATTACTTCCTATGCCGCTGAAGTCACCTATTTCAATTTCAGCACCGGAGCCGAAATAGGCCTTGCGGTCGACGGTGGAGATGTTGCCGCACTTTTTGAAAATGCGCCTTACACAGAATATGCGGAAACGATTGAATATCCTTCCTCCGTAGGGGGAATACGACCCCGGAAGATGGGTGGCAAGCCAGTAGTAGAGGATTAAAAATATCGTTCGCATACACACGGTAAATATTATGACCTACAAATATAATGAAAAAATTATCTTCGTGCAGGTTATATCAGTCTTTTTTTATAAATTTGTGTTGCAATCGATAAATATTCCCTGCCATGACCCGACCTGACATATCTGTGATAATTCCCGTATACAATGCCGGCAAGTACATCGAAAGATGTATCGATTCGATATTGTCGCAGCCTGTGGAGAATATTGAGGTTGTCGCAGTCAACGATGCATCGTCCGACGACAGTGCCGAAGTCCTCGCCCGTCTGTCGGCCGCCGATTCCCGCATAAAGGTAATCAACAAACCGCAGAATGAGGGCTCGATGATGGCGCGTCACACGGGCTACAACATAGCTCAAGGCCGCTACTTCGCCTTTGTCGATGCCGACGATTATCTGCCGGAAAATTCATTGCGTCGCCTCCTTGATAAGGCTGAAGAAGATAGGGCTGATATAGTAATAGGCGACTTTATTCTCGAAGGGTCAGACGGTAGAAAGCAACGGCTTCATCGGCATGGTAAGTTTGATTCCACGGCTGACTCCTACATGCGTTACATTCTTAACGGTGGAGGAAATTCTTCGATGTGCGGTGCGGTCTTTGATCGCAGGCTTTTTGATGACTATGAATATCCTGCCATAAAACACTTGTGTTTCAGTGACGACAGGGTTGTGATGACAACCATGATGGTGAAAGCTCAACCCAAAATGGCGTCCATTGATGAGATTACATACTCCTATTTCGTAAATTATGAGTCTATGACAAGGAGCAGGCTCGATAAGCAAAAGGATCGGGAAGCGCTTGAGAGTCTGTATCTGTGCTACAATCTTCTAAATGGTATGACCGACAGATTCCGCAAGGAAAATGATGCTTTTCTATCAAAATACATAAGTTTGCATATTGAAAAAGGTAATCAGGTCAAGGATATTGAAGGTTTCAATGACGATATTTCAGATTTGATGAATTTCGGAAGTCTTCGCAAAAATCTGGGAATAAGACTTGCCATACATACGCAGCTATGTAAGATTGTACCCTTTTATGGAAAGTTATGCTCCGGCGCCAGAGTCAAGATAAGACATTTACTCGGCAGGTAACAGGGCGTCGGATTGATATTCGTCTTTTTTCAAGTGCGGGTTATTTTTTGACGCATACTGCGTACTCAACAGTATGTAGAACATTATGCTACAATAATAAAGATTTATCAGAGCATCGCTATAAAAGAACAAGAACAGTAGCTGAAATCCGACGAAAAATTTGATATTTAACCCGTTTGAGACAACTGACCGTGGTGAAAACATCGAAATTAAAAGCCATAGATTCCAGACAAGTCCTAATATTCCCAACTCGACGATAATATAAAATATCCAGGGCTTCGAACCGCGAAGGAGCCAATAGTTTCGTTTACTGAATGGTGTGAATCCCACTACATTCGTACCCTTGAACTGTCCCAAGCCGGCTCCCCACAACATACTTTTGTGAGACTCTTTAAAGATAGACGGGAGCACTATCAGCTTGGAGAAACGCGGTATATCTATAATATTTCCCCATGTCTCATCCACCTGCAGACCATCATCTTCAACCGCCAAAGCTACATTGACAACGTGCTCGGTACTCTCGCCAAACAAATATTGCTCGACAAAGTCATATGATAATACTCTGTCGGCATCCTGATTGGTCACTTTAAGATACAAAACGCCAAGTCCAGAAATTACCACCATCATAAGAGGCAAAATCCAAAAGAGCTGCTTAGCCATCTTGATATTTAACGGGAGAAGCAGTAAGAAATACGCAACGAGATAAAGGAAACTCGCTTTGGTTTCGTTGAAGAATGTAGGGAGTAGTAACAGGAAGTACACATAATTCTTCCGTAAAGAACCGATGAAATCATTGTAATCCCAGCGCCTCGACACAAGGTAGAAGGATGATGCGTAGATCAACGCTGATATAACTCCTGAACTCCAGTCACCTAAAGATCCGCCTACTCTGTCGCCGGCTCCGTATTTGATAAATTGCCATGCCACACATGGAATCTGCAATAGGAGAAAGTAAAAAAGCAGTTTATCAAAAGAAGCGATAAATCTATCGGCATTCTTACCGCTCATAAAGTATCTAAGAATAGGAATCGCAAAGATGAGGCCAAAATAAGTGCGTGTGCCATTGAAGGTGATAACGAAACCTTCTCGATTCAATATCATGGAAGATATGATTCCAAGAAATAGAAATACTATAAGAACGAGTATATCCCTTCGGTTTTGTATAAATATAGCTCCTAACAGCAAGAATATCGCATCCGCAATCAGGAACACTGCTACATGAAGGGATTTCAACGGCGTGATTATCTCCTGGGACACGAATCCAAACGTCAGCATTACCCATAATGTGACGAAAAAAATTCGTGAATAAAGGAGATACTTCTCTACCATCGGCCGGTGGATTCAGGCTATAAGATTATTTGTTTTCTCCGTAGCCGTAACCGTAAGATTTCTTGGTCGTAGTGCCGTTGATAACAACCGAGAGTTTTTTCAATCGGTTTTCATCATATATATCCTGAATGAATTTGAGGTCGGAGAGCGGGGTATAGTTGATGCGGCACACGTAGATGGTGGCATCGCTTATGCGCGACAGCGTGAATGTATCGCTCACCATGCCTACTGGAGCGGTATCAACGATGATGAAGTCATACATGGTGCGGAGCTGCGCAAACATCGCGTCAACTTTCTCCGAGGCCAGAAGTTCGGCGGGATTGGGAGGAATGGGGCCTGATGTTATCACATCAAGTCCTTTCACGGCAGGAACCGGGGTGATGAGTTGGTCAATCTGAACGGAGTCAGTCGACAGGTACTGCGTTAGACCGTACCGCGGATGAATGTTCATGTATTCCGTAAGGCGCGGCTTGCGTATATCCATACCCACGAGGAGCACTTTCTTGCCAAGCAGGGCAAGTGAAGCGGCAAGATTTATGGAGATGAATGATTTGCCTTCACCTGATGTGGTGGATGTAAGAAGCACCACCTTATCGTCTGCATTATTGAGCATAAAGAGCAGATTGCTGCGGATAAGGCGGAAAAGTTCGGCCGCCGAGGAATGATTGTCAGCCGTAGCAATGAGTGTCTTTCCCGAGCGATCGGCACACATCTCTCCGAGGATCGGTGTGGTAAGGGCATCTTCCACTTCAGTGCGCGAGTCAAAGCGGTTGCGTATAATCTTCCGCAGATAGAGTCCCACGGGAGGAACAAGCAGACCGATGATCAGGAATAAGAGGATGTAAATTTTGTTATTCATGCTTATCGGTTCGGAGAGCACATAGGCTTCGTCCACCACCACTCCCTTAGGAAGAGCGTTGGCAAGCATGATCGAAGTTTCTTCCTTGCGCTGGAGCAGAAACAGGTACAGCTGCTGCTTGATTTCCTGCTGACGGCGGAGGTCGACATATTCATATTCCTGATTGGGAGCCTGGCCGAGACGACCTTTTACCGATTCATGTTCTTTCTTTATCTCATTGAGAGCCACGAGCGAATTGTCGTAGGCTCGCTGGAGTGAGAGACGCAGATTCTCACGCATTGCGTCGAGCTGAGTTTCAAGACCCTTTACCGCCAGATTCTCAGGCGAAACATTATCAAGTAGCTCGATGCGCTTGAGCACAATGGTATTGTAGGCCGTGATGGCTTCAGTAAGGGCTTTTTCGTCGACCGATACAGGTACGAGGCTGTAATTGTTGGCCGGATTTTTGAAGAAGTCAAGTGTCATCTGAAGAATATCGGCCTTGGTCTGCGCGGTAAGGAGGTTTTCCTCGATTTTACCGCGCTTTTCAGCCTGATATTTTGCTTCTGCTTCAAACTCCACAAGATTATTGTTTTCCTTGAATTTCCTTATGTTGATTTCAGCATCGTTGAGATCTTTACCTATCGAGGCCAGGCGATCCTCGATAAATTCAAGGGTATTGGTTGTCTGCATGTTGTTGTCGGTGATGCCGTGGGCATTGTAAGTGGCTATCACGGAGTTAAGAAGCGTACAACCGTAGGCGGGATTTTCGGTGTTGACCCAGAGGGTGATCACGTTGCCCTTTCGTGAAGGTATGTCACTGTCGATAAGATCGGCGAGTATTTCGGCGGTAGCACCGTAGCCTCGGAATGCTATGGTAGTCTTCACAGACTCACCTTCGGGATAGTACTTGGTTTTAGTTACAGTAAAGTTTCCGTAAGGTGTCTCAACTGTAGCAGGGAGTTGCGCTTTTTTTACTTCTGTTACTGTTTTTTTCTTGGCAAGAACCTCAATATCAGCCAGACCCTTTTTGTTGACTTTGATCTTGAAGGCGAGATTGGTGGAAAGAGTATCGGGGAGCGAAGGAGCGCATGTAACATCTACGGGGAAGTCAGGATACGCAAGCTCATGCTTGAGGAATCCGGAGCGTACAATATGGGTTTTGTTCAGGCCAAGCTCTTTAGCGACATCGCGGTAGATGCTGTGGGAAGTCAGTCGGAAAATTTCATCGTCGACCTTGGCACCCGAGCCGAAAAGCTCGCCGAGCGAGCCGAAGTTGCTCAGTAGGTTGTTGCCTTCTTCCTGAATAAGCACATTGGCTCTTACGTCGTAGACCGGATTTTTGGTGCGCGAATAAAGATAGCCGAGTACACCGAACACGACTATCGATATTGCAAAAAGATACCAATGTGATAAATATGTGGAGAAGAGATGACGGAAATTGATGAAATCTGCGCGATTCTTTTTATTGGTTGACATGACTTCGGGCTACGGATCTGGTTGTTATTTCACTGTAAGAGCTATGACGAGTGATGCGATGACTGATGCAGCACTTACTACGGTGGAGGTTACCTGAAGCTTGTAAGCGTTGTCCTGATTGTAGCGGGCATTAGCCTCGCGCACCTGGTTGGGCTCTATATAGATGTAATCGTTCTGCTTGAGATAATAATAAGGTGAATTGAGCAGATCTTTTGATGACAGATCTACTCGGGCATATGTGCGCTTGCCGTTTTCTTCCCTGATCACCAACACGTTGTCACGACGTCCGTAGGGAGTCAGATCGCCGGCCTCGGAGATGGCTTCAAGAATTGTCATGCGGCTGTTGGGTACCTTTACTATCGCGGGCTTGGCAACTTCACCTGCTACTATGACCTTGAAATTAATAAGCTCAACCCTCACGATGGGATCCTGTACTTCTTTGGAAATAAGATTGGTAAGTTCCTGTGCAACCTGCTCGGTGGTAAGTCCTTCCACATGTATCTTGCCCAGTACCGGAAATTCTATATCACCCTTGCTGTCGACGATATATGTCAGAAACTGGGGGGAAGAAGGCCGCAATACATCCTCACGTGTAGCGGGATTGCTGAGCGGAGTCTGATATGCAGCTACCGCATTCATATTGAAAGCCGATACGGATATGAACAGTTCGTCGTCGGGCTGCACGGTAGGTATATAGCTGAAAGACTCGAGAGTTCCTGCCGTACCCGGAAGATCCTTGAAATAGGGGAGAGCCGTTTTATGTGAACTGCATGCCGACATGGCAAGCAGAAATATGAGAGAGGCAAGAACTGAATGCAATTTCATGATGAAACGATGGTGGTAATTTTAAATTCAAAAAAGTACGAATAGGCGTAACCTTTGGCAAAGATACGACATTTCACTTAATTTAACGCCATTTCTTCCTCTATATTATAAATGTGATGAAAAAAATCGTCACCGCGTAGCCTGAAATGATATTCTCTTGAACATAAAAATCGGGATAGTACCTCCGATTACCATACATATCAGAATGCATATGCAGGTGAGTCCATTGTCGGCGAGTAGTGAAAAATAGTGATCAAATCTCTCTGTGCCCGAGTAAATCACGCTGAGAGCCATAGCTCCGAATGCTTTGTAGGCATATATTCCGGGGATCATGGGCAGGAGGGCGGGAAACAGGCATGCTTCGGGCGGCGTGTGGGCTTTGCGGCAGAACGCCACAGCCAGCAACCCCACTATAAAAGAGGCTATCAGGGAGGCTGCTGCAATGTGGAAGCCGAAATTGTTGAGCAGCAAAAACCGGCTCGAATGTCCGGCAGCGGCGATTATCGCACAGTAGGCATACAAACGCTTGGGTGGCCTGCTTATAGCTGCAAACCCCGTGGCTGCAAGTGCTGCGAAAAATGCGTCCTGTATAAATGACTGCCACATAAATATTACGGTTTAAAACATTCCTGTCCCGGTAATGAGCATTCCCGCACACAATCCTATCGAAAGGCATGCCGTAAGTACGGCGGCATCGATGAAACGTGACAGCGCGCAGATGTAATGACGATAAAGCATGTCACTGAATGAGTTGAGAAACGGGATGCCGGGCACGAGATAAAGCACGCTCGTAGCGAGAGCAATGTGGGGCGTCGAGCCGAGATTCATCACCTCGCAGGTTGCTCCTATTACTGATGATACGAGCGAACATATCATCACCATCACCCATACGTCAATTTTCTGTGACAACAATATCTGTTTCAACCTGTAGCCTGCGGCAGTGGCCAACGCCACTATCCCCATAGCCACAATGTCCCCGCCGAACAGGCGGCAGAAGGATGCGTTGGCCACGGCAACGAGAGCAAGTAGAAGCCAACCGTTTTGATGCTCGCATGTAGCAATATGGTGAAACCGTTGCAGAGCCTCGTCGAAATCTATGCGGCCGTCGGCGATTTCCCAGCTCAGTTCGCTTAGCCTCGTATTTACATAAAAGCTGATGGGTGTACGGGCTGTCTCCACTACCATCGTGACGCTTTCGTCGGTATCATTGTCGATGACCGACAGACTTATGTGTCTCGGCATGATGTAGCTCACTATCCTCATGCCGAATGTGGCGGCGATGCGGTCGATATTGTGCTCAAGACGGATGCAGGTCGCGCCACACCCTATCAGCAGCGCGCTGTAGCGGGAAAGAAATGAACACAGTTCCTTTACCGACGGTCGCCGGCACCGGCATGCCTGACTCTTTTCAGCTGCAAGCGATACCGTTTCTGATGGAGTGACGCTTATCTGCATTATATTACCGTATAACCCGCTTCGGCAAGAGCCTTATGGATAGCTTTCACATGCTCGTGGTTGCGCGTCTCAATCTCAACGCGCAGCAGGCAGTCGTTGATGGCGGAGCGGTCAGTATTGCGCTCGTGTACCACCGAGAGGATATTGGCGCCGTTGGCTCCAAGTACGGCACATACACCTGAAAGTTCTCCGGGCTTGTCGGAAAGGTCGATGGTTATGGTGCAGTCACGGCCGCTTTTTACCAGACCGCGGGTAATGACTCGGTTAAGGATATTCACGTCGATGTTACCGCCTGACACTACCGCCACGGTTTTCTTACCCTTGACAGGAACTTTATTGAACATCACGGCAGCCACCGATACAGCAC